>MWDD01000028.1 GCA_002070375.1 bacterium ADurb.Bin157 | reverse complement strand
AAAAAAACAAAAGGCAGTTTTTTTAGATTAAATGGCATTCGTTTACCAAACGGTGCCGAAAATATTCTTGCTTTGTTGTCGGTGTTTTTCGATGCAATAATTTTAAACTCAGTTTTTGCGAATATTTTCATATTATGGCTTCGAAATACTCCACAGGTAGAAATATATCTAAGTTCATATTATCAGGTTCGGTATTATTTATTTGGTTTCTATGTTTTTTTTGGTCTAATAAACGGTGTTTTCTCAATTCGTCGCTTTAATGCGCCTTCCGATAATTTTGCTTGTGTCACAAGAACGATGTTACTGACCTTTTTCACGTTTTATATGGCAGCCTTTTTTTCAAGGGAATTGGCAGCCTATGCTCATACATTTCCTCGCGCTATTTTTCTGCTGTCGACTGCCGGAAGCATTTGCTCGATATTTCTGCTGAGAGCTGTTATTGCTGTTTTGTTCAAGCCGCATCCGTTGCTTTTAAAGGCTGTAATTATAGGCGATATTGGAGAGGGACGAAGAATTATAAAGCATTTGCATCGACGTGGCGGCATACGATTCAGAATTTTAAAGACCATGGCAAGTTCAGAAATCGACGAATTAGCTTCTGTTGTTTTGCTAAAGCATATTCACGAAGTTTTTGTTACAGATCCTGCAATAAATCTGGATAAATTTTGGGCTCAAATATATTATGCGCGAAAAGAAAAGCCGCATGCTTTCAATGTTAAAATTATGATCGATACCAGAAAAGCATCCGGAACGGTTGGTTTGCACAGTCTTGAAGATTATCCTTTAATAACCATTCCTTCGTTTCCTTTAAATCGATTTGAGAGCTTTTGTAAACGCGCTTTTGATGTTTGCTTTTCAATTTTTGCCTTGATAATTACTTTTCCTGTGATGTTGTTAACAGCTTTGGCTGTACGATTAGACTCTCCGGGCCCCATCTTTTACAAACAAAGACGAGTTGGGCTTTATGGAAAAGATTTCGATGTAATAAAATTCAGATCTATGAGGATGGGCTCAGAATCTACCAACGGACCTGTAGTTTCCACAAGCGATGACCCACGAATATCAAAATTTGGCAAATTTATCAGGCATTTCGGATTAGATGAGCTTCCGCAATTTTTTTTGGTATTAATCGGAGAAATGGCTGTTGTGGGCCCAAGACCCGAGCGACCATTTTTTGTCGACGAATACTTCGAGTTTCAAGGTCGAAGGTTATCTGTTAAGCCGGGAGTTACGGGCTTGGCGGCGGTAAACTCGCGTTATTATTTGCGACTTGTGGATAAGGTAACTTACGATTATTATTATCTTGATAATTACAGTTTAATACTAGATATAAAGATTGTATTTCAGACTATATGGGTTTTATTGTTTAAAGAAAACCAGAAAAAACCAATTGGTGTTGAATCAGAGCAGTTTGAATCGGAACATTGTGAAAAAAGAAGGGAAGAATAATGGAAATTACACCTGAAATGACCGTAGCCGAAATATTGCACAAAAATAAAGCTGCCGAATCGGTTTTTAAAGAATTCGGCATGCATTGTTTTGGATGCTCTATTGCCTCAGGCGAAACTTTGAAAGAGGCTGCAAAAGCGCATAGTGTGGATTTGAAAAAGCTTTTGGAGGCATTGCGAAAGTGACATCTCAAGTCAGAGAGCCTGATTCTGATGTCTCTCAATCTAGTTCAGAATTTGGCCAAGATATCAAAGAAAAGATACCCCCATCTTATTTAAAAGTAACTATAGCTAACATTGTTTGCCCGGGCTATGGTGCCTGGATTTCAGGATCAAAAATAAGAGGTGCGGTAATATTTTTTGTTTTGATGTCTTTTTTGGCGGTTTATGTTATTAATGTCAGCGGATCTATGCAGGCTAATACCAATAAATTGCGTTCAGCAATGATTTCAGGTAACCAGAAAAAAATTGAAACAGCCTATCGTGGTTTAATTGACGATTTAACTAAAGACAATAATCTCGAATTATTTTTTTATGGTTATCTTTTGTCGATGATCGACTCGCTATGCTTGGTCTATAACAGAAAAAACGGTTCCGGTTAATATGGGTGACAATACTCTTACAAAAATGAAAAAACATAGTATGTTTTTTCCTGTGTTATTGTGGCTAATTCCAATTATTGCCTTAAATTTGGGATATAGTTATTTTGCAGAAATTAACAGAACTTTAGAAATTCAGAGACAAAAAGAGATCGCACAGCAAGAAATTGAAGCTTTGGCTTCTTCTGCTGATTTTTCATTTCGTTTTGCCAAGCAGGCAGGTGATTTTTATCGAATAATTAAGGGTTATGCTCAAACTCTTCCGAATGTTCAAACCTTAAAATCATATATTGAAAATTCTGCGGGTAAAATTTTCGCCTCTCCGTTTCCTGATTATGATTTGTTTGTTTTTCATTTGCCACCTGAAGGCCGTGGGGACATTATATATCACAAAAGCAAGAAAAAGCCGTTGAGGGTGGCTTATTCTTCAGCTTTTAAATATTTAGTCGATGTCGAGAGCGAGGATGATGTTTATGCTATTGAAAAGTCGGCCGGAAAAAAGTTTTTGGCCAATCTTTTAAATTCTCCGATAGACGTTGATTCATATGGAAAAACTCAACGTGGCAAAGCTTCTTATTGTCTTTATGAATTAGAGTCTCATTGTTTTTTGTGGAATTATTTTGAAGTTTTGCAAAAAGGAAAATTCGGCTTTTTCCTTTTTTGTAAAAATCAAATTACAAATGAAGAGGCGGGACGACAACTTGCCATAAAAGAGTTTGCTCCTTCTTATCCCGGCACTATGGCTGCATTTGTGCCGATTTTTGAAGGATACGGCGGTGCAGTGTATCAAAATGATTCATTGAAGAGCTCAAACCTTTTTAACAATTGGATAAAATCAGTATTGCCTAAGAGTGAAAATGATTTGCGCGATTGGACAAAAAAAGAACCTCCGAATGGCGTAAATTTAGGTAATTATACGGCTTATGCACATGTCGCAAAAGCTCAAACCCACTTGTCGGTGATCTTGTATCCGTCTATCGAAAAAAATTTAAACATTCCCTACTGGTTATATTCAATTAACTTGCTTTGGTTGGGAATACAGTTTTTAACTTTGTTTAAAGGTGTTTTTTTGGGAGATTGGCCTGAAATAAGCTTAAAAACCAAATTTACCATGAGCTATTTGTTAGCTTCGGTTTTTCCGGTCAGTTTACTTGTCATAACTCTTTACGGATATTTAATACAATACCGAGAAGCGGCGTATTTTAAATCCGTTGCCGGGTTGCAAAGTTGTATAAATGAATTCGATATGCGCAAAGCTCAATTGCTTGACCAATATAACACAGCTTTTCATGAAGTTTTAAATGATGAAAAATTGAAGCAGATTTTGAAGAGTGACGGTGTGGAGAGTCGTAAGGCTATAGACAGAGTATTGGAAATCTATAATAACCGCTCTCAGAAGCTTCCTATTATTTCTGTCAGAATTTTTGATGAAGGTAATTTCGGTAACGAAGCTTTTTTCTCTAATAAAAACGTTGAAATTAATCAGGAAGATCGAAATTCAGAAGGAATAATCTATCCCCTTGCCGTCAAATTACGTGAGCATAAGATAAAAGCAGGAATTCCCAAAGACCGGTTAAAATTTTTAAAGCCAAATTCAGAACAGCAAATCGTTTCTGCCGCCTACTTATCTATGGAAGGCGTTGAATTGGACGTGGCCTTAGATCAAAGGCGCTCAACCGTTATTTCAAATGCAGAGGGCGGAAAGCTTTCTTTAAGGCTAAATGATTACATATACATTGATGAAAAACCATTTTGTGTCGTTACAGTTCGCTGGGATGATCAGGCTTTGGATAATGAAACTTACGATCTAACCGAAAATTTATTGGCAATAAAAAATCCCGAGTTTATTTTTGCCTCATACAAAAATACTTCTCAGGGGTTAGAGTTAATGAAAAAGTCAAGCAGACATTTTTCATCTGTTTTTTTGAATAATGCAAAACAACAGGCACAGCTCGCTGCTTTCAGAAACAGTTATTCCAGAAGTCAGGTTGACAATCTTTTCTTTTTTGCTTTTCCGTCTAAGCGTTTTCAAGATTTAATAATTGTAGGTTCCGGTTCTATAGACGCTATTTTAACTTCGACAAGAATTCGTTCTGCAATACTGTTGCTTATTTTGTTTCTGACAGTTTTAGTGGTTATTTCATGCAATTACATTTCTTCAAGAATAATAGTCGCTCCTATTTCCGGCCTAAAAGAGGGGTTAGAAGAAGTTTCGGCCGGAAGGCTCGGGATAGAAATCACCGGAGACAGTTCAGATGAGTTGGGACAGCTCTGTCACGAGTTTTCAATGATGGTGCAGGGTTTGCGTGAAAGGGAGAAGCTTGCAACTTTAATATCTGATCAAGCTGTTGAGGCTTTAAGCAAGGGCAAAAGCACCGGTTTTGATACTGAATCATTTTGCGGAGTTGCTTTGGTGTCAGACATAAGGAACTTTACAGGTGCATGCGAAAAATATAATCCGTCGTTAATAACAGATTTGTTGAACGAGCATTTTGCAGAAATGACCAAAGTGATTTCAGAACAAGGCGGAAGAATATACAAATATATCGGTGACGCTATTGAGGCTGTTTTTCCTGAGGACAGCAGATTCGAGGAAAGCGCCTCTATGCGCGCATTTAATGCAAGCTCAAGAATGATAATAAAATTGGCTCAAATAAATCGAAAAAGACGAAAAGAGAAGCTTTTTACTTATAAAATCGGAATTGGTCTGAGATACGGCGAAATGCATTCCGGGGCCGTCGGAAGTATCGATACAAGGTTAGATTACGCAATCCTCGGCGAACCTCTTAAAACTGCTGCAAAACTTGAAGCCTTATCACCGCAAAACCCTGCATTTCCTTTGGTAATAGACGAATATGTTTGTGAAACTCTTAAGCGCAACGGTTTATTGTTTGCGCGGTTAGAAAACACTGATATTCCCGCATACATTTTATCTGATCTAGGAACATCCGAATTACCCGTGGATTCTGTCGGCTTAAAAGAAAAAGAAAAAATGGCAAATAGTTATATGGCGGCTAATGAAAAAAAGGTCAGTTCAGATTCTTTTAAAAGAATAAGGGCCGGCTTTGGTATAGGAATTCCTAAAAAAATGGCATTTACTGCCGGCTTATCATTTGTGATTTTTAGCGCAATAATTGCATTCTTGGGATATGGTGCAAGCATTTCGCAGAGATTGAATTCGGAAAAGACAAATTTATATTATTCAAATTTAAATATGTCGGAATTATTAAAAAGTGAAGAAATAGTAAAAATTGCATTTGAAAATAAAAGCAGACAATTTTTGTATGAATTGGAAGAAAAACTTGCCGGAAACATTTCTGAAGCTGAACTAAACAACTTCATCGCCGCTAAAGTTAATTTGTTTTCCGAAAATTACAATCTAAATCGCCATATGATTCATGTTTTTGACAATAAAAACAGAGGGCAGGAAAAACCATTGTTTTCTAGTGCGAACGGGTTTTCTGAAAGATCTGTCAATGATTTTAAACTTATTGCGACAAGCTATCTGCAAAAAGGGTATAGAAATTTTTACAATCATATGATGGCGCGCATATTCGATGAACCTATGAATCTCGGACGCGGGATTTTTCATGAGTATTTTTCAAGAGCATTCAGAATGAATGTAAGAGACAACAACCCTTCTGAGGGGGTTCCCGAACTGATATTTTGGGACTACCTGCACTCAAAAACTCCGGATAAAAGCGGCAATTATCCTGTGCTTGGCTATTTTTTATTAACTAAAAATGCATCAGAAAAAAAAGGTGCTTTAAAACTAATTGTTGACAGCTTTACGGATGATGAATCTGATTTATTCGTTGCTGTTAAGCCTAAAGTAGGAAAAGATGCAAGATGGGTAACATCAAATGATTTTCCTGTAAATATTATAAGAAAATACGAATCGGATCCGCTAAATTTTAAAGATAATGATCATGTCACCTACTCAGGAAGTTTTTATTTGGGTTTTGCAGATTATGTTTTTCTGTTAGCCAGAAGAATTCCCTCTGAACTTAAGGGTGACCGGTTTTTGTTTATATCGTTTTTGTTGCTGCTTTGTTTTTCTATGACAGTGCTTTTATTTAAAACATTAAAAGGCAAGACTTTTATAAATCGTTTTATTTCTGCAAAATTATGGCTTGCTCTTATCAGTGTGGCTGTAATTCCTATGATTACAGTGTTTTTCTTGTATGAACTATATTTGAATGAAGAAGAGAATGTAAGAGTTTCTCGAAAACAAGTAGAGCTTCAAAATTTTGCCAAACGATTTGAAACTACCGTTGGTTTTTCTAATCCCAGTGGTTGGAAGACTATTAAGGATATGAGTTTTTCCGGTGAAATCACTGAAGCCGTTAAGACCATAAACAAAGACATTGAGCTTGAAGCCGCAAATAAAAAAGAGCTTGGTACTGATTCTCTTGAGAGGATTTTAGATTCTTGGATAAAAAGAGTAGAAAATTCAAAAAACATGTCTCATTTTAGAATGAGAGAAATAATTGTTTCAGCAAAAGATTGGACACACGCTAAAAAATCTTTTGGCAGTGTTTCAGATTTTGCGCGACTGTTGGGTGAAGTTGGCAGTAAAATAACAAAGCTAACTTCAGATTCAAGAGGCTTTTCTTCTAATGCTGCAGTAGGTTTGCAAAATGACTTGTATATTGAATCTAGCATGAAAATGGTGAGATCTACTTTTGGAGAAGAAACATATTTAAGACTTCCTCACGCCATATCTACTCCGATGATTTTAAGGGTTGCGGATGCTACAGTTGGAATCGTTATGCATGTTGTGCCCAATATTCAAAATCCCGATTACACAATAATTTGGATGATAATGTTCGGTCGCATTTATCCTGAGCTTGCAGCTGAATACAATGAATATCAAAACTCTTTAAAAAAACATGGATCCGGAGAAATTGACAGCGGTTTTAGAGTATTTGCCACAGAAAAAAGCGCATATGGCACAATATACTTAGGTAAGTTTGAAGCAGATCGCAATATTATGAAAAAGTATTGCGGCTATGTTTCTTTATCTAATCTTCCTGTTTCTGCAAATGTAAAGGTTTCCGGAAAAGATTACCTGCTCGAAGCTGTCAGCGGAACAGACTTATCTACTGTTACAATTCTTACGCTAGCCGATTTGTCTTCTATTAAAGATTTTATTTCAGAGAGGCGTTATATCTTTTATTTTGCCATGTTTATGTCTGCATTGTTAATTTTGATGATTGCTAACAGTGTTGCAGAAGATATTCTTGAGCCGATAAAAAAATTAACCTATGGAATGACAAGAACCAATGCCGGAGACTTCTCTTACAGAATAGGCTATGAAAGATCTGATGAACTAGGTGTTTTGTGTCAATCATTTGATCGAATGATGCGAGGTTTGGAAGAGAAGAAAATGATGGGTAAAATGCTTTCCGGATCTGCTCAAAAAGAGACATTGCACGGTCATGCCAATGCCAGCCGAAAAGCAGATTGTGTTTTATTGTATGTTGGAATACCTGATTTTTCGGGTTATATGGCCAAAATGCCTCCGGCAGTTCTTTTTGAGGATTTAAAGCGCCATGTGGCTTACATTGCGGGAGTCATTTCGGATGAAGGCGGCGAGATAGATAAAATAATAGGTGATAAGCAACTTATTGCGTTTCACCCTGACAGCAGAAGTCTTGATGAATGTTTAAAGTCGGCTTGTAAGGCCGCTTTAAGGATTTCCAGAGGAGAGGCTATGGGAAGCTTGCCATTTCCTGTCGCTCAAGGAATCAGTGTTGGAACGGTAGTTACCGGCTTTTTGGGAGTAGGGGAAAAACGCGATTTTACCGTAATCGGTGATACGGTAAATGTGGCAGCCAGAATCGAAGCTTTTGCAGAAAAACAGCGTTTTGAGCGATGTCTTGTTTCAGAAGATGTTTATAAAATGGTTTCTTCTGTCTATAAAGGGGAATTATTGGGAGAAGTAGAACTCAAAGGAAAGTCTGAGAAGATGCCCGTTTACATTCTATTCTTCTAAAAAATACGGGCGCGGTGTACATTTGAGCCTTGCTGTTTAGCAATTAAATCATTACACTATAAAAATACCATTGTAATACGGAGCGGTTATGAAGAATAAAAACAAATATTTATTTTTGATTTTTATATTGGTTTTTGCGTCTGCTGTTTTTGCAGGTGAAGACGTTAAAACTTTATTTGACAGGTATCAGGCGTTATACAGCAGATACAGAGAGGCTATCTCTGCTCAAGCTGATCCCCAGGCTGTTTCTTCTATCCTCGTAGAGCTTCAGGCCGCTTCAAAAGCTTACTATAAGTCAATCGGCAAACTGGCTTATTATAGCGATCCCGATTCTGCCGTTCCATCTGTAATTGATATTAAATCAGCTGACGCAACGGGCCAAACGGGTCAGAAGTCAACTTTGCAACGTCAATATGACGGTATCGTAGCTGAAATGAGCTTACCGTCAAGTGACCTTAATTACGACAAAATCAGAGCAATGCTTGAAGATTTCATAACGAATTGCACAGATGAAAAATTAAAAAAAGAAGCTTACTTAAACTTGGCTGATGTCGTTTATCAGCAGACAAAGAGCTTGTCACAGACTCAAACAGTCCTTTTAAATTATGCGCGTACAGTTCAGAACTCTGAATACAGAAGACAGGCAATGGCAACTATAAGGGTTTACAAAAAACTCTCGGTTGTTGATCAAAAAAGAAAAGAATACCAAGAAATAGTTGATTCTACAGTAAATAAGTATGGAAAATTTGCCAAAACATCTTGGTTCGCTTTTCCTGTTAAATTAGTTAATTTTGGTTCATACGGTATAAACAATATTAAGAGAATTGCTAAGGCCCGAGAACTTGACAAGGCGCTTGAAGAATATAATGTAGCTGTCTTGGACACCTATGAGCCCGGTTCTACCGAAGCTTTAACTCGTTCAAAATTAGTTCCTTTGAATAAAATTAAGCTGTTGGCAAACGGTCGTTCAAGTTTTGCAAGAAGACTCGCTCTGGGGCAATCAGCTCAATCAAGCTTATATCTTCAGACTTTGTTGTTTAATGATGATGAAATTGGGAATGCTCTGACAGATGTTATGTGCGAACGTGCCGAAGCCGGGGTTGACGTCAGATTGATATTAGATGACGCCTTTTCTTTTGGCAAAAAAGACGGATGCATTCAACGATTAAAAAATGCAGGTGTAAAAGTATTAATAAATAATCCTATATTGAAAAATTTGTTGAAGGCTAATTTTAGATCTCATCAGAAGTTGTTTATTGTCGACGAAACTTATGCTGTTGTCGGCGGTATGAACATAGGTGACGAATACGCAAAAGGCGAAATAGAAGAATACGGCTGGCGTGATACAGATGTTGAGGTTCAAGGTCCTTTGGTAAGGTCTATACTGGATCTTTTTGAACAAAACTGGGAAGACTTAACACTGAAAAAATGGAATGAAGTAGGTGATTATGCCAAGAAAAAAGAAGCCCATGAAAAAGTTAATAGTTTTAAGCCTTTGAAAAATGTTGATAAGCTAATCAGAGGGCCCATTCCTGTTTATTTTGAAGAACCGCCCGTATTTGAAGATGTTAATGCCCGTTTTATAACGACTTTCCCGATAGATGATAAAGATGACAATGTGTTAGATTTGTTTGAAATCTATCTGAACATGGCTGAAAAAGAAGTGATTTTTGAATCTGCGTATTTTATTCCGACAGACCGTTTGGTAAAAGCTATTGCTGACGCGGTCGCCAGAGGCGTTGAGGTTAAAATTATAACCAACAGCATAGAGTCTAATAATCATCCGAGTGGTGGTTGGGCCGGAAGATATGCTTACGAGAGGGTTTTAAATGTCGGCGCCAGAATTTTTGAGTGGCGTGGTGCTCAAACCTTACATTCTAAGGTTAGTTTGTTTGACGATTTTGCGGTAACACTCGGAGCATATAACGTAAATTCGCGAAGTCACACAAGTGATTCCGAAGATATTGTTGCATTAGAAGACTATCGCTTGGCAAAAGTATTTAAGGTAATGTTAGAAAAAGACTTAAGCAGGTGCAACGAAATTACTTTGCAAGACTTTGCGTCATGGGATAAATCTCTTATGAAAAAATCCAAGATGGAGTTTTTCAATATGTTTAAGTTTTTGTTCTGAGTAAACTTAGCCATAAAGCGTTTTTAAGAAACACCTCTCGGCAAATAAATGCCCGGAGGTGTTTTTTTAAAATATTGAAATGCCTGTTTTAGTTGTAAACAGTTCAAGTGCTTTCATTCCTATGAGTGAATTCCCGTGTTTGTTTAATGCGGGCGACCAGACGCAAATTGACAATAAATTCGGAACGACTGCTACTATTCCGCCTCCGACTCCACTTTTCCCCGGCAGTCCTGTTGAAAAAGCGAATTCACCGGATTCATCGTAAAGTCCACAGGTTTGCATTAGGGCGTTCAAACGCTTAGCTTGACTCAATGTCAGAATTGAATCACCGTTAAAAGGGTTAATCCCTTTGTTTGCCAAAAAACAAAAGGCTTTGGCTAAATCAATGCAGTTCATCATTAACCCGCACTGGTGAAAATAGGTGTTTAAAACAGAATCAACGTCATGTTCTATGTTTCCAAAGCTTTTCATAAAATTTACGAGGGCCGCATTTCTGTAGCCGGTGTCTTTTTCTGAGTTTGCAACTACGCTGTCGTATATTATTTTAGGATTATTAGAAAGTGATCTGACGAAATTTAAAATATCTTTTAGTGGGTTTTTAGACAAAGAAAACAGACAATCTGTTGAAACCAGTGCTCCGGCATTTATAAATGGGTTTCTTGGAATACCGTTCTCGAGCTCAAGTTGTATAAGTGAGTTAAAAGAGTTTCCTGATGGTTCTCTTCCCATTCTTTTCCAGAGTTTGTCTCCGAATGCTTTAAATACCATTGAAAAAACAAATACTTTTGAAATGCTTTGAATTGAAAAGGGGGTTTCTGCGTCACCTATTGTGTAGGTTTTGTTATCAAGAGTATGAATTGCTATTCCGTATTGGTTCGGGTCAACTTCAGCTAAGGCAGGAATATATTCGGCGACTTTGCCTTGTCCGAGGAGGTGCTTTGTTTCTTCATATATTTCTTGTAAACATGCTTGGTAGTCAATATCTTGCATTTGTCGCTCCTGCAAAGTCTTATAAGTTAATTATCCGATAAAATTATACAGCATATTAACATAAAATAAACTTATTAAGTTAATATGTGCTACAATCATTTTGAATAATCGAAATGAGGTTTTGAAAATGGCTTTTCGTGATATGAATTCATTTGTAAATATATTGGATACCAGAATTTCTTTTTCAGAAATCGGTTCGGGCGAAGCATATTTAGCTTTGCATGGCAATCCCGGGAGCCGAAAAGATTTTTCGGGAATGTCTGAAAAATTCAATAGAGAAAACTGCAGATTGATAATTCCCGATCGTCCGGGACACAATTGCAGCGAAGAATTGTTAAGCCCGGTCGCTGATCCTTATATTGATGCAAAGGCGTATGCGCAGTTTATCGATAAACAATGCGGAGGAAAGTCTTGGCTGATCGGCTATTCGTTCGGCGCATTTGTTGCGTGTAAAATTGCTGCCGAGTTTCCTGAAAAAGTTAAGGGAATAATTATGTATTCTCCCTATATAAAGCCAAAAGACGAGAGTGTTTCAAGCCTGCCTAAGCATTCAAAAAATCCCTTTTTGGGGACCATTCTCGGTATTTTCAAGCCTTTGCTGGCTCAAGAACCTTCAAAAAAGCGCATAGTAGATTCTTTTTATCCGGTTGTTCCCGAAGAAAGTTATTTTTCAACTTGGTTGCCTCGCTATACAAGGTTTGAGACTCTGCTTGCCGAAGTGAATGATTGTAATTGGATGGCATTGACCTACAAAGCGGTTTTCGAAAAATTAAAAAATCTTGATATTCCTGTAAAAGCATTATTTGGGAACTCTGATAAATTTCTTGATATTGAATTTCAAAAAAACGCATTGGCAGAATGTTTGCCGAAGGCACAGATTTTTGTGGCAGATAATGCCGGCCACGCCCTTCCCATAAATAATCCCGAGAAATGTTTCGAATTACTTGATTAAGACACCTAAGGCTTTTTTGGGAAAATGCCGATATATATTAAGAGAGTTATGTTAGTTTGAGGAGGTCAGAATGAAAAAGAAATCAGGAAATTCATGTTCTAACCGATGTCTTCAACCTGAATGCAAAAGTTGCAGCAGGTATGCGATCTTCAAAACTCCCTGTGCAAAAGATTCGTGTATATTTCGAGAAAGTCCTTCAAAACCTGACTGGAATAATTAAAAAGCGACGAAAAAAATCGTCGCTTTGTTTTTTACTCGTGTTCTCGTGTTTCGAGAAAGTTAATCTCGGGCCATTCTTTCGTTACATAGTTTAAACGCCATTTGTCGGGTGCCATGAAGGTAAGTTTTTCGGCAGTATCGAGAGCAAGAGCGGTTTTGTATCGCTTTTTGAATTCTTCTAACTTTGCTTCGTTGTCAGAAACGATCCATCTTGCGATGCCGAAGTCGAGAGCTTCATAGATAGCGTCAACGCCATATTCTTCTTTGAGCCTCGATATTGTAACATCGAATTGCAAAACGCCGACTGCGCCAATAATGTATTCATTGCCGAATAAAGGTTTGAATACTTGTATTGCGCCTTCTTCAGAGAGCTGCTGCAATCCTTTTTGGAGTTGTTTTGTTTTTAATGGGTTTTTTAAAATGACTCTTCTGAACAGCTCAGGTGCAAAACTTGGTATTCCGGTGAATTTAAGCGGTTCTTTAATAGAGAATGAGTCGCCGATCTTAATTGTGCCGTGATTATGTATGCCGATTATGTCGCCCGGAAAAGCTTCCTCAACGTTTTGTCTGTCTTGGGCCATAAAAATTGTGGCATTCGAAAGTGTGATTTCTTTGCCGAGTCTGTGGTGCATGACTTTCATGCCTTTTGTGAATTTTCCCGAGCAAACTCTTACAAAGGCAATTCTGTCTCTGTGAGCGGCATCCATATTTGCTTGAATTTTAAACGCAAAGCCGCTGAAGTCTTTTTCGTATGGCATTACGGTTCTGGTTTCGGTTTCTCTTGGTTTTGGCGAGGGCGACAATTCGACAAATGCGTCTAATAGTTCTTGTATGCCGAAGTTATTTAATGCGCTGCCGAAAAATACGGGGGTTTGGTTGCCTCTTAGGTAGTGTTCAAGGTTTAGGGGGTCAGCAGCGCCTTCTAGCAGCTCAATATCGTTTCTGAGATCTTTGGCTTGGTAACCGAGCAATTGGTCAAGTTTGGGGTCAGCCAGATCGTTTATTGTGATTGTGTCTTGTGGTCTTCTTGCTTCACCGGGTCTAAATATAGATATTGATTTTTTATAAATATTGTAAACGCCTTTAAACGTCTTGCCACAGCCGATTGGCCAAGAGAGAGGGATACATTCGATTTGAAGTTTGTCTTCTATTTCTGCGAGCAGGTCTAATGGGGGCCGTCCCTCGCGGTCTAACTTATTTATGAGTGTAATAATGGGGGTGTTTCTCATGCGGCATATTGTCATGAGTTTTTCTGTTTGAGTTTCAACCCCTTTAACGCTGTCTATTACCATTAGTGCGCTGTCTACAGCTGTAAGAACTCGGTATGTGTCTTCAGAAAAGTCTTGGTGCCCCGGAGTATCCAACAGATTTATTTCATAATCTCTGTAGTTAAATTTCATTACAGAAGTTGTTACCGAAATACCGCGCTCCTGTTCAATTTTCATCCAGTCGCTCGTTGCGTGCCTGTCAGATTTTCTTGCTTTGATGGCGCCGGCCATTTGAATTGCGCCTCCAAAAAGCAGGAGTTTTTCTGTCAGTGTTGTTTTGCCTGCGTCAGGGTGGCTTATAATACCGAAGCATCTTCGTTTATCAATTTCTTTTTGGTTAAATTTTTGCATTTTGCCCTCGTGGCTTTTAAAGTGGCTAAAATTATAACCTAACTATTGTTATTAGGCAAGAGCTATAGCTCTTTGCTCTGTTTATTTAACTTTGCTTGCAAGAGTTTATCAAACCATATTGTCATGTCTTCGGCAATTTTTTCAAAATTTTTGTCGGCGTCATTGTAAGAATTAACAAAAGATTTTGAGACTTCTTCATTTAAAGATAGAGAATTGTCGTGTTTTATGTTTTTTCCAAGCAGAGTGCCAAGTATGTCAGGTGGATCTTGCCAGTATTCTTTTTCTTCTTGTAATAGGCAGTCTAAGTTATTGTTCTTGTGGAATTTTTTCATAGAAGTATAAATTTTTTCTGCTGCTGATATTCTGTTGGGGCAATAGTTTTCATTTTTATGAAAATCTGCGTGCCATAAATCTAATATTTTTAATTCGTCCGATAAGTCATCAGCGAGTTCTGTCGGTGAAACAAAGATTATTCGCCAGGCCAAATGGTTCCTTTCTCCGACAGACCAGTCTGTAATTTCTTGCCACTTAATGGTTTTAATTTTATCAAGATTTTCTCTTAGCCTATGGTTAAACCGGTATATTCTTTTTCGATTTTTTTCGTAGAAGGACGTATCATTAGGTATTTGAAACTTTTCGCTGAGAACTTTTGTGGCCCATTTTGTGTCGGGGTACACATGGATGAATAAAAAACATAACAATGCAACTTCTAAGTTATGCTCAGAAAGAAGTGTTTTTCGGGTTTCTTGAAAAAGAACATCTGAATATTCTATTTTGCAATGGGTGAAGTTTTGGCGGCCGACTAAATTACTGTTTTCAAATAATGGCAGGTCTTTGCTAAACGGTCGCAAAATCGTTTTTTTTAGTTTGAGGTGCAAATAAAGCATCAAAGCTTTTAAGTCTCGGCTCTTACTAGCATTGAAGCTTTCGAGAAGTATTAGAAGCATTTCACAAATTAGTTCTTTAACTTTGTCGTTATAAGATAGGTTTTTGTCATTCCATTTCCAGGCAATTCTTTTTATGTAATCTTTAAATGACAAAACCAAGCTTAAAGCATGTTCAGCAGAAGGTGTGGTGATGAAATCAGCAAAAAGTTTTTCTTGATTGTCCTGCATATAGACTCCATTTTTATTCATTATAAACATTTTTTTAAAAAAATAGAAATAGTTTGTCCCATTTTTTTCAGGCAAAGGATTCTTATCTTGTATAGGGAGATTTTTTTTTATTGGATTTTATGCTGCATTTTTAATTTTTTACGAAAGGTTAGGTTATATTAATTAAACAAAATATGGTTATAAAGCATGAAAAATATAATCTTTCTATGATTATATCCGGAGGTCAAACCGGAGCAGACAGAGCTGCGCTCGATTTTGCATTGAGTGTGGGAATGGCTTGCTCGGGTTGGTGTCCGAAGGGACGCTTGTCAGAAGATAAGTATGTTCCTTTGCGTTATCCTTTGATTGAGGCTAACTCTAATTTGTATCAGCACAGAACTCGTTTGAACGTAAGGGATTCTTGTGCAACATTGATTTTTTTAAGCGAAAAATCATCCGGAGGCACAATTTTGACAATTCGTTGCTGTATAGCTCAAAGAAAGCCTCATTTTATATTTTCGATTGGAAATGATGGACAGGTTGATTCAGAAGAAAAGCTTAAAGCTTGGCTGTATAAAACTTCACCAAAGGTATTGAACGTTGCCGGGCCCAGAGCAAGCGAGAGCAGGAACATATATGATTTTGTTTTTAGGGTTCTTTCAAGTGTTTTGGCGGCATCTGAAAGGAGTGAAGAGCCAATATGGCCTCCTCAAAGGCCCAAGACAAGAAATTTAAATTTTAAATAACTTGAGTATTAAGGTAAACTAATTCAGTGTTGTACTGTTGTCTTTAATCTGATATATTTATGGCACCTATACCAGTAAATCGAGTTATAAAATGAAATTTTTGTTTAAAATAATAAGTGTATTTATAGTTATTAGCTTTATTTCGTGTTCATTCGCCGCTAATGGGGATACCGCAACAGAGACCTCTGATGTTGCTGAAACGTTAAGTGATGCGATGATAATTCGAAGCGCGATAATGGGATTTGTTTCAGAAAATTCTCAGAGAGAGGCGGGGGAGGGGTTGTTGTATTTGGCATCGCATTATAAAGAGCTAAAGCAATACCCGAGAGCAAGAGATTATCTTAAAAGAATTCTAAGGGCAGAAGTTGTAAATCCTGCGATAAAGTGGGAGGCAATGTTGCTAGACGCAGAGATTTGCAAAGAAATAAAAGATTATGAATCTTGTTTAAAAATATTGGATAAACTTATCGGTGAAAATCCTGCAAAAGCTTATTGGGTAAGAGCAAAGGTTGCGCGAGCAGAGTTGTGGAGCCGTAATTTAACCGGGATAGAAGATATATACGACGGTTTTTATAAGTATTATAAGCCTTTTCCTGAACAGTCAGATATGGAAGCTATACAGTATTTGGTAGGTTTTACCAGAGGCTATGATTTAGAAATTGCTATGCGTGCTATTGAAAATTGGGAAGAAATAGCTAGGTTTTCAGAGGTTGTTCCGGCAAACAAAGCTAATATTTTTATGGCATTGCTCTATGGTTTTGACCTTAATAATCCTAATCGCGGCATGAGTTATCTTGATCTGGTAATAGAGGGCGGTCAGGAATATCAAGAAGCAATTTTTTTGAGAGCGGTTTTTAATCATTATTACCAAAATAATGATAAAGACAACTTTGAGAGTGTTTTACGAGATTACAGAGAATATATAAAAAAGACTGACAGTCTTAAAGGATACAGGGTTGCGTTGCTTTTGCAGAGTCGGCTTTTAGCAGATAAACTTGAAGATTATGATGCTTCTATAAATATCTTAGAGATGCTCAGAGAGGTTCCTCAACATTTTATTGGCTCGGAATCTGTTTCATTAGAAAAGCGTAAATCAGCTCATGATGAAGCTGTCGACTGGGGCGTGTTGGCGTGTAAGATGGCCGGTTATATGAGTGAATATAAGCTTGGAAATCCGGATCAGGCGCTTCATTATTATAAAAGTGCCTCAGAATTACTTAAGACTCGAAATGAAAAGATTGAAGATCCTGTAAATGATGCCTCTATTCGTAGAACATTGCCGTCAGAGGATCCCGGGACACATTTATTTCATAAGGCTTACGAAAAATACAGAAGTCGAAAATATAATGAAGCTCTGGAATTATATAACGAATTTATAACAAGACACCCTCAAAATTCATTGGTAAGAGAGGCTTTATTTAGGACAGCCGTTATAACAGATGATGACATAGGTGATTATGACAAGGCTTTACAATTATATCGAGAATATATAATAAAATATGCTCCGGTAAAATCGAGTTGGAATTTAGATACTTTATATGACTGGAGTCGTATTGATGAGGTGCGCTACAGAATAGCTTCCTTACTGTCTTTGCATTTAAAAAAGCCGGTTGATGCACTGGATATATATTCTCAGTTGGTTTCTGTTTATCCTGACAGTTATTGGGCACGACAAGGGATGATTGATAGTGTTAATCTGTATTTGGAGCAATTAAAAGATCCTGTTCAGGCTCATAGTTTAATGCATGAGTTTATTAAGCTTTACCCTGACACCGAAAAATCAAAAGAATACCGTTTAACTCTCTACAAGGTATATTTGGCTCAAAATGAAGGAGTAAAAGCCCTTCACATGATGCGCGATTATTTAGATCACGCCCTGCCCTCAGAAAAAGATTATTTTATAAATAAGCAAAAATGGCGAGACTTGGCCTTTAAGATCAGAGAAGAAGCATTAAGAAAAAACATAGAAACTTTGGGTAATACAGACAGAATAAATACTTACAGCAATTTAATTGAGGTTGTAGGGTTGGCTTCTTCGAGTGAACCTTTGGAAAATCTAATTGATGAAATTAAAGGCTCTGAGATTAGCGATGAAGATCGCTGGCGGCTTGTTTATGAGGCCGGGATTCAGTTATACACTTTGTATCCGGGTAAGGCTGAGAAAGTATTTGAAGATTTGAGCAAGACATCTTCGGGTACCATACAGTTGGCGTGTTATCTCACCTTGGGGAATATAGCCTACAGAGCAGAAAAAAATATTGAAAATTCGATAAAGTGGTATGAGTTCGCAGAAAAGCATCTTGGGTTAACTGACCCTGTAAATGAAATTCCCTCATATCGTTTGGGTCGATTATATCTTGTGTCCGGAGAAGGATTAAAAGGGCTGGAGAAACTTCGTTTGTTTACCGTTCGGTTTCCGCAAAGCAAATATTTGGGTCGGGCTTACCTGGCAATGGGCGATGCTTGTGTTCAATTGTTTAACGCTGAGAGAGCAGAGCGTTATTATCGAAGAGTATTGCGTGTGTCTCCGGAACTTTCTGATATTGTAAATGTGAAACTTGCCGAACTTGAAAAAGCTCTTACATCAGAACAGTGGTTAAAAATGCGTGCGCAGGAGCGCGCTGATATTAAAGCAGACTCTGAAAATAAAACAGAAAGCGAAGATGAGTCGGCAGATAAAAAAAGAGCGGAAAATATAGATCGTCTTAAAAAAGAGGATTTGGCAGATTTTTCTGCAGATACAGTTTATGATATTTTCTTGCGTGAAAACTCAAAAAGCAAACCAAATTTTGAGCGATCCGCTATGTTTTTATACGAGATTTTAATGCGTTCAAATATAGACTCTCGGTTGCTTTCTCGCGCATCTAAGCAGTATATTTCAACCAGATATTTTCGAGACAAAAAGTTGGATGATTTAATAAAAGAGGCCGGGGCGATATTGAACAAGCACAATTATGCATCTTGGCAATCTGACTTGCTTTTCAGATTAGCTAAAGCTCATGATGAAAAAAAGTCATATGAGGAAGCTAATAAGTATTATTTTGAATATTTGTCATTTTTTGAATCGGGTGCCAGAGTAACCGATGTCAGACAACGTATTCCGGAAATTTACGAAGAGCTAAAAGATAATAAAAATGCATATCGTTTTTATGAAAAACTTATTACGGATAGCAGTTTGAAGGACAAGATTCGTATAAACGCTTCAATTCGTAAGGCGATGCTTGAGATCTCTGAAGAAAAAAAGAATGAAGCCATAAAGACTTTTGAATCGGCTTTATCATTTGAATCGGAGCGGAGGCCCGAAATTTGTTTGCGTTTAGAAAAATTGACAGAAGATTTTTCTTATATAAACAGGGCATTGAATTATTCCGGAGAAGAAAAATATCGATTAAATGCTTTAAAGCGTTTGATCAAGAAGTATGAAGAAGATGGTAATTTTTCGGGCGCCGCAGGTTTATTAAAAGAATACACCGAAACTTTTGAGTCGATGGATGCGATTATATACATAGATCGAAAGGTTGACGAGTTGGGTAAACGTGGGGTGATTGAAAATATCGAGCAACTTATAGAGCAGTATCCTGAAGACCCTCGTACAGCTGAAAGAATGTTTAGATTGGCTAAAATGGTCGAAGGCGCTGAAAATACCAGATACAGATCCGAAGATTTGTTTTATGAGATAACTCTTGTTTATCCTAATTCAGTTTATTTCAAGGAGAGTAAAGTAAGAGCAGAAAATACTCAGGCTATTCAGGCTGTAACAGAACTTTCAGACATGTTAAAAAAAGGAGCAAAAGCCGGAGAAGATGAGGAAATAGTTATTGAGCGAGCTCATTTACTTAAAGAAAATCTAAAAGATTTAAACGGTGCTTACGAAAACTATGAAAGTTTTGTCTCATTATTTCCAAATTCAAAATACATAGACGAAGTTTATATGAATTTAGGTGATTTGGCATTAAGTATTGAAAAGAACGAAAAAAAAGCATTTTCTTATTGGGAAAAAGGTTTGGCTTCATCGAATGATGCTTTTATGCGGGAATCGTTGACGGAAAGAATTAATAATTTACGCAAAGATAAGGGCAGGTTTAACGAACTTTCATCTTGGAGTTACCAAGACAAGTCGCTTGAAGAAATATTCAAAATATGGCGCATAAATAAAAATTATGTTTACGCCCTGGGCTTGCTTAATAATGCCGTTAATAAGCTTGAAAACAGAAGCGATGTTAGTTTGTTGAAGTATTATCGAGGCCGTATTTATGAAGAGTCAAAAAATTATGCTTTAGCTGAGCATGAATATGAAAGTGCTTTAAGAAGCATGAGTAATAGGGGCGCCCGAAAGGATATGATATTATATCGTTTAGCAAGATTAAGTTGTGTTCAGAAAAAAAATGAAAAGGCATTTGGTTGGTATACAGCCTTGATAAGCAGATATCCGAAGAGTTTGCTCTCGCGTTCTGCTTATTATTGGTTGAGTAAGTATTGTGAAGAGAGAGAAGACTATAATAATTCATATTTGTATATGACATTTTTATTAAAATATAAGGCTTTACATCCTGTTCATCGAGATGCTTTGCAAAAGCGCAAAAGTATTATTGAAGCAAAGATGAATATAAAAGAAATGAGACGTTTGAAGGCGTTGTCATCCGGCGGGGGCGGTGATTTGCCTTATTTTATCGGCAAAGTATTAGAGAATGACTTACAAGATTACGACCGGGCGATAGAACAATATCAAGAATACCTTTCTGATGGCCCATCTGAAGGCAGAAGTCGTGAAGTAATGCTTAAAATTGCAAATTTGTATGAAAAAAAAGGCGAATATGTTAAAACTGTTGCCTATTTAGACAAATTGTTAGATTCGTATAGGCCTACTGCAGCAAATTTTGATATTATTTTAAGAATAGGCGACTTGTTGGAAGATAAAATAAAGAATGATGAATTGGCGGAGTTGTTTTTTGATTCAATAGCCGCTGAGTATAATAAAATAAGAAGCATAAGGGTTTTTGCGGTTGAAAAGCTGAAAAGACTGCAAGAGAAAAAATTTGCGGTTGCTGAAAAAGCTGTCATAAGAAGAATTAGCAAAAGGGTTTATTCAGAAGAAGACAATGAAGTGCTTGAAGAAATAAAGGCAATTAAAGAAAAATATTTGGATGATCTAGGCGATCCAAAGCAAACAGAAAGGCAACTCCAAGACTTATGGGAGGAATACCCCGATTCGTTAGCTTCTCTTGATATAATGAAGGCTCTTGTTGATCTAAACATGAAAGAGCTCATGGACCCGCAAAAAGCGGCCGATTATTACTACAAATGGCTTGAAGAAAATCGGGGAGATCCGATGTATACAGACATAACCCTCAAATTGTATGACCATTACATGGAAGTATTAAGGGATGGGCAACGGGCGCTAAGATTGCTTGAAGATTATATAAAAGACAATCCGATTTCTCTTGAAACCTTAGACATTGAATTAAAGGTTGCTGTTGCAAATGAAACCTTGATTCGCAATTATGATGAGGCTCTTAGAGGCTATCAGAGGATCATAGACACACAGCAGAATAGTCCGGTAGTGCATGAAGCTTATTACAGAATAGGTTTTGTATACCGTGAAGGTTATGCAAACTATGCTAAAGCTATTGAGTATTGGACAGTTTTGACAGGGAATACTTATTACAATAATGAGTTTTCAGATAAATCTCAGTTTGCTATTGCTTATACCTACGAAGCTTATAGTCGTGATTACACAAAGGCAAGGGCGGCATATAGCGAGATCTTGAGCAGATTCCCGAATTCGAGCTTGCAGAATGATGCTCGCACGGCAATACTTCGCATAGAAGGAAAATAATAAAGCTTTTTAATCATAAAAAAATCGTGTATACATAGCATGTAATAAAAACACAGGAGCGTTTTGCATGAATTTACTCTATATTTCACCTCATTATCCGGCTCATTATTCTCAATTTGTTGAAAGTTTGGCAACTTATGGTGTTAATGTGTTGGGTATATCAGATTTGCCTGATGAAGCTCTTGATCCAAAGTTGCTTCGCTCATTAAAGGGTCATTACAGAGTTAAGAACTTAGGAAGCGAAGAACAGGTTTTTGCAGCAGCGGAGTTTTTTAGTAATCATTTTGGAAAAATTGACAGGGTTGAATCTCATTTAGAACCTTGGCTGGAGATTGAAGCAAAACTTCGCGATCATTTCGGTTCTGTCGGATTTAAGAGTAGTGAGATTTCATTTATCAAACGCAAATCTTTGATGCATGATGTTTTTGTCAAAGCAAAGGTTCCTTGTGCGAACGGTATTGTCATAAAAGATTATGAACAATGCGTAAAGTTTATTAATAAAAAATATCCGGTTTTTATAAAGCCTGACATTGGCGTGGGCGCTTCTGATACTTATACCATTCGCAATGAAGAAGATTTGAAATCCTTTTTTAAAGTGAAGTCTGATTATGATTATTACATGGAAGAGTATGTCAGCGGAGTTATTGAGTCGTTTGACGGTTTAACTGATTGTGACGGAAATATTGTATTTTGCACTTCACATATTTTTAATGATGATATTCATAATCTTGTGGCAAAAAATGAAAACTGTTGGTATTATTCCCAGCGAAAGATTCCTGCAGAACTTGAAAAATATGGCAGAGCCGTAGTAAAAGCAGCAAATATCAGAGAGAAATTTTTCCATATAGAGTTTTTCAAAGTGAACGGAAAATACCAGGCGCTTGAAATCAATATGAGGCCTCCGGGAGGCGTCACTACTCATATGTTTAACTTTGCATGTGATATTGACGTTTATAATTGGTGGGCAAGCATTGTAAGCGGAAATGAGCCTAAGCGTGACTATTCATTAAAGTATCATTGTGCTTTTGTGGGAAGAAAACATGATCGCTCTTATAAGTATTCACATGACGAGTTGTATGAAAAGTGGGGCAGACAGATTGTACACAGTCATCCGATGAATCCGATCGAATATTTGGTTATGGGACATTGGGGTTATCTGGTCAGATCTGAAACAGAAGATCAGACAATGAAAATAATTAAAGATATTGTGGCAGAATCACGATGAACAGAGAGTATGTGAAAATATTCAGCAAGCATTTGGGGCAAGAGTTTGAGATGCTTGTTTATGGAACAGGCGGAAAACCAATAATGGTTTTCCCGTCTCAAGAGGGGCGTTTTTTCGATTACGAAAACTTTGGCATGATAGACACTATTGCTCCTTTTATTGAAACACAAAAAATACAGGTTTATTGTGTTGATGGTATCGATCATGAAACCTGGTTTTCAAAAGCACCATATTCAGAGCGCATCTCCCGCGTTTATGACTATGAAAAAACAATAATAAACGATGTTGTTCCTTATATTTTGGGCGAGGGACATTATGGCGCCGGAATAATGACGCATGGATGCAGTTTTGGTGCTTTTCATGCCGCTAATTTTTTGCTTAGGCACCCTGATGTTTTTGACTTGGGGTTGGCCTTGAGCGGATGTTATGATATTGGGTTTGCAGCGAATAATTTTGATGATTTCGACGCATTTTCTTTTAGTCCTGCTCGGTATTCTTCGTCTATTCCCGCAGATCTTCGCGATAAACTCAATAGTGATTTGCTTGTTCTTTGCAGTGGCCAAGGCCCCTGGGAAGAGTGGAATGAAGAGGCTAAAACTGTGGCGGCAAACCTAAAAGCTGCTGGAGTGCCTGTTCTATTAGATCTATGGGGTTATGATGTGAGTCATGACTGGCCTTGGTGGAAAAAAATGGTTGTGTATTTTTTAGACAGACTGGATGTAATTTGTGGTTTTCATTCTATGCACAGACTAACTTCAGAAAAATCTACAGAAATTATCAATAGTTTCAGCGCTAAATAAGCCGGGTATAACGAGAGAAAGATAAAAAAATGGATAAAAAGATAAAGCCTGCGAAACGAGTTTTGGAATTGCCGCCTTACATATTTAAAGAGATCGACAACAGAAAAAATGCATTAAAAGAGCGTGGAGTAGCTTTATTAAACTTTGGTATAGGTGACCCTGATTTACCTACTCCAAACTTCATTGTTGAAGAGCTTTGTAAACAGGCTTCAAAAAATGAAAACCAAAAATACCCCTCTTATAACGGCAGTGATGTTTTTAGAGAAGCGGTCAGCAAGTATATGGCTGAGCGCTTTGGTGTAAAAGCTGATCCTTTTTCTCAGGTTGCTTCTGTAATCGGAACAAAAGAAGGGTTGGCTCATTTTTCTTGGGCTTTTTTAGAAGAGGGCGACATTGCTTTGGTTCCTGATCCCGGTTTTCCCGTTTATGCCAATTCTGTTCGCTTTTCCGGCGCTGAAGTATATTACATGCCCTTGTTGGAATCTAATAATTTTGTGCCTGATCTGAGTACTATTCCTGATGAAATTGCTTCTCGTGCTAAGGTTATGTTTGTAAATTATCCAAATAATCCAACCGGAGCTGTTGCCACAAAAGATCAGATGCAGGAGATTGTTGATTGGGCAAATGCCAAAGATGTGATAGTGGTTTCAGACGCGGCATATGCTGAATTAGTATATGATGAAAGCGATAGGCGCAGTTTTTTAAGTATTCCCGGTTCAGAAAACTGTGTGGCAGAGTTTCATAGTTTCAGTAAAACTTTTAATATGACCGGTTGGCGACTTGGCTTTGTTGTTGGCAATCCTGATTTAATAAGCGGCTTTGTAAAGCTAAAGACTAATATTGACTCAGGAGTTTTTGACGCAATTCAATTAGCCGGGGTAAAAGCCTTAGAATATTTGACTTCTTGTGCTGATGAATTGATGTCAGTTTATCGTGAAAGAAAAAATCTATTGGCTTCTGTCTTGCGAGAGTCGGGTATAGACAGTTTTGAGCCTTCCGGGGCATTTTATCTGATGGCGCAATGTCCTAACGGCGTAACTGCAATGCAGTTTACTATTGACCTTATGGAAAAATGCGGTGTAATAACCACGCCTTGTACAGGATTTGGCAGATCAGGCGAAGGTTACATCAGGTTTGCATTAACACAGCCCCTTGATGTGATTGAGCGTCTGAGAGAGCAGCTTTTGAAGTTAGGCTATAAATAGCTATATTCTTCCGGTAATTAGGTAGACAAAAAAAACAGCATATTGTACAATGAAATCATGAGTGATGTTGTATTAAATATGTTTTTGTTGTCTCCTACTTGCTATCTGTTTATCACCGGCGTTTTGCTGGTTTTATTAGGGGCATGTTCGGATATTTTACCTCCTAAAACCAGAATAAATAACAATATTCATTGGCTAGTTCCGGCTTTGATATTTTATGGTTTAGCTCGCATGTTGGCCGCGTTTAATGTTGTTGAGCCGACAGAGTGGAGTGCGGTTGTTGATTCTCTTTTTAAGATTATTTCTTGTCTTTGTTCTTTAGAGTTTATACGTCGAAATTTGAACGAAAAAACAAAATCTCAGGTAAGTATTTTTCTGCACGTTCCCGTAGTTGTAGCGTTTTCAATAATTAATTCATTTACAGACAAAAATGTGTTTTTATTAACAATATTGCTTTATGCCTTATTTAAGCTGGCTGTAATTTTTGTCATATGGAAATACTTAGTAGTCGAGGGAAAAAAGCGGCAAAATTTTGTGTCCTTTATGTTGGTCTTGGCAGTTTTTGTCGCTTTTCTTCAAGTCCTGCTGTTTTTGTCTCTAAAAGAAATATCATTTTTTAACTATGGCTTTTCATGGAACATATTCAAGTATTTGGCATTTGTTGAGGTTAGCGTATTGGCTGTCGGTATTTTATATCTTTTATTTCAGCGCTATAAATACGACAAAGAGAAGCAAACACCTTCTTCTGATTATTTTAAGCTTTTTACTCCCGGTCTCATTTGTGTCTTAATTATTTCATTTAGTATATTTGGAATTCGTATGAGCAATAAAATGTTTGCTCAAGATGAACAAACAATCGGCGGAATAGTTGAAACAGCAAGCAGCAATTTAGCACGAACGATGAATGAGCGTATTGAGTTTGTTACAACATCTTCTTCGATTATTTCAAATATTCCGGCCATTTGTAATTATTTTGAGGACCCCACTCCTGAAAATTTGGTTTGGGTAAACAGATTTTTGGTTACGTTTAATTCACAGAATCCTGATACGCTTTGTTTCTTATTGGATGAAAACGGTATTGCTAAAGCATCTTCACACCAAGAGGAACTAATTGTCGGGTATAACTTTAGTTTTAGGCGATACTTTAAGCGTGCCAAGGCAGGATTTTCCGATATATCATTGGGTACCGGTTTGTTTACGCGTATAATTGGTTTTTACGCATCAAGCACAATACGAAGTTTGAAAGACGGACGAGTTTTAGGGGTTGCGGTTGTAAAACGTAATATTGAAGATGCTTCTCGAGTATTTAAAGATTTCTATCCTGCAATGATGCTTGACTATTCAGGCAATATACTGATGTCGGGCAATGACAGGTTTGTGGGAGCTTCGGTTCCCGGTGTTGGGTCTAAAAAAATTGCGCCTACTAAAATAACCAGAGCTATCTACGAAAAACTTCAAGGATTTAATTCAAATTACTGGTATGCAACAGAGCCTTTAAAGGGTGATAAATGGCAAGTAATAGTGTTAAGATCGACTGAAAACGGCAATTACCAATATTGGTTATTGTTGGTAATATTGCTTCTTGTTGGCATTTTGATTGCAATAATGCGGGGAGCAGTGCGCAACAATGACTATTTATACGACTATGAGGCAGCTCAAAAGCAATTCAAGCTATTATTTGATTATGCTCCGGACAGCGTTTTTGTGGTTTCTGCAAAGACTTTTGAAATAATTGAGGCTAACCATCAGATGGCTCTCGTTTTTGAAGCCACAGCCCCATTGGCAGGCACAAGCTACTATGATTTGTTGGCAGACAAAAACGGGCAAGATGCATTGAGCAGTGACGCGGTAGTTGGGGTTTTTAGGCAAGAATGCAGATATAAAAAAAATGGCGGAGAAGAGTTTGTTGCCGAAGTTACAGGTTCAAGGGTTGTTTTTAATGGCGAAGATTCTTGGATGATAATACTTCACGATATAACGACTCATAAAAATCTTGAAAATCAGCTTAGGGAAGCAAACCTTCTTAAAGGAAGATTTTTTGCAAATGCCAGTCACGAAATCAGAACTCCCATGACAGCTATTATCGGCTTAACAGAGTTGGCGGTTTCTTTATGCAACAATGACGGACAGCGACATGTCGTTGAGCTTATAAGAACATCCGCGAAATCGATGCTCAATTTAATTAACGACATACTTGATATGGCAAAAATAGATGCGGGGAAATTTATAGTTAAGCCGGTTCTGTTTAATTTGCATTTATTGTTAAATGATTTAAGCGAGATACTTAGATATCGGGCTGAATTTTCTGTTGAAAAAATAGAATTAGAAATCAATCCCGATGTTCCTGAAATGATTGTTTCAGACCCTGACAGAATTAGACGTCTTCTGATAAACTTACTCGACAATACCTTAAATACTAATGACAATGCCAAAATTAAATTGTCAGTCGGTGTATCAGATTCTCTCGAAGCTTCAGACAGCTTAAACCTCGTATTTTATGTCACAGACAGGCAAAAATACTTAAACGAAGAAGAACAGCAGCGCTTTTTCGATGCTTTTGTATATACTGACCCTTATATTAAAGATAATCAAAAAACAGAGGGGCTTGGGTTATCTATAACCAAGCAGATCATAGATTTAATGGGCGGTGATATTGGAATCAAGTCAGACGAAGAAAACGGAACTTCCTTTATAGTTACCGTTCCTGTTAAAACAAGCGAAAAGGGTGTGTCTCAGTATAACAAAGACGAACTTCTTTCTGTCAGATTAATTAAAGATGGACGCCCTTTAAAGTTTTTAATTGCCGATGACAATGAAATAAACTTGTTTGTGGCCAATTCAATTATAGAGAAGTTTAAAGGTTTAACTGTTTGCGCTAAAGACGGTGAAGAAGTTTTAGATATAATAAAAAAAGATGAACATTCACATTTTGATTGTTTGCTTCTAGACATACAGATGCCAAGATTAGACGGCATTTCTACGATAAAGATAATTCGTGAAATGCCCAACAAAATAAAAGATGTTCCAATAATCGCTATAAGTGCATTCGCCTCTGAACAAGAGGGTGAGCTTGTTAAGAGTGCCGGTGCCAGCGGATATTTAAGTAAACCTTATTTTCCCGAAGATTTAATCGGTATTCTGCAGCAACATTTGGCTTTGTCAGCAGAAAACCGAACTCCTCCGGTAACAACAGGAAGTTTATCATTACCTCAGATTCAAGATGGGTTAAACCCAGAAATAAAGACTTCACCTGCAAAAGAGGCAAAAACTTTACATATTGACAGAAAAGAACTCGAGTTACGTTTGCTAAAACGTCCCGAAGATATAGTTAAAATTTGTGAAATCTATAAGAGGCGTTACGGAAGTCTCTTAAGCAGTATTGATGAATCATTAAAAAAATATGATTCTGCAAGTATGCGTGAGGTGGCTCATTCAATAAGGGGGCTTGCAGACATGTTGTCTGCTAAGGCCGTTGCAGATATAGCAAGGGTTGCGGAAGGTTTTGCAAAAGCAGGCAAAGACAGCGAAGCTGCCGAGCGTCTTTCTCACTTGAAAGAAATGCTCTCAGAAATAGACAGAGATCTGGAGACTTTAAAAAAAGAACTAGAGTCTTAATTATCTTATAAAGTGGGGCATTTTCTCGGGAATAACTATCGATAGCTCGACAAGCCCGGCTATTTTGCCGTCCTTATACCAAGGCGCTTGGTGTATGAGTTTTTTTTCGCCGTTTTTAAAGATTGTATAGGAATTTGTCTCTCCGTTTTGAATCATTTTTTTGATTGTATCTATTGAGTGTTGTTTGTGGCACTCGAAAAGACTTTTTCCTATTAATGATTTGCCGCCGAATTTCTCAAATGTTTTGCAGGCTTTTTCATTCATATATACGATATTAGCATCAATGTCACATATCGTGACAGCGAAATCACAAAAATCAAACTTTGATTCCATAGCTTTCCCTTTTTATAAAAATTAGCTATAGTTTAACAAATGAGCGGGCATATTACAATTCAGAGAAAAATTTATTATATATTAAAAAAAAGATATTGACATTAAAAAGGTAAAATGATAAACTGGATTTCCTGCCTCGGCAGGGCGGTCTTTAAAAAGACCTAAGTTAATTGAGAATAAGATCAGAAGACTTTAAAATATGACGCCAAGTGGGACCTAATAATTTGCTTAACCGCAGGTTATTAAGTTCTTTTGAGTCTTTCGTAAAACGAAGACATAATGTTTAATTTTGAGAAAAGATTAAACGCTCTTAAAAACGTAAAAAGCGGCTTAACGGTCGTTTTTAATATTTTTTATGGAGAGTTTGATCCTGGCTCAGGACTAACGCTGGCGGCGTGCCTAACACATGCAAGTCGAACGATTCTTTGATTTATAGCAATATTTATTAAAGAGGAGTGGCGAACGGGTGAGTAACACGTAGATAATCTGCCTTTCAGACGGGGACAACTCAGGGAAACTTGTGCTAATACCCGATGAGACTACGAGGGGGGACTTTCGTAGCCAAAGGTGGGGGCAACCTCACGCTGAAAGATGAGTCTGCGTCCTATCAGCTAGTTGGTGGGGTAAAAGCCTACCAAGGCGAAGACGGGTAGCCGGCCTGAG
>MWDD01000027.1 GCA_002070375.1 bacterium ADurb.Bin157 | reverse complement strand
GCTCGCATCAAAGGTTGCTGCGTTTCCCTATGACGTAATTAACTCTGAAGAAGCAAGAGAACTTGCAAAAGACAACCCTCAATCTTTTTTACACATTAACAAACCCGAAATAGACTTAGACCCCTCGATTGACCTTTACGACCAAAGGGTTTATGACAAAGCAGTAGAAAACTTTAAAATGTTTCAAGATAAAGGCTATTTGGTTAGAGATAACGAAGATTGCTTCTATATTTATAAACAAACCATGGAAGGCAGAACTCAGATTGGCTTGATGTGCTGCACTAGCGCCCAAGAATATTGGGACGGAAAAATCAAACGCCATGAATTTACAAGAAAAGACAAAGAAGAAGACCGTTTGAAACACGTTGATGTAACAAATGCAAACGCCGGCCCCGTCTTTTTAACTTATCCCGCAAGAGATTCTATCAATGCTTTGGTTAAAAACATTACCGATGGCAAACCTGTTGTTGATTTCGTATCAGAAGACGGAATCGGTCACACTCTTTGGGTTGTAAAAGATGCCGCTTGGATAAAAAGCATCACCGAAGAATTTGCGAAAATACCCGCTCTTTACGTTGCTGACGGCCATCACAGAACCCAAGCCGCTGCCAGAATAGCAAAACTCAGAGCAGAAAAGAACCCCAAACACACAGGAAATGAAGAATACAACTTCTTTTTATCTGTAATATTCCCCCACAATCATCTTTACATCATGGATTACAACCGTGCCGTAAAAGATCTGAACGGAAACACCGACGAAGAATTTATTAAAAAGATTTCGGAAAAATTCATCGTTGAAAAAACAGATTACAAAAAACCCACACAGGCCAACACTTTTGGTATGTATCTCAAGGGCACTTGGTATAAGCTCACCGCAAAACCCGGCACATTTGACGAAAAAGACCCGGTTAAAAGCCTTGACGTTTCTATAATGCAAGAAAACCTTTTATCGCCCATTCTTGGAATCAGTGACCCAAGAACAGACAAACGCATCGACTTTATCGGCGGCATAAGAGGAATCAAAGAGCTAGAAAAAATAGTAGATTCCAAAAAGTTTGTTGTGGCTTTCTCCATGTTCCCGACTTCAATCGAACAATTGATGAAAATAGCAGACAGCGGAGAAGTAATGCCTCCCAAATCTACTTGGTTTGAACCCAAACTTAGATCAGGAATGGTTGTTCACACCTACTGAGTTGACTCAAAATCTGACAAGGCCTTCGGCATTATGGCCGAAGGCCTTTATCGAAAGAAATATATGTTTCAAAATCCTTGCAAAAAAGTTGCAGCAATACACGACCTTTCAGGACTGGGGAAAGTCTCTTTAACGGCGGCGATACCCATTCTTTCTTCAATGGGATTTCAGGTTTGTCCTCTTCCGACTGCGCTGCTTTCTTCTAATACCGAAATCGAAGGCTACAAAATTTTTGATCTGACGGATAGCATGAAAGCCATTATCGAACACTGGAAAACTCTCGACGTTCACTTCGATGCCATATACAGCGGATTTCTGGGTTCTCCCCCGCAAATAGACGTAGTTAAAGGTTTTATAAGCCACTTCAGAAAGAAAGACACATTAGTAGTCATAGACCCGGTATTAGGTGACAACGGAAAACTATACAGTTCTATGAATGAAAATATGATTAAAGAAATGAAGCACCTAATATTGAGTGCCGATGTTATTACACCTAATGTCACTGAAGCTTGTGCATTGCTTGATTTGCCATATAAAGCGAAACAAGAAGAAAAGACGATAAAATACATATTAAAAAGCTTGAGCGATAAAGGGCCTAAAACTGTTATTATGACTAATGTAAACAAGTCAGATAAAAAACGACAAACCTTTGTGTATGCTTATAGCAAAACAACTAAACACTTTTGGAAAGTATGCTGTGATTATGTTCCCGCAAATTATCCGGGCACAGGAGACGCTTTCACCAGCGTAGTTACAGGTTGTTTGCTTCAAGGAGACAGCCTGCCCATAGCCCTTGACCGTGCAGTTCATTTTATCACAACGGCAATCAGAGCATCATATGGGTATCAGCATGATCCCAAACACGGGATCTATCTTGAAAAAGTGTTACCTAATTTAAGTGCTCCTTTTCAGCCCGGAAGCTTTATATTGCTTGATGAGGAATAAAATGAAATACGAAGGCATGATGCTGACAGACCTAGATGGCACGTTTCTTAACGCAAACGGAAAAATCAGTCAAGAAAATATTGATGCGCTCGACTTTTTAGGGCAACATAAAATAGTAAGAGCCGCTTGCACCGGCCGAACACTCAATTCAGCTCGTGAGGTTATAGCCTACGATTTGCCTTTTGATTACTTAATTTTTTCATCGGGAGCAGGAATATGCTCTTTTAAAGACGACTATATAATATGCAGACACGAAATCCCGCAAAAATATGTTCTCCCTTTAGCAGATTATTTTTTGGATAAAAAATTAGACTTTTCGGTTCATTTTCCGATACCGGACAATCATAGATTTTATTGGTTTTCGGGAGCTGTCCCAACTTCCGACCTTGAATCCAGACTTTTTTATCTAAAAGAGTTCGCAGAAAAAGGCAGCATAGAAAAATTAAAAAAACTTAGCAGCACAACACAATTTTTGGCTATTTCCAAAAACGGAACAGAAATAATTCAAGAAATGAAACAGATTTTTCCTGAATTAAGTGTGATAAGAACTACTTCACCCATTAACCCTGAATTTACTTGGATAGAAGTTTTTTCAAAAAGGGTTTCTAAAGGGCACGGGGCCGCGTGGCTATGTAATCATCTCGGAATAAAACACAACCATACAGTCAGCATAGGCAACGATTACAACGACATGGAAATGCTTGAATGGACAAATGACGCGTATGCTGTTTCCAATGCTCCCAAAGACATTCTTGCCCGCTATAAGACAGCCCCTCATCATAATGAGAACGGCTTCGCCAAAGCAATTTACGAATGGCTAAGTGAAGGAAACAGAGGAGAGCACACACACAGAATCATTACCGGACGCGTAAATTCAGGTAAAACAGGTTCTTTGGCGGAAGATTTTAAAAAGCAAAATTTGCCGATCGGAAACGCTGACGGTTTTGCTTGCGTTAAAGTCAGAACAGCAGACAACATTCATATAGGATATGACCTTGTTCGTCTTACTACCGCCGAAAAATGCGAATTTATAAGAAAAATTCAGTATCTGCCCAAAAACTGGAACGAAGCCGAAAGACTTAACGATAATTACAGTTTTTGCAAAGAAGGCTTCGATTTTGCAAAACGAATATTTGCCGAAGCTCAAATTAATGATGTAAAACACTTTTATATTGATGAAGTTGCGCACTTAGAATCAAGAGGGGCCGGCTTTTCGCAGCTTATAAAAGACTGCTTAAACAGCGGTATGAAGCTTACAATTGTAGTTCGTGAGTCTTTGGTAGAAGTTGTAATTAAAAAATACAAAATTGATAAGTATCGGATAATAAATCTAAATGGGATGGCTATGGAATAGCGTTCATGATTTTTTTGACACAAAAGACGGGACTTTTCCCGAAATATGCATTAAAGGTTTAAAAAGTTCTGAGGTAGTGAGCGGGTACAATTTAATTCGTAAAAGTGCGTCTTCTCTTATAGGACGCCCCACTCTTCAAACAATTGAAACCCGGTTGTTGCATGGTCTTGACGAGCTTGGCAATGCGGCAGAGCTTGTATGCAAAAGAAAAGTATACCCCTTTCACTTTATGGTTTCTGATTTAAAAATTAAGAGGTTTGCTCTTTATGAACTCGGAATCTTTATATTTGAAAACGCCATAGCTTTTGATATTGAGCGCGGGCCACTTTGGGGTGAGCGTGAAATAATGTGCCTTTTTATGCTCATAATAAAAATTAAGAGCTCTTCAAGTTCTGCATTTATTCAACTTGAAGAGCACCTTAACGAAGAATACCAAAGAAAATTCAATGAAGTTATATTAAGACTTTTAAGCCCTGATCCCGAAAATTGGCCTCAATAGTTTTATATTTTACAAAGAGAACTTTCTAAACTTTGCCCTTCGCCCCTCTTGAGCAGCAGAACCCAGCTTCTTCAAATACATATTTTCGTAATCTTCGAAGTTTCCTTCAAACCATTTAACCTTAGCGTCGCCTTCAAATACTAACAAATGAGTGCAAACCCTGTTAAGGAAAAAGCGATCGTGACTTATAATTAGTGCGCAACCTGCAAAGTCGGCGATTGCGTCTTCTAAGAGTCGCAAAGTTGAAACATCAAGGTCGTTTGTGGGTTCGTCAAGCATTAAAAGGTTTCCGCCCGATTTAACGATCTTGGCTAAATGAACTCTGTTTCTTTCTCCGCCCGAAAGATTGCCCACTTTTTTTTGTTGGTCTTGTCCCTTGAAACCAAAACGACCACAGTAAGCTCTTGAAGGAATTTTAGTTTTACCGAATTGTACATCATCTAACCCATCGCTTATTTCATCAAAGACAGTTTTCTCGGGATCGAGACAATCTCTGTGTTGATCTACCCAAGCCAATTTCACGGTTGGACCCACAACAACTTCGCCCGTATTTGGTGATTCGGTTTTGGCAATCATTTTGAACATGGTTGTCTTACCCGCGCCATTAGGCCCGACAATTCCGACAATCGCACCTTTTGGTAAAGAAAAACTTACGTTGTCTAAAAGCTTATTTTCTGCATAAGCCTTTGAAACAGAATTAAAATCAACGACCAAGTCGCCCAGATGTTCGGCAGGTGCGATTTGTATAACTGTTTCATCGCCTTTTTCTGCAGCTTTTTCTTTGGTAACCAAATTTTCAAAATGAGTTATTCGTTCCCGTTGTAACTCTTTTCGATCGCCGGTGTTCATGCGAATCCATTTAAGTTCTCGCTCTAACGACTTTCGTCGGACACTTTCTTTCTTTTCGCTTTGAGCAATTATCTCAAGTTTTTGTGCAAGCCAAGAACTGTAGTTGCCTTCAAATGGTATGCCATAACCGTCTTCAAGCTCCAGAATCCATTTTGTTATATTATCTAAGAAATAACGATCGTGAGTCGATATTATAACTGTTCCGGGGTAGTCTTTAAGATAATTTTCTAACCAAGCCACCGTTTGCGCATCCAGATGGTTTGTTGGCTCATCCAGAAGCAACAAATCAGGCTGTTCAAGTAATGCACGGCACAACGCAACTCTGCGCTTTTCCCCGCCTGAAAGATCATCTACAATCATATCATCAGGCGGCAAAACCAAAGCGTTTGCAGCCACATTAAGCTTTGTATCGAGATCCCAGCCTGAACAAGCGTCTATTTTATCTTGCAACTTTGCAAGTTTTTCCATGGCTTTGTCCATTTCGGAAGGATCCATGTCACACATTGCAGCAGAGATTTCTTCATATTCATGTATCATAGCGATAATTTCTGCGAATGCGCCTTCTATGTTTTGTCTTACAGTTTTTCCTTTTTCTAAGACAGGTTCTTGCGGAACAAAGCCGACTTTGTATCCTTTGGTCAGATCGGCTTGCCCTCTGTAATCTTTGTCGAGACCGGCCATTATCTTTAGAATCGTACTCTTCCCGGCCCCATTAGCTCCGACTATACCTATTTTTGCCCCGGGAAAAAAGCAAAGATTTATATCTTTGAGCACTTGTCGGGTTCCGTAGAACTTGTTTAAACCCAGCATTGTAAAAATATATTTTTCAGCCATTATAAAACACCTCTTATATTATCTGTCAGCTTCATTAACAAGCTGTTTTACATATGTTTCACTTTCGAAAACCTCTGTTAAAAAGGCTAAACGATAAAAATAAGCCAGACTTAATTCTTCTCTGGCTTTACCGAGTAATACAACATTTTTATGTCTAAAGTGATAAAACAAAAACAGATTGCGTACCCTTGCATCTTCAATCTGTTTAAGCATACGTTCATATGGTTCAAGCAATTTTTTCAAGTTTTCTATTTTGACTGTTACCTTTTTATCCGAGGCAAAATCGTCGTTTTTGGGGTTAACAGTGTAGTTTTTTAAAAATGCGGAACGATAAGAATCTCCAAAATGCTTACTCAAAATCATTACGGCCAATCCTCTTAACACAACGCTCTCACTATTAATTGCATACTCGCAAAACTTCATAGCTTGCTCATCGGGTTTTTGGTCAATATAAAGCGCAATGTCGTTTGCAAGCTTAACCTCAGCCGAAGTCAAAGAAACGGCCTCTGAGCATAACGGCGAAAAGACCGCTAACAAGATTAACAAAATGCAATTTTTAATCATAGTTATTGATTATATCACAAATTAACCTAATTGTAGCTAATTTGTGTGATTTCCAACTTAAAATTATGATATAATCATTAAAAAGAGGTAAAATAATGCCCGAATTAACGCCCGAATTGTCAACATTTGAAAACATTGATATACAAAAGGCTTTAAAACATATAAAAAAAGCCGACAAGCGTTTTACACCAATTATTAAAGCAATTCCCGCATTCGAGATTAAACCGAATAATACAAACTCTTTGTTCACAGCGCTCATTGAGTCAATTATTTATCAACAATTAACTGCTAAAGCCGCCGAAACAATATATAAACGCGTCTTGCGCTTGTTCTCAAATTCTTCGCAAGTATTGCCTCTCGATGTCATAAGAGCATCTGAAGAAGAGCTGCGAGCCGCAGGACTCTCAAGAAATAAAGCAATCGCAATAAAAGATTTGGCTGAATTCGCTCTTGCACAAAAATTGCCCGACGAAAATAAAATTAAACAAATGACTAATGAAGAAATTATAGAGACCCTTACTCAAATAAAAGGAATAGGCCGTTGGACCGTAGAAATGATTTTAATCTTCAGATTAGGACGAGCAGATGTCACTTCGCTAAAAGATTACGGACTTCAAAAAGGTCTCGCATTATTATCGGGGAACTACCCTACTCTGCCATCTATAAGCGAATTTAGAGAACAATCGGAAAAATGGAAGCCTTACAGGTCAATTGCGACTTGGTATTTGTGGCGAGTAGCTGACAGCTACAACGCCACAAACAAAAAATAAGATTTTACTTAATTATTCTTAACAAGTGCGCCGGTTCTTTTTCAGGGTTTAATTCAACGTAGTTTTTTGAACCGCGCCAAACATAAACTTCACCGGTAATAAGATCTTCGACACGATATTCTTCATCACGACTTATACCGTATTTTTCGATTGGTACATGCACAATGGCACTCTGAGTTACAAATGGATCCAAGTTCACAACGGCTAAAATATGATTATTTTCCAGTGATTTTCCGTAAAACAATATTTTATCGTTTTCTGCCTCGTAAAACTCCAGATTATCATATTCCTGCAATGCTGAGTTAGCACGTCTGATTCTGTTAAGTTCGGTAATGTAATCAACAATATTCCCGGGAGAGTTCCAGTCTCTAAACCTTATTTGATACTTATCGCTGTTCAGATACTCTTCACGACCGGGCAAAGGAATCCCTTCGCATAGCTCAAAGCCCTGAAATATTCCATAAACTGTCGAAAGAGTAGCAGCCAGAATTGCTCTGATTTTGTAAGCAGCTCTTCCGCCATTTTGTAAAAACGGAGGGAAAATATCAGGCGTATTTGTAAACAAATTTGCTCTGTAATAGTCTGATTCAGGCGGTGTAGTCAGCTCGGTAAAATACTCTGTAATTTCTTTTTTTTCATTTCGCCATGTAAAATAACTGTAAGACTGGGTAAAACCAAGTTTTGCCAGAGCTTTCATGACTTTAGGTCGAGTAAAAGCTTCTGCTAAAAATACCACATCAGGAAATTTTGTCTGAGTTTCGGCAATAACCCATTTCCAAAATGCAAAGGGCTTGGTATGAGGGTTATCGACTCTAAATATTTTAACGCCTTTCTCAGCCCAAAACAAAAATAATCTGAGCATTTCATTCCAAATTTCCATGAAATTTTCGGTTTCAAAATTTATCGGATAAATATCCTCATACTTTTTTGGAGGATTTTCTGCAAATTTAATTGTTCCGTCAGGCCTTTTGCTGAACCAGTTTTCATGTTTTTTTAAATAGGGGTGGTCAGGAGAACAGTTAATCGCAAAATCTAAGGCTATTTCTATATTATATCTTGCAGCCGCTTCAACAAGGGCTTCAAAATCCTTCATAGTGCCCAATTGAGGTTCAACCGCATCGTGGCCGCCAAATTCATTTCCTATGGAGTATGGACAGCCCGGGTCATGTGAGGTGGAAACTAAACTGTTATTTGGCCCCTTGCGTTTTGTGAAACCAACAGGATGTATAGGTGGAAAATAAAGAACGTCAAACCCCATCTGGGCGATGTGAGGGAGCCTTTCGATTACATCTAAAAACGTTCCGTGAATACCGGGTTCAAAAGCACAAGATCTAGGAAAGCATTCATACCAAGCCGCAAATCTTGCCCGCACTCTGTCAACCCTTACAACATAGGGTTTGCTTTTTACCTCGGATGCCGGATCCGGATTTTCAGACAGCATATTTACCAATTGTTTGTCACTCAAGACTTGCCATCTATCTGCATCTGATTTCATTTTTTCCGCGCCGGTAATTTTTTCTTTTAAGAATTTTAAATTTTTGCCCGTCAACCAAGCAGCATATTTTTTTGCGAGTTCTATGCCTTCAAGCAAATCCGATGTGTATTCAACTTTTGCATCGACTTTTTTAGCCGTATCATGAATCCATGTTCCGAAATCATCGCACCAAGCCGAAACATAATATTCATAGAATCCAACTTGCTCTGCTTTAAACTGAACACGCCATAAATCTAAACCCGGGTTGACACATTCCAAGGGAATACTGACTTTATTTTTGCCAACAACCCCATAGAACAGCGAGGCAACAATTTTTTGGTGACCATCGCGAAAAATATCGGCAATCACTTCAACCTCATCGCCAACTTCCCTTTTAAGAGGATAAAGTCCGCCGTCAACATTAGGTCTGATATTTTCAATTAATGCACGTTTTCGATTAATATTGTTATCCATTGAGTCATTTCCTCTTGATAAGGGTTTTGTAAAGTTCTAAAGTTTGTTGAGCAATTGATTTCCAACTAAATACATCTTCAACTCTTTTGCGCCCTGCCATTGCCATTTTAAGTCTTAATTCGTTATCTGACATGAGTGCATTCACAGAATCTGCCAGATCTTTTGCAAACTGTTCGGGAGCCTTAGCTTCAAATGGCGTTTCTTCCATTTGTTCCAGTTTTACCAGTTTGCCTGTAATTCCGTCTTGCACGACTTCGGGAATACCACCCACAGCGCTTGCAACAACAGGAGTTTCGCAGGCCATTGCCTCGAGATTAATAATGCCGAAAGGCTCGTAAATAGAAGGGCAACAGAAAACTCCCGCATGTGAATAGAGTTCGATTAGGGTTTTTCTGTTAACCATTTCGCGTATCCAATATACATTTTTACGATTCTCTGATGCTTTTTTTACACCTTCCGCCATTTCAGCTTCAATTTCAGGGGTATCGGGGGCACCCGCGCAAAGAACTACCGGAACATCGGGATTGATGTGTTTTATAGCATTAACTAGATGTATAATGCCTTTTTGTCTTGTTATACGACCGACAAACAGCACGTAAGGAACTCTTGGATCAAATCCGAATCTTTCTATGTTTGCCACAGAATCGGTTTTTTTAAATTCTTCGGTGTCAATACCGTTGTAAATAACTTTTAGTCGTTCATCATTAACATTAAACAGTTTCTTAACATCAGCTCTAGTGCCGTTACTGACAGTAATTACGGCATCGGCCATTTCAATTGCAGTTTTTTCAACCCATAATGAAAAATCATATCCGCCGCCAAGTTGCTCACGTTTCCAAGGCCTTAGAGGCTCGAGGGAATGAGTTGTCACAACAAGAGGAACACCAAAATTTAGCTTAGCCCATATTCCTGCCATATGAGTGTACCAAGTATGACAATGTACCACATCTGCATCAACACCCTCTCCCACGATTCTCAGGTCTCTGTCGATTGTCTTGAAAACCGATTGAAGACCACGATCGACCTTTAAATAACCAAAGGCTGATTCAAAACCCGCAGTGCTAATTTTATCGTTTTCTGCAGACTTTTGGTCTCCGTAGCATCTGACTTCGACCTCTGCTAACTCGGCCATTTCTTTGGCCAAATACTCTACGTGAACACCGGCTCCGCCATAAACGTGTGGGGGGTATTCATTGGTTATATACAAAACTTTCATTCCCGGCTCCTTAAGTAATGCATTATTTTTTTTACAATGTTGACAGTCTATTGTAAAAACTCTCTGCGGTCAAGCAGAGAGAAGACAGGGGAAATCTTGCTCATAAATTGAGCCGATTTTGATTTATTTTCTTTTGGCCAGACCATATTTAAGAATTACAAAAATTGCTCTGAAACCATCTTTCCAACCAATTTTTTTGCCCTCTTCATAGGTTCTGCCTGAATATGAGATCCCAACTTCGTAAATACTGCATTTCATTTTTGCTAATTTAGCAGTAATTTCAGGTTCAAAGCCAAATCTGTTTTCTTCTATGTTTATCGATTGAATTATTTCGCGTTTAAATAATTTATAACAGGTTTCCATGTCTGTCAGATTTAGGTCTGTGAACATATTTGACAAAAAAGTCAAAAATTTGTTGCCTAAACTGTGCCAAAAATAAAGAACACGATGGGCGTTCCCCCCTGCGAAACGCGAGCCGTAAACTACATCTGCATTTTTCTTAATGACCGGTTCTAGCAAAATAGGATATTCATTTGGGTCGTATTCCATGTCTGCATCTTGTATGACAACGTAATCACCTGTAACTTCTTTAAAGCCGGTTCTCAGAGCTGCTCCTTTGCCTTGATTATGATCGTGATAAACAACTTTATCAACCAGCTTATGAAGCTCCTCTTGTAAAAGTTCGCGAGTGCCGTCGGTAGAAAAATCGTCAACAATAACTATTTCTTTGTCTTTTACCGGGGAAGCTTTTACCCTCAAGATAAGATCTTTGAGAGTGTTTTTTTCGTTATAAACAGGTATTACCACAGACAGTTTCATTGTTAAACCCCATCTTAATAATTTTTCAGAATACTACCATGACTTATTCTTAAAAATCTACTTACAATTATTATGTTATTTGCCAAAGGTTTTAGGTTGTGTTAGAATGTGCCCGCATTTTACAAAAATTATGGGGAATACAATGACTACCGAAGAAACTGTTTCCAAACCCTCGAACTTTATTCGTGACATTATCGATGAAGACCTCAAGTCAGGTAAATACACTAAAATTATTACCAGATTTCCGCCTGAGCCTAATGGCTACCTACATGTGGGCCACGCAAAATCCATATGTTTAAATTATGGTATAGCGCGAGACTACAACGGTGAATTTCACCTCAGATTCGACGATACAAACCCCACAAAAGAAGAACAAGAATACATAGATTCAATAAAAGAAGACCTTAAATGGCTTGGCTGCGAATGGGGTGAACATGAATACTACGCCTCTAATTATTTTCAACAGCTTTATGATTGGGCTGTACTAATGATAGAAAAAGGCTTAGCCTACGTTGACGACCAAACAGCGGATGAAATAAGAGACACTCGCGGAACGCTCACTGAACCCGGCAAAAACTCGCCTTTCAGAGACAGAAGCATCGAAGAAAACCTTGACCTGTTTAAAAGAATGAAGTCGGGCGAATTTAAAAATGGCGAAAAAGTACTCAGAGCCAAAATAGACATGGCTTCTCCCAACATAAATATGCGCGACCCCGTTCTATACCGAATTTTACACGAAGCACATCCAAGAACAGGAAACGCTTGGTGCATTTACCCTATGTATGACTTTACTCATGGACAGTCTGATGCCATAGAAAAAATAACGCATTCTATTTGTACCCTTGAATTTCAAGACCACAGACCGCTTTATGATTGGTTTATAAAGGTCTTGCCGGTTCCTGCAGAGCCTCATCAATACGAATTTGCACGCCTTAACCTTACATACACCGTGATGAGTAAAAGAAAACTTTTAAGACTTGTTAAAGACAATAAAGTAAACGGTTGGGACGACCCGAGAATGCCGACTATTTCAGGAATGCGCAGAAGAGGCTATCCGCCTGAAGCATTACATGATTTTTGTGAAAGAATCGGAGTTGCGAAAGCAAACAGTACGGTTGATTTTAGCTTACTTGAAAGCAGCATAAGAGACAATTTAAACTTGCATGCCCCCCGCTTCATGGGAGTTATAAAACCCATTAAGGCAGTTATCGAAAACTATCCGGTAGGTCAACACGAATATTTTGATGCAGACAATAATCCTGAAGATCCCAATGCGGGCACCAGAAAAGTTAAATTCACTCGTGAAATATATATAGATGCTGACGATTTCATGGAAAATCCGCCTAAGAAATATTTCAGACTTTCTCCGGGTGCGGAAGTTCGCTTAAAACACGCTTACTACATAACTTGCAAAGAAGTTATAAAAGATGCACAAGGCAATATAACAGAGCTGAGATGCGAGTATGATCCTCAAAGTCGCGGCGGTTCGTCACCCGACGGCAGACGTGTAAAAGGAACAATACAATGGGTTTCTGCAGAAGACGGTGTTAAAGCTGAAATCAGATTGTATGATCATCTATTTACCGTTGAGAACCCGGATAAAGTTGAAGACGGAAAAGATTTCACAGACAATATAAACCCTGATTCACTTCAGGTTGTAACTGATGCTATTGTAGAGCCGGCTTTGGCAGAACTTGAGCCCGGAACAACGGCACAATTCATAAGACTGGGTTATTTTTGTAAAGACAAAGATTCAAAACCCGACAAACCCGTATTTAACAGGACCATAAGTCTTAAAGACGGTTGGGCAAAAACATTGGCAAAGTCATAAAAAGAGAGGCAGGAATGTAAAATGAAAGGTATTATTTTGGCGGGCGGTTCGGGAACAAGACTTTATCCGATAACTTTGGTGACAAGTAAACAGCTTCTGCCTGTTTATGACAAACCCATGATTTATTACCCGCTTTCAGTTCTTATGCTTTCAGGCATCAGAGATATCTTGATTATTTCAACCCCGACAGACACCCCAAGATTCAAAGAACTACTTTCAGACGGCTCTCAATGGGGCATAAACTTATCATACGCCGTTCAGCCAAGTCCCGATGGATTGGCACAAGCGTTTATCATTGGCGAAAAATTCATCAACGGTGACGAATCTTGTCTGATACTCGGAGACAACATATTCTTTGGACACGGTTTTTCCAGCATCTTAAAAAGAGCCTCAGACAATAAAGACGGTGCAGTCATTTTTGGGTATCCTGTAAAAGACCCGGAACGCTATGGTGTTGTAGAATTTGATGAAAGCGGAAAAGCTATTAGCATTGAAGAAAAACCAAAAAAACCAAAGAGTAATTTTGCTGTTCCCGGCTTATATTTCTACGATAAAAATGTCTGCGAAATTGCAAAGAATGTAAAACCCAGCGCCAGGGGAGAATTAGAAATAACTTCGGTAAATAACCATTATCTCGAAAACGGCAAACTAAAAGTAGAAACCTTAGGCCGAGGTTTTGCTTGGCTTGATACCGGCACCTATGACAGCCTAATCGAAGCCGGACAATTTGTTCAAACAATTCAAGAAAGACAAAGTTTTAAAATAGCTTGTCTCGAAGAAATTGCATGGATAAAAGGTTGGATATATGAAGAACAAATAGCTGAATCTGCTAAGTTCTATGGCAAATCCAGCTATGGCGAGTATCTCAGCACTCTCATAAAGTGATTTGTCAGGGAAAATAATATGAGTAAAGAATACAGTCTGGGCATAGATTTAGGCGGAACCAAAATTGCAGCAGGCCTTTGCGAGGGCGAAAAAATACTTAAAAAAGTAGTTTTCCCCACATCGGCTTCTAACGGCACTCAGCACATATTAAACACCATGATTGATGCTGCAGAACAGGCAATGGATGGGCATACGGTCGATAACATTCTCGGCATCGGTATAGGAGCTGCGGGGCAGATAAATTCAGAAACAGGAGAAGTAATTTATTCTCCCAATTTGAATTGGTACAATGTGCCTTTGGCTGCGTCGTTAGAAAGTAAATTTAAAATCCCCGTGAAGGTATTAAACGATGTGCGCGCAGCTACTGTAGCGGAACAAAAATTTGGTAACGGTAAGGGATATGACAGTTTTGCCAACATTTTTGTTGGCACCGGCGTTGGTTCGGGCTTTGTTATAAATGGCAGACTTGTAAATGGCGCCACAAATTCGGCCGGTGAGATCGGGCATATTTGCATGGATCCTGAGGGACCGCTATGCGGGTGCGGCAAAAAAGGCTGCCTTGAGGCATATTGTTCAGGCACGGGTCTTGAAAACTATGTTAAGAGCGAACTTTTAAAGGGAACAAAAAGCATAATCAGCTTAATGACTGAAGGCAGCACAGAGCTTGTTAAAGGGCCGATTATCGGAAAGGCTGCTGAGCAAGGAGACGAACTTGCCCTGAGGGCCATAAAGCGAGTTGGTTATTATCTTGGAATCGGGATTGCTAATATACACACGTTGCTAAACCCTGATGTGGTTTTGATCGGTGGGGGAATGACCGCCCTGAAACAATACTATATGCCTACTTTGCTTGAAACCATGAATACTTATATTTTACCGGTCGCCGGAAAAAGCGAGCACCTGATAAAAGAAGCAAAATTTGAAAACGATGCTGTTTTGTTAGGCGGAGCGGCCATATTTTTATGATTCTTGAAACTGACAAGTTAGGCCCTATATGCATTGAAGCAGATAGTGCCGAATCTTTAAGGTGGTCGGAATTGCCTGAAAACATGCTTTTTTTTAGACACATATGTAAATTGTGTTCTGATTATCCGTCTATTTTTTTAGCTTACTCAGCCACAAAAGATGTTAAAGATATAGCACAAATAACCGCCCAAGGATTTACAGAATTTGGAATTAACGTATTCATGCCTCCGTATGCTGTTCCTATTTGCGCGTTTTCTCAGGCTGTTGCGCTCAGAAATGCTCCAATCGGAATATATCTTTCAAAGGACGACAAACATCGAGGTTTCCTTCTTACTGCTATAGCAAGTCACGGCGCCCTTTTCGACTTGCGAGACGTAAATAATGAAAAAGCGGCTTTAAACTTAAGCAAAACGGGTGTTATAGGCGAAACTAACATGACCGATGCATATATAGAAAATTTGGCCGGATTGGCGGATAGCGGCATAGAACCAGGAATCGGCTTCAAAGAGATACGAATACCTTTTCCCCATATTGATGAATTGATTAAAACTCACAAAAACGCGCAGATTTTAAATGTTTCGGACAAAAACGGTTTAACCGCAACCATAGGCGACGACGGCCAGCAACTGACAATTACAGATACTCAGGGCTTGACAGTAAGCACCGAAAAGATAGCTTCGAGTATAATGACATATTTGCAAAAAGAACGTTTTGCCAGAGGTACAATTATCGGGCAAAACCCTCTTTTAAACCAAGTCATCGATGAAGAAAACTACATTGAAGTTAAAGATTCCATTTACAGTATGCATTTTTTTGCAGCGTCTTGCGATTTACTCTTGGGTTGGTGGCCGAACGGAGTAATTGCCCATCAAGGCAGTTCATGCTTCGGGGACGGCATTCTGAGTGCTATTTACTATATTGAAGCGCTAAGAAGCATTTGATTTAACGATGTTTGCAAGTTGATTTGAGCTTATAATTAGATTATATTCTGATCGATATGATTATTTAACACTAAGAAGGAGAAATCAGATGAAGAAACAGGTATGCGAAGGTATTTATTGGGTTGGTGCCAATGAATGGAGCAAATCACATTTTCATGGGCACGAACTTTCAATCAAGCACGGAACTACCTACAACTCATTTTTTATAGACGATGAAAAAAAAGTTGTTATAGACAGTGTAAGAGACTCAAAGTGTGATGAATGGTTTAAAAACATCGAAGAATTTTGTAAAATTGAAGAATTGGACATTTTAATTGTCGACCATGCTGAGCCCGACCATTCGACGGCAATTCCGAGATTACTGGAACGAAACCCAAACATACAAATCTATGTCAGCAACGGCGGAAAAATTAGTGTTTCAAGATTTTTTCCGATGGCAGTTAATAATTTAAAGGTTGTTAAAACGGGCGATTCAATAAAAATCGGCAAAAGAACACTTAAATTTTTTGAAGCCCAAATGCTTCATTGGCCTGACACAATGTTTACTTACAGCGATACAGATAAAGTTTTATTCTCTGCAGACGCTTTTGGTGAACATTTATCGACAAGCAAATTGTTTAACGATGAAATAGAAAATGAGGGTTTATGGTATGAAGCGGAAAAATATTTCGCAAACATACTGACTCTTTATTCTCAGCCTATCCTTAAAAAAATTGATGCTTTTTTACAACTTAACTGGGAACTCAAAATGATTGCCCCCTCACATGGAATCATTTGGCGCGATAACCCCACACAGATTGTCGAAAAGTATATTCATTGGGCAAAAGGTGAATGTGAAGGCAAAGCTGTTATAATTTTTGACACCATTTGGGGCGGTACCGAAAAGATGGCAGATGCAATAGGGCAAGGCTTAGCCGAAAGAGGTGTTCATTACAAAATTTTCAATGCAGGGTCTGCAGATATGGCAGACGTAATGACTGATCTTCTTGGCGCCAAAGCGATCATCATGGGCAGTGCAACAAGAAACAACACTGTTCTTCCTGTGATTGCAGCATTTTTAGAAGAAACCAAAGGACTTAAGTTCAGGAATAAAATCGGAGCAGCCTTTGGAACATATGGATGGAGCGGTGAATGCATTAAACGAATTGAAGCGGGCTTTGCAGAAAGCGGAATAGAAGTCGTAGCAGAAGGGGTTAAAAGCCAATTCTCACCTGACGAAAAAGACTTGTTAAAGTGTAAAGAATTAGGTCATACAATAGCCTCCAAGATTAAATGTAAATAACAAAAAGAAAAACGCCGTCGCAATATCTATGCGACGGCGTTTTTGTCCGGTATAAATTCTGAATTGAATTCAGTATTTATGCAGGCTCAAACTGGTCTTTGCTTACACCGCAAACGGGGCAAACCCAATCTGCGGGCACGTCTTCCCACTTTGTGCCCGGAGCAATTCCGCTATCGGGATCACCTTCGGCTTCATCATAAATATATTGGCATACTGTGCAAACATATTTTTTCATGGCTGGTCTCCTATTTTTTTTATGCGTTTAAAACTCTTTTTAAGTTTACCACAAGCCGGCACGTTTACAAAACAAGTATTTTTATCAGCTGCAGTGTTCTACCATTCAAATCTCTTATCTTTTGCTTTGGCCAAATTTCTGGCATTTTTCATTCCGCCAACTTTAGCAAACATACTTTCGATTTTTTCTTTTTCGATTTGTTTTGAATTCAAACCCTCGTATTTAGCCTCTTTATCAAGCTTTTTGCAACTCAGCAACCGTCTCTCATCTATATCGCCGGCTTCAATAGCCATTCTAACAGCACAGCCGGGCTCGCTTTCATGTTTACAGTCTTTAAACCGACAATTTTTGGCAATTTCTTCTATATCGGAAAATGCCCTCGCCACATCGGCGCTATCTATTGCCAGCTCGCGCATACCCGGCGTGTCAATCACCGCAACCCCTTGAGGCGTAATATAGAGTTCACGACCGGTTGTTGTATGCCGCCCTCTGTCGTCTTTACGTATCTCTTTGGTAGCTATTTGGTTGTCTTCTGTAAGCAAATTTATCAGAGTAGACTTGCCTACTCCCGAGGATCCTACAAAAGCCACGGTCATACCCGGAGCCAGATAGTTCAAAATTCCTTCATAACCTTCTTTTTCAATTTTACTCGTAATTATTACATCGATACCTAAAGCAACTTTTTCCGTTTCTTTCAGTTTGGTCTCTATTTCTGAACACAAATCTGATTTTGTTAAAACTACAACCGGGACTGCATTGCTGTCCCAGGCTAATGAAATATATCTTTCCAATCGCCTTAAATTAAAATCACTGTTTAAAGCCATACATATAAAAAGTGTATCTACATTTGCCGCTATCGGCTGAATCTCGGCACTTTTTCCAACTGCTTTTCTGGAGAAGAGACTTTTACGAGTCAAAATTTTGTGAATTATCGCATTTCCGTGTTCAGAGTTTTTTCTGTCTAACATAATGTAATCGCCGACTACAGGATAATCTGCGACTGAATCGGACATAAAATTCAGTTTACCCGAAACTTGAGCAATCATTTCTGTCTCGTTTGTGGAAACAGTATATAAATCGTGATTATGAGAAACGATACGACCTAATATGTAATTTGGGTACTCATTTGCTTCGGCAATCCATCTTGCCGTAAATCTATCATCTATAAGCCTACAGGTCATAAATCACCTTCCGTTAATTTTAATGTGACAATAGCCGCCGGGGTTTTTGTCTAAATATTTTTGATGATATTCCTCTGCCTTAGAGTATTCTTTTAAGGGCAAAACCTCTGTTAAAATTGGTTTTGCGTAATTTTTGGCCTCTTCTTCAAAAATTGCTGCAATATCAGGCAAATCTGCTTCATCGGTATAATAAACTCCTGTGCGATATTGAACTCCAAAATCATTACCTTGCCTGTTTTTTAAAGTTGGGTCAATAACCTCAAAAAAATGCCTCAGAATAGTATTCAAACTGATTGTTTTGGCATTGTACACTATCTTAACCGTTTCTGCGTGGCCGCTTCCGCTACAAACTTCGTCATAAGTCGGATTAATTCTATTACCGTTTGCGTAGCCCACTTCGGTAGAAACTACGCCGGACAATAAAGAAAAATATTTTTCTAATCCCCAAAAGCAGCCACCTGCCAAGTATATTTCTTTTAATTTTTTATCACTCATGTTGTTACCTTGATTTCATCAATAAAATTGCACTATTTTTTTTCAAGTCGTAGAATAATACATCTGCTTGAATTAATTTAGCACTTAAATATAAGGGGAGACAAGTACATGGAATATATAATTAAAAAACACGACAATAAATTTTTTATCGAAGATGAGGTGAATAATTTAATAGCTGAAATAACCTTTTACTTCTCAGATGATAAAACCATAGTAATAGACCACACATATGTATCAGAAAACCTTAAAGGAAAGGGAGTCGCGACTATGCTACTGGACAAAACAGTTGAATATGCAAGAAATAAAAACTATAAGATAGTACCTTTGTGTTCATTTGCCGTAAAAAAGCTTAATGAATCAGACAAATACAAAGATGTTCTAAAATAGGCTTTTCATGTTATATTAAAAGCTAACCAACAAAAATCGGAGTAAATATTAGTGGGCGAAGAATTAGTAATTAACGAAAAACTAAAAATCAGCGGCGACAGATTAATCGTGTCGGCAGTCAGATCAAGCGGCCCCGGCGGTCAAAATGTAAATAAAGTCGCAACTTGCATTGAGCTTCGTTTTAATCCCACAGAATGGGGACAGCTTACCCACGCCGCCTTACAAAGACTGTTAACTTCTGTGAAAAATCGAATAGACGCCGAAGGCCGAATAATCATAACAAGTCAAAAATACAGAGAGCAGTTTAAAAACCTTGAGGACGCAAGATCTAAACTTCGAGATATGATAATAAAGTGCCTCAAGGCCCCAAAACCAAGAAGACCGACAAAACCTACAAAGTCGTCTGTTGAAGACCGAATCAAAAAGAAAAAAATCACTTCAGAAAAAAAACAGAACCGCAGCAAAATAATTTATGATTAACTTTTAAAAATTATTAAACTTTTTGCATCATAGGAGTGTATAACTATTAAAGCAACTCAAGGAGCACAGAAATGAAAAGTTGTAAAGTTTTAGCAGCCTCATTAATTGCAATTACACTCACAGCGGGCTTTTCTTTAAAAGCAGCAGAAGAATCGGTAAATTCTTTTTCGGGCGAACCGGTTGAAGTGAATGCCACGACATCTTCCACAAGTGAGACAACACAGAATGAAGATGCTACAAAAGACAAAAAAGAAGAGAAAAAAGGCGAGTTTCCAATACAAGGAACAGTTCAAGGAGACTCATTAAGACTTAGATCATGGCCTTGGGGCCCGGTAATCGGCATGTTTAACACAGGCATGCCTGTCACGATCACAGGGGAGTCCGGAGAGTTTTACGAAGTTACGATTAACGGACAAAGCGGCTTTATGCACAAGAACTATGTATCTACATCAAAGGCTCCGGCGTCAAGAATAGCCCCCTACTATCCCGGCAACACAGCCAGCGGTGGCTATCTGCCCAAATCCGAGGGAATAACACAGTCTGAAAGCGCTGCTAAATCAGGTTCCACTCCGAGCGGGACTCGATCAACACCGTCGGCGGCAGAAAGCGGCGCATTGGCTAGTTATACCGGCGGCCAGCTTCCCTCAGACAAATTCATAGCTTTATTTGGTCCCGTTGCACGAGAAAGCATGCGAAACACAGGTGTTCCTGCTTCTGTAACTATTGCTCAAGCAATACTTGAAACCGGCTGGGGAAGATCAAGCATAGGCGACGCTAAAAACTTATTTGGTATTAAGGGCACAGGGCCCGCAGGAACCACAAGGGTTTCAACACAAGAATGTTATAACGGTCAATTTGTTACCATACAAGACGGCTTCAGAAGATATAACAGCTGGCAAGAGTCTATCGACGATCATGCCAAGCTGCTTCAAAATTCAAGATACAGCGGAGCCTTGAATCAATATAAGCAAACAAAAAATGCTGATAATTATGCCAGAGGTATTCATCAGGCAGGTTATGCCACAGACCCCAATTATGCTAACAAGTTGATTAATTTGATGAAATCATATAATCTCTATCAATGGGATATCTAATCAGAATCTAAGGATAAATCATGAAAAGATTGGCACTGTTAATAACTGTTTTCCTTCTTACCTCAGCTCTTCTATACGCAGGACTCGGTTTGCCGGGCGAATTAGACCCCGTTTTGGCGAAATCAAAATTCACTTGGAAAAAAGTAAAGCTTGACATTGAAAAGCGTTTCGACAAAGAAAAGCTCACAGTGATTTTAACTGCTTTTAACGATAAAGGTGAGAAAGTTTGGTCTTCAGAGTCTCTCGGAGAACAAGAAAAATTCATCACTTTTTCAGGAAAAAAGACTAGTTTGGCGATTAAAGACATGGATAGCGACGGTATACCTGAACTGGTTGCTGCCGCTATGACCGGGCCCGAAACAAGTGCTCTTTACATTTATAAATATCAGGCTTGTTGCAACGAATTTTTGCCAATGAATTTTACCTATGCCGAGTCAAAGTTTTCCAGACCTTTTATGGTAAGCGATTTATATGACCCAAACAACAGAGACATTATCGTCATGAAAAACAATAACATCAGAGCATCAGGAAAAATATACACAGAAAACGACGGGCCCATCGAAGGTTATTATTTCTTTGAACCTAAGAACGGCGAGTTTTTATGCAAATACATTAAAACCAAATCCGAATTAGACAAACCAAAAAAATAATTAACATCATAAAAAAAGACTGCAAAAGAAATTTGCAGTCTTTTTTTTACCAATTTTTGTCCACACACAATTGCTGTGTTATACTTTCTCATATTTATCTCAAGGAGAACACAAAATGACATTTTGTCTAAAAAATCGTGTATTATTGCTGATAATAGCAACATTCACCCTTTTTACGACGGTGCTCCTCGCCCAAAACATCGTTTCCACACCGGAAAATGTTTCAATTGCAGATCTGTTACCAAGAGCAGAAGTTCTAAAAACTGACACTCAAAATGCAATCGACATAATAACCGGTCTTAAAGACATAACAGAAACAGAGTTATTATATACAAACGCAAAAACAAAGTTTGAGTCGTATAAATCTGTATTAAATGATTTGAAATCAAGCAAATCAAACGAATTAGATCGCATCAGAGCCGTGTCAGGCAATTTAAGAAACATTGACGGCATGATTTCAAATGCGCTCTCTATGATAACAAAAAAGTTAAACACTTACGAAAGCATTAAAGCTGACTTTAAAACAAAACAAGCAGAGTGGAAAACTCGCAAAGAAAACTCTCTTACGACAAGTCAGGCAATAAGAGACGTCTTTATTGAAGTCGAATCAGCCTTAAAGAAACTGAATAATGTAATAGACCAAGCCGAACCAACTTTAGTTGAGAATCAACTTAAAATCATTCAACTGCAAAGAGATACAAGAAACCTATCCCGTCAAGCAAGTGATCTTTCTGAGGAAATTCGCAAAAATCTGTTCGATATAACTGCAAATCCAATGTATTCAAAAGCATTTTTCAATGAATTTAACAGAGATTTTGCAGAAAGCTTTAAAAATGGGTTAATTTCAGTTCAATTGCCCATAAAAGATTTTTTTGACAACAATTTCAAAACAATTATAGCACAAATCATTCTGATATGGCTACTTGCAGCACTTCTCAAGCAAACACAACAAGCCGAGATTGAGGGCTTATTGTTAAATAAAATTGCCGAAAATTATCGCTACGCAAGCATCTTGTGTTCACTTATTCTAACCATGCCCCTCTTAGAAAAAGTTCCGACAACAATAGAATTTTTGTACACAGTTACGATTTTTTTGTCTGTTCTTAAATTGGCCTCTGCAATAATTGCGTGTGAAACTAGACGTAAAATAGTTTATGGCACAATGGGTCTTTTGATATTAACCGATTTATTTGAAATAATCAGTCTTCCCATTCCGTTTTTCAGATTATTTGGAGCAGTAATAGCTTTATTCGGCATCATTTTCATGTATGGAAAAAAATATAAACAGGCAGAATCTTCAAAAGCAAGATCAACATGGCTTGCAATTCTGTATGATTTATTTGCAAAGCTTTTAATTATTATTTTTGCAGTTGCATTCGTTGCACAAATAATTGGCTATTCCGGGCTCTCGTTTCATTTATTAAGCATAACTTTAAAGTCGTTGTTTACAGCTTTAACAGCTTGGGTATTTGTAATAATATCTGACGACATTTTATACGTAATTTTAAATAATAAAAAGTCTCAAAAAACAGCCTTTATCAATGCACATTCTAAAGTTTTGCTAAATCATAGCGTATTTTTAGTCAACACATTCATCATAGCAATCTCTCTGGCAAGGATACTTTCTACTTTAGGAGCATTTGAAAGCACAGGCGAAGGTATTTCACAGATAATGTCTTTAGGCATTACATTTAACGAAATTAGATTAACAATCGGAACTATAGTTTTTGCCATACTTTCAGCATATGTTACATTGAGTATTTCTTGGTTAATACAAAGAATTTTGGAAGAAGAGATATTACCTAAATACAAAGTCGAAAAAGGTGTTGGAATATCCATAAACCGACTGATAAACTACTTTTTCATAACTCTGAGCGTTTTAATAGTTTTTTCAACGATTGGAGTAGGTATACAAAGCCTTACCGTTATATTTGGAGCTTTAGGCATAGGTATCGGCTTTGGCCTGCAAAACATTGTCAACAACTTTGCCAGCGGTCTTATACTTTTATTTGAACGTTCTATAAAAGTCGGGGACATTGTTGTTGTTGGCGGCGAATGGGGAACTGTTAAAAAACTGGGGCTGAGAGCAACCGTTATTCAAACCTTTGACAATTCTGAAATGATAGTTCCGAACAGCAACTTAGTTTCAAGCACAGTTAACAACTGGACACTTTCTGAAAGAAAAACAAGATTCGTAGCATCAGTGGGTGTAGACTATGACTCAGATATTCAGCTTGTTACAAAACTTCTGTTAGAAGCTGCAAGCAATCATCCAAAAGTAATGCAAGACCCTGCTCCCAGTGTTGTTTTTACAGCATTTGGCGACAGCTCTCTAAATTTTGATTTAAGAGGGTGGGTTCCCGACATAGATTTCAGAGCATCAACTAAGAACGAAATAATGTATGAAATAAATCGTTTATTTAGAGAAAACAACATTGTTATTCCCTTTCCGCAGCGAGATATTCACATTAAAGAACCTCTTAAAATGCCGGAAACAACAAAAAAAAATTAAATAAAATATTGACACTGAGCATTTTTTAAGGTAAAACCATGACTGACCAGTCAGTCATGGTTTTTTTTATTATTTCTTATGAAGTTGGTATAATATGAAAGAAAAAATATCTAAAAGAGATATGCTCTTAGAAGCGGGCTTATCTATCTTTTATGAAAAAGGTTTTGAAAAAGCAACCATCGACGAAATAGTTTTACGCGCAGAATGTGGCAAAGGTACATTTTACAAATATTTCAACACTAAAGATGAGATGGTTGATGCTCTTGACGATAAATTCAAGAAAAAAATGAAGGAAAGTTTGAACAAAAACTGCCCTTATAAATTATCTCCCGAAGTTTTTTTTACAAAAGTAATTAAAACTTTAAGAAAAACGTTTAAAGAAAACCACAAAATCGGAATTATAAAATTCTCAATAGCCCACCAAGCAAACAAATTGCTTGAACGTTGTAATCATAACTGTGGGCCTATCCCCGAGATAGAATACATAACAAATTATGTTACAGAAAAAATTAGTGAGGGAGAAATATTAAAAATCGAGCCGCGCTCATTAGTGGCATGTTTAATGGGTTCGGTGCACCATATGCTCTTTTCTGATTTCAAAGAGAACAAACCATTCACCAACAATGAGATCAAAGATATTGTAAAAGTTATTTTAAGCGGAGTTAAGCCAGTATGCTAAAAAAAGTTTGCATAATTTTGTGTTTTTTAACTATTCAAAAATGTCTTATGGCCGGCAATCTTGCAGAACTAATTCAAATGACAATTGAACGCAATTTAGAGCTAAAGATATCTGCGCTCGAGATTGAACAGAGCCTTATAGATGAAAAAACCGCTCATAACGCCTTGGTGCCTGACTTATATCTGTCAGGGGCCCGCACCTTTAACTCATATTACGACAATCACCAGAAGGGTCTAAACCTGACAAAAGACACTTGGACATTTTCTTTAAGATTGAGCCAAAGCTATCCCGGACTTGGAAAAATACCGGCAATTGCAAAAGAAATAGCTCAGATGAAGACTGACATTAAAAAAGTTTACAATGAAAACAAAAAAATAACGTTAGTCGGAAAACTGACCAAAATATATTTTCAATTGCTTCGTGATCAAGAGCTAATAAAAATACACGAAATGGACTTGAAACTTATTCAAGAGCTATTAAAAATAGCAAAACTAAATGAAGATGTCGGGCTTGTTTTGCATAATGATATTTTGCGAATTGAAGTAGAACAGCACAACACGAACTCAGTTCTGACAAAGGTTAAAAGCAGTTTTGAGGACTTAAAATATGACTTAGCGGCAATTTTGGATGTAAAAAATCCGCAAGAAATTAAAATTCAGCTACCACAAAGTTTAAAATTTAAATCATCGCTTTACACATCTGAAAAACTGTTAGATGATTTATTTAAGTATGATTACAGTATTAATTTGGCAAGAAGCGATTTGAAAATTTTAAACAAGATTGTATCGTCATCTTCAAAAGCCACATTGCCCACATTAAATATAAACTCAACATATAAGTATGGAAACAAATACGGTTCAGACAGAGGCGGAAAAGATAATAAAGACTTGGTAACGACCTTTGAACTTGTGACTCCGGTTTATGATGGTAATGACATAAAAAATATGATAAGAAAAGCTGAAAAATCTAAAGAAATTGGAGAGCTTACTTTAAAAAATCTTGCCAACAACAAAAAAAGTGAACTGGAAAAAGCTACAAATGATTATAAAGATGCAACTTTAAGAATTGAATTAGCAGAAAAAATGGTTGAGCAAAGCCATGAAAACATGCGTATTGTTTTAACAAGATACCAAGCAGGCGCCGCCTCAATTGTTGAGCTCATAGATGCGCAAAGATTGCTGACTGACTCTCTGCAATTGGCTGTAAATGCATACTATGATGAACGAGCAAAACTATCGGAAATATTTCTCTTAACCCACATGTTTGAAGATTTAAAAACTATGGATCAAAACTCATCTTATTTAAACATCGACTTATTGAAAAACACCTTGATTATTCCGGGAGACAACCAATGAAAAGCTACTTATTCAAATCTGTTAAACTGACAATTATATTCTCACTTTTAATCTCTTCCTCGCTTTTTGGACAGGTTAATGTTCTTACAGAAAAAGTAATTGAAGGCAACATAAAACAACTTCTTCAATTTACCGGAGAAACTAGTCCATCCATAGAGGCCTATGCAACAGCAGATGTTAACGGACCCGTTGCGGAGGTTTTTGTTGAAGTTGGGCAAAGAGTAAAAAAAGGGCAACCACTTTGCAGAATTGACGAAACAAGATTTGAGCTTGCGCTCAGACAAGCAGATGCAATGCTTGAGAGAGCAAAGCAACAATTCAGTGAAGATGAAAAGGACTATAAACGCAACGAAACCTTGTTTAACAGCAAAGCAATAACTCAAAAAACCTTAGATACTGCCTTAACCAAGTTTATAACTTCCAAAACAAATCTCAAGCAAGCACAAGTCAGTTACGACTCAGCGAAACTCGATTTAATAAGATGTAATGTTACTTCGCCGATAGACGGCTATTTTGTCGACAGAAACATAGAAATAGGACAATCAATGGCAAGAGGCCAACTTATGGGAAGAATAATAGATCTGGATTCAATTTTCGTTGATGCTCGAATTTCAGAATCAGACATCAGAAGCATAAAAGTGGGGCAAAAGTGCCTTATTGAAGACAAATATGAAGGTATCGTCGAATACATAAATTTGCATGCAGACAATTCAAGAGCTTTTAAGGTAAGGATAAAGCTTGCCAACCCAAATTTGTTTTTTCGTGCAAATGTATTTGTTAAGGGGAGCATAACCATCGAGGCGCATACAAAGGTTCCTGTGTTTCCCACAACGGCTTTAAGAAATGAAAGAAGCGTTTATTATATTTACAAAATAGTAAATGGAAAAGCCCACAGACAAAACATAACACTTAAAGCGCAGCAAGGCGACATGAGCTTGGCAGAAGAAGTCTTCATAAACGATGAAGTTGTAACAGTCGGACAAGATAATTTGAGCGAAGGCGCAGAAGTAACAATTAGAAACTGATAAGGATATAAAATGAGCATTCCAAGATTTTCAATAACACATCCGGTTTCTGTCACAATGCTGATGTGCGGCATGGCACTGATTGGCATTGGCGCATTATTTTTATTAAATGTTGCGCTATTTCCAAACATAGATATCCCTGTAGCGTTCATCAGAGCCCCATACGAAGGCGTAGACCCGGCAGAAATTGAAACAATAGTAACAAGAAAAATAGAAGACCAAATCAATACGGTTGAAAACATTAAAAAAATCACATCTTACTCCTCGGAAGGTGCCGCAGTCATAGTTATAGAGTTTAATTACGGAACAAACATAGACTTAGCGGCGGTAGATGTAAGAGCGAAGGTAGATTTGGCCAAACGAGTTTTGCCCGACGAAATGAACGACATAACAACATCCAAAGTTGATTTTAATGCCATGTCTATTATGAATTTAGCTGTTGGCGGAGACTTCGACGACGTAGAACTGCGCAGGATAGCAGATCGAGAAATTAAACCCGCATTTCAGCAAATAAGCGGTGTTGCCAGTGTTGACATATCAGGTGGCCGCGAAAGAGAAATCAGAGTAAAAGTATTCCCCGATAAGCTTTTGGCTTTAAATTTAACCATAGACGATATAATCACTGCCATAGCGAAAGATAATGCAAACACATCACTTGGAAATATGACAGAAGGCTCTTTCAGATACCTGTTAAGATCAGACGGGCGCATGACAACACCCCAGCAGTTAGGAAATATAATTGTAAAAGAAATAAATTCAAGACCTGTTTATATTTCCGAAGTTGCTATTATTGAAGACAGCTATAAAGACATTACAACAGTTTCACGAATTAATGGAACGCCCTCAGTAACTATGGCGATTAAAAAGGTCACTGAAGCCAACCCGGTGACCATATCCGATGCCGCCATGAAACTCATTCCTGAGTTGGAAGACAAATACCGTGGCAAGTTGGAAATTGTTGTCGGTAAAGACCAGACAACATTTATCAGAGACACTATTCAAATGGTCAAAGACAACTCGCTTATGGGCGGACTATTAGCGGTTATTGTTCTTTTTATATTTTTACAAAATTATCGATCTACCATCATTGTTGGCATAAGTATCCCAATTGCAGTATTAACAACTTTCGGTCTTCTTATGCTTAAAAAAGATATCAGCTTAAACCTAATGACTTTAGGCGGCTTAGCCCTTGGTATTGGAATGATGGTTGACAATGCAATTGTTGTAATGGAAAACATCTACAGATTTTACAGCGACAATAAGGGTGGTGACAAAAAAGAGTTGGCTATAAAAGCAACCGAAGAAGTTTTTATGCCGGTTATAGCATCAACTGCCACAACTGTAGTAGCGTTCTTACCAATTGGCTTAGTACCTGAAATGGTTGGGGAAATATTTTTCAACATGTCTTTGTCGATAGTCTTCTCTTTAACTGCTTCATTAATCGTTTCGGTAACATTTCTTCCAATGCTTTGTTCCAAATTTTTGGTATTAGACAGCCTAAACCTTGAAACAATTATTTTAAGAATGTATAAATCTCTCTTGAGATGGACAAAAAGCAACCCATTAAAATCTGTTACTACAGTTGCCTGCTTAGCTGCTGTTCCCGCAGCGGGGTTCTTTTACGGAATAAAAAACGAAACTATAAGAAAGCTATTGGAGAAAACCTCATTAATCTCTTCAACATCAAATGCAGGCACAGACAGCTTATTTTTTAGCGGAATAATATTAGCGATTGTCTTGCTCTTACCGCTTATTATTGGGTTAATTTCATTCTCCTTTAATTTGTTTACCTCAAAAATACTGTTTCCCGTATTCAATAAAATTCTAGAAGCAATAAGAAAAGTTTATGTTAGAGTGCTTAAAATACTGATTTCTAAATGGTATGCCAGATTAGCATATTTAGTATTAATAATTTCATTGTTTGTCATAAGCATCAAGAATCAGCCGCCATTCAGCTTTTTCCCCTCAATGGACCGAGGCGAATTAACGGTAGAATTTGAAACGCCCGCAGGAACAAGTGTCGAAAATACCGATTCTATAACCAAGAAAATAGAAAAGCACTTCCTTGATACCCCTGAAGTTGATAAAGTTATAACAAGATCAGAGGTGGGCAAAGGTTCACTTGACATTAAAATGCTGCCTACCGCAAAAAGAACAAGAACAACTGAGGATATAGTGCGGGAACTCAGAAAAAACATTGAAATTATTCCGGGGATCAAAACATTAAACTTCAAAGAACCCAGAATGGGAAGGCCAAGCAGCGGAAAATCCATTCAAATTGAAGTTCTAGGCGATGATTTCAAAATTCTAGAAAATATTTGTATGCAAATTTATGAAAGAATCAAAGATGTAGAAGGTTTAATTGACTTAGAAAGCGGTGTTGAAACAGGAAGACCAGAATTCAGACTAATTTTTGACCGAGAAAAGATACGAGACATGGGTTTGAACTTAGTTACTATAGCTGACAGGGCTCGCACATACATATATGGCACAATTGCTGGCAAATACAGAGAAAGTAACGACGAATACGATATAAGAGTAGAAGCTAGTGACGTTTCAAAGGATAAAATAGCACGTATAAAAGATCTTGAAATAGCTTTGTCGGACAACAAATTTGTCAAGCTCTCTCAAATAGCCAAATTTGAAGCGGCCAGTGGTTACACAACAATTGAAAGAAAAAATGTGGCTAGGTGTTTAATAGTTCAAGGAGAGCCGGACAAAAGGTCCATAGGAGCCATAACCACAGACATTCAAGAAAAGATTAAAGACATAACTATCCCCCCGGGGTACAGAATAAACTTCGGTGGCGAAAATGAAGACATGAATAGATCCTTTAAATACTTAGCAGTGGCATTAATTGCTGCGTTACTATTGGTTTATATGATTATGGCCTCACAATTTGAATCTATTTTATATCCATTTTTGATTATGTTCACCATTCCCCTTTCTTATATCGGGGTTATAGGCGCGTTTAATTTAATGGGATTCTCATTTACTGTAACCGCAATGATAGGAATAATTATGTTGGCGGGGATTGCAGTAAACAACGGTATTATTCTAATAGAATACATACTACAAAGACGAACCAACCTTAACGAAACCAACTATGAAGCTGTTATAGCAGCCGGCAATCTACGCTTCAGGCCGATTCTCATGACAAGCCTGACAACTTTATTGGGAATGCTACCGCTTGCATTTGGTATCGGAGCCGGAGCTGATTTTTATCAGCCATTAGCAATTGCTGTGGCCGGCGGACTGATTGTATCAACTATATTAACACTTACCTTTGTTCCGACGATTTTTATAACGGCTGAAAACATTATTTCCTTCTTTGCCAAACAAATTGGCAAATTTACTCATAAAGAAACACAACAAGAAACTATATAACAGAATAACATCTGCGAGCCTTAAGGCTTTTTTCTAAAAAAATTGAGTTTACAAGTAAAAGTTGCCAAAAATAGACTCTTAGTGTATTTTTATGCATATATTTTAACTCACAAAGGATTGATTTC
>MWDD01000026.1 GCA_002070375.1 bacterium ADurb.Bin157 | reverse complement strand
GTAACAAACCCGTTATATTCGCCGTCATACAAACCTATGGTATTAGCAGAGGCATTTGATATGGTGATTGCTGTTCCCGAAGTTTCATCAGGCAATGCGGGGCTGTAATTGATTCTGATTTCCCCGTCAACCATTGAAGCTGAAAGCCCGTCTACTTTGCCTAAAGTTGCAGGAGTTTTATTAACTTTATCTATTTGCTGATTGATTGATCTGGCTATGCCTTCGAGAGACCAGTTTCCGGCTGCAACCGTTATTTTCACATCGGTATTATTTACTTTGATGTCAAACGATTGCTTTGAGTCAAGTTTCAATCCTTCGAGCATACCGCCCACACCGGCTATTTGCGCGGCCTGCGACTTAAATTGAACATCTATACCGTCTAGCAGGGCAGAGGCTCTGTCTGTGCTTGTGGTTATCGACTTTGAGTTTCCGTAAGCATCTTTCATTGAAACGCTCACCATACTGTTAACCGCTTCTCTGGTTACAGAAAATCCCAAAGCGTCGAGCACATCCTGAGACCCGGCGATATTAAACTCGCCGTTGTCGCCTATTGAGCCCGAGGTGATTTGTAGATAACCGCCGTTATCAGTTTCATTTGTGGTGGTCTCGGTCATTACCTGAACTTTAGAGTTCGCAATACCTAAGCCCGAACTTGCCGACACTGCGTTTTGCAAGGCAGCAGCCACTTCATTAAGCGTCATTTGCCTGTCTAGGGTTACTGTTGACGACTTTCCGTTACCGGTCAACGTAAGAGTTTGAGGGCTTTCTAAGGCAAATTCCCCTGAAGCGCCGTAAAAACCGTTAATATCTTCTAATTTTGTTGAGCCTGTGCAGAGCTGTCCGCTATTTTTATTGGTAAGAATCTGGCTTCGCTGCATCTGAGAAATGCCGCCGCTTATCGTAGCAAGACTAATTTCGTAATCGCCTCCGCCGGCAACCGTTCCTGTCACATAGCTTTCTATAGCTTGAGAGCTTGAGCTCACCAAAGCTGCCTGATTACCGTTTAAAAGCTTTTTTGTATTGAACTCGGTAGATTCGGCAATTGTATCTATTTGAGTTTTAAGTTCTTCAACTTCTTTCTGTATTTCAAGTCTGTCATTACTTGTGAGTGTGTCGTTTGCAGATTGCAGAGCCAGCTCTCGCATTCTTTGTATAATGCTTTGCGTTTCCGTCAAGGCCCCTTCTGCAGTTTGAATCATCGAAATACCGTCTTGCGCATTAAGCTCGGCTCTTTCTAAGCCCTTGATCTGTCTGCGCATTTTTTCGCTGATTGCAAGGCCGGCCGCATCATCGGCGGCACTATTGATTCTTAAACCCGAACTCAATTTTGAAATTGAGTTTTCCATACGGTTAGTTGCCTGATTCAAACTCATATAAGTTGACTGTGACAAGACGTTTTGATTTATTCTCATTCCCATTTTCAATTCCTCCATGAACTGATAGAAGTAATGCAACGCTTCCTTGCGTTACACAAAGATATGTAAAATCCATATGAGAATTTTACACGCAACAAAATCTGTTGCGATTTTTTATTGTCAAAAATTGTCAAAGAGCAAAGGTGATAACTTAAGATGTTACCAAAGCGAAACAACAGATCTAAAGTATTTTAGGCGGCGCAGGCTCTCGGCCCAAAGGCCGACCATTATTTTTGCGCACAAACAGAGTCGTCTGTTTTAGGCGCCGAGATGTGCTTGTGTCGTATAGAGTCGGGTTGCCAAGCAAACCGGACTCTTTTAGTCGGTGCATAGTGCCGGGATCATATAAAGTTGAGTAGCCTGAATGACCCGACTGTTTTCTTCGGAGATTGGTGCCGGGATCATATAAAGTTGAGTGACCGGAAAGAACCGACCTCTTTAGTCGGTGCCTGCTAGCTGAATCAGACACAATTGGGTGACCAAGCAAACCTGACTGTTTAAGTCGGTGCGTGGTGCCGGGATCGTATAATGTTGAGTAGCCTGAATGACCCGAGTGTTTTCTTCGGAGATTGGTGCCGGGATCATATAGAGTTTGATGACCAAGCAAACCTGACTGTTTTAGTCGGTGCGTGGTGCCAGGGTCGTATAATGTTGAGTAGCCTGAATGACCCGAGTGTTTTTGTCGGAGGTTACTGCCCGAATCGTATATAGTTGGGTGACCAAGCAAACCTGACTGATTTAGTCGGTGCGTGCTGCCGGAGTCGTATAAAACCGAGTTGTCAAGCAACCCCAACTCTTTTAGTCGGTATATGGTGCCAGGATCGTATAAAGTTGAGTGCTCAGAACTACCCGACTGTTTTAGGCGGTGAGATGTGCCGGGGTCGTATAAACCTTGGTTCACGAAAGTGCCTGACCGTTTAAGACGGCGAGATGTGCCCGGGTCGTATAAACCTTGGTTCACGAAAACACCCGTCTGTTTTAGGCGGTGAGATGTGCCGGGGTCGTATAATGTTGAGTAGCCTGAATGACCCGAGTGTTTTTGTCGGAGGTTACTGCCCGAATCGTATATAGTTGGGTGACCAAGCAAACCTGACTGATTTAGTCGGTGCGTGCTGCCGGAGTCGTATAAAACCGAGTTGTCAAGCAACCCCAACTCTTTTAGTCGGTATATGGTGCCAGGATCGTATAAAGTTGAGTGCTCAGAACTACCCGACTGTTTTAGGCGATGACCGCTGCCGGAATTATATAGAGTTGGGTGACCAACCAGACCTGACTGATTTAGTCGATGCGTTGTGCCGGGGTCGTATAAAATAAGTTTTTTCGGGATTTTTAATTTTTTTGAACGCTCGTTAGGTAATATGCCCGGGTCATAAAAAGTTGACGGCCTTTTTTGGCAAAGTAAACCCGGTTTCGAGTCGTCATTGTAAGTTGGGGACAAAATAACGGCCGGTAAACCTCGCGCAGACAAGAAATTCAAAAAAGTCTGCTCAGACCGCGCTTTTTTAAGCAGCGCTAAATACCTAATGTAGATTGACATTTTGAAATTCCTCCTTGAATTTCATCCAGCAACGGCGCATCCTTGCGCCTGAAGAACCAAATCTTGAAAGGTAAACTTTTACCTGATTTCGATTCTTATATTATATATCGACACTTTCTATTAGTTTTTAATGCCCGTTTTTCGTCATTCTCAAGCGATTTTTAGCGATTATCTAACCTTTTCAAGTCTTTTCACATCAAAATCACTCATTTTTAATAATTTTATTTATTTTCAACAAAATTATTTTAATTCATCACTGTTTCAAAAGAATATTCAAAATCAACCTAAAATCAAGCGGTATTTTAATTATTTTGAAAGTCGTTCAACATCATCTGCGGTTAGGACATGTTCGTCATGGCACATTAACCTATGCAAGGCAACCACACAAGAGACTGCTTTTGTTATTTATAGCTTTACATACTTGATTTAATTATTTTCAAACTGTATTATGAATTTCGGATATAAAAAACTAAGAAAATCTTAAAACAAGAGTATGTGCCAAATATCACCCATTATAAGAGCCTTTTTGGCCAATACAGAGAGATCACCCGAAAAAGATGCCTTGCGCATTAATGAATACGTAATCTCATACAATGACTTGAAAATTAAAGCCGGGAAACTATCGGGCTACTTCAAAAAGCTTGGCATAAAAAAAGAAGACAGAGTCGCCGTTCTTTTGCCCAATAGCATAGAATTTGTACTTGTGATGTTAGCAGCAGCAGACCTGGGGTTTACCTGTGTACCACAAAATCAAACTTTACCAACAAACACCCTATTTCGCTCCTTTTTGGCAGCCGACGTAAAACACCTAATAGCTCATCACTCTTTGCTACCTGACATAAAAAAGCTTGCCGGCTCCTTTTTTTCAAACGACTCAGCTATAATCTCAGTGGGCAAGGAATTAAATTCATTTAGCTATTTTGACGATTACACTCAGATCGAGCATGTTCTTGGGAAAAACGAAGTAAGCCCGGACACGCCATACATATTATCTTTAACATCAGGCTCTACCGGAGAACCTAAGCCAATAATACTGTCACAGGAATGTAAAATAAAAAGAGCGTTGGCGGCAAAAGATTTGTACAAAGTAAAAAGTTGCGACATAATAATGGCCGCCACTCCTTTATATCATTCATTAGCCGAAAGACTTGTTTTAATGCCCCTCATACTTGGAGCAACCGCAGTTATTTTACCTGGTTTTACTCCGACTTTATGGCTTAGAGCAATTGAAAATCATAAAGTCACATTTACTATTGCGGTATCTTCTCAGATTAAAAGCATATTTGAAGAAATTTCTAAGCACGAGTATTGCCTTGATTCACTAAGATGCCTTGTCTCATCTTCGGCTCTATTAGATTGTGAAATAAAATTAAAGTTATTAAAATTTTTGAGATGTGATTTTCATGAATGCTACGGAACCTCTGAAATTGCTATTGCAAGCAATCTAACTAAAGAACAGGGTTTTATTAAAACTGATTCTGTAGGCAAGCCTGCTCCTGAAGTGGATATAATTATCATTAATGAAGAAAATAAGATTTTACATTCACAAGAAAAAGGCGAAATCTGTTGCAAAACGCCCATGGCTTTTTCGGGGTATTATAAACAACCAGAAACAACAAAGAATTCTTATTTTGGTGAATATTTTAAAACAGGTGACGCAGGTTACATTGATTCTGACGGATATCTTTATTACTCCGGCAGAATAAAAGACATAATCATAACCGGTGGAATAAATGTTTATCCGAAAGACATCGAAGATGTCATATTGACCCACCCTGCCGTTGAAGAATGTGTTGCGCTGGCTCTGCCCGACACGAAACTGGTGGAAATAATCGCGGTCGCACTGAAAATAAAAGAAGGAAGCATTCTTACCGGACGGGAATTACAGCGTTTATCGGCAAAACATCTGGCAGATTACCAACAGCCGATGAAATATATTTGTGTGAGCCGGATACCAAAAAACTCTATCGGAAAGACCGATAAAAATGAACTTCTGAGACTTATAACAGAAGAGTGTTATGGTGAACCGTTATGATTAAACCGTACAAACTGGCTTTTATTGGCGGCGGTATTAATTCGGTTGTCGGTTCGGTTCACTTTTCCGCTTCACGAATGGACAATAAATTTGTCCCCGTTTCGGGATGTTTTAGCAGAAACGCCGAAATAAACAGGCAAACAGCAGAGAGATGGGGAATTGAAGATAATCGCCTTTACTCTGACTGGGTTTCTTTGTTAGATAATGAAATAAACTCGGTTGACGCAGTCGTTATTTTAACCCCGACGCCAACTCATGCGGAAATAACCTTAGAGGCTCTCAAACGCGGGTATGCTGTTATATGTGAGAAAAGCATTGCAATGAATGTTCAGGAAGCTATGCCCATTGCAACGCATTTGAAAAAAAACGATGGCTTCCTTTCAGTTGTATACAACTACACCGGTTACCCCATCGTAAAAGAAATGAAGCACATTATAAGCAGCAATAAATTAGGTAAAATTAATCAAATTCACATAGAAATGCCACAAGACATTTACACCAGATTAAATACTAATAAAATCCAATCTTGGAGAAATATTGACGGAATAATGCCCACCATTTCCCTCGATCTGGGAATACACCTTCACCATATGGTAAGTTATTTAGTTGATCAAAATGCGACTTCTGTCATTGGTGAAGAGTTTACAAACGGAAACAATCCAAATATTACCGATAATGTTATTTGCATAGCAAAATACGCCAATCAGCTCCGTTGTCAAATGTGGTTTGGAAAAACTGCTGCGGGAATCAGAAATGGCTTAAAAATAAGAGTATTTGGAGAAATAGGCAGCATGGAATGGCTTCAAACAAATCCCGAAGAGTTAGTTCTTAATTATTCAAAAGGCGAACGAATGATATTAGACAGGGCTAACACTGAGGTTCATATTTGCTCTGACACGAGATATAACAGATTTAAAGCAGGACATCCGATTGGTTTCTTAGAAGCATTTTCAAATTGGTATTCAGACGTGCACAATGAACTTGAGAACTATAAAAATGGCATAAAACAACCGGATGATTATGTTTATGGAATCAATAGAGCAATAAATGGGTTAAAGTTTTTCGAATCTGTTACAGAGTCTTCAAAAAAACGTTGTTGGATAAATATTCCAGAACAAGGAAAATTTAATGAAAGATAACATTGCTATTTACGGAGCAGGAGCTTATGAATACGCCCTTAAACAGACTTTCGAGGTAATAATAATTTATGCAGAATAACGTAACAGAATTTATATGTGAAATGCTAGAAAAGAAAGTTCTACTACCAAAAGAAAAAAACCTGGACAAATACCGGTATTTAGAAAATGGGCATTTAGATTCACTTTCTTTGGTTAAATTTATTTATATGACAGAGGATAAATTTGACATTGAATTTTCGGCAGAAGACACCCAATCTGACGAGTTTCGAACTATAGGCGGACTCGTAAAAATGATAACCGATAAAATCAACAAGAAATGAAAAAAAGAACTTACACAAAATCTGATATTTTTACAGCTTTTGAAGCAGCCGGATTAACACAGGGTTCAACTGTTTTTGTTACCACAAGCTTAGGCATGTTAGGCGAAGCAGAAAACGTAACAACTCAAGAAGAGCTAAACTCCCTTTTTTATGAATGCTTAAAAATTCAGGTAGGTAAAACAGGCAATGTTATTGTTCCAACCTACTCTTACACTTTTGGAAAAAGCAAACCAAATGACCTTGCAATTTATGACCCAGAAACAACTCCCGCTGAAATTGGCCCTTTTCCTGAATTTTTTAGAAAACAGCAGGGTGTTAACAGGTCATTAGACCCCATGATGTCTGTTTGTGGATTCGGTCCTGACATAAGAGATCTTTTCGATAATCTGCCGTCAAATTCATACGGAGAAGACTCGATATATGAACGGCTTACGAGGATAAGCGCAAAATGTTGCAGCATAGGACTTGGCCCCAATTGGATGCCATTCATACATTATGCCGACTACATCTGCAAAGTACCTTTCAGATATGACAAACTGTTTATTGGCAAAATCAAAACAGAAAATAGAATACAGGAAACATCATGGTTGTATACTGTCCCTCTTCTTCACACAGCATCGCGCTCAACGGGACACCTCGCAGGGAAGCTCGCCACTGAAGCACAAATTTGGAATTATGCCGAATTAGGGCGTGCCAGAGTTTACGTGGCTGATTACAGAAAATTCTTTGACTTCACCGTAAATCTCATAAAACAAAATCCGTGGACCACAGCCTTTGGGCCGCCGGACGATCCGTTTACACTCGAGAGAAAAAGATTAAACGTACAACCTGAGTTAACAGACACAGAAAATCTTTCTTTGAACGAAATAGTTAACAAATGCCTTGCGTTAAACAGAAGAGAGGGCTCGGAACTTTCGAACGAGCTTATAACTGCAATTTCGAAAAAGCTGAATTTTCTTACATTTGAATATGCCACAGGCACGAGATACTACGACTCGGTTATTCCGGAATGCTACACATCAAAAGATGAAAGATTTTTCGGCAAACTGAAACTAGCCCAGTCACGGTTTAGCAAAAACACCGAATACGATGTTGTTCTGAGCTACGTAAACAACAACGAAAACTCAGACAATCTGACGCTGTTTAACCAAGCTTTTGATTATTACAGCAACTTAAGCACAAATAATGAAAAAATACTTGTAGTTCTTTCCTCTCCGGCATTGTTTCCGGCGTGGTTAAACACCAATGCAGGCATTACTGAAAATATTTGCAACATTTATGAATTCGTAACAAACAATAACACAGAAACCCCGTATTCTTTGTCATACCTGAAGAACCCGAATGCCAGAGAAAACTTAGCCTCAATAAAGACAAGATTTACAAGCATATGAAAGAACAGGTCCTTTAATGTCATTCAAACCTCTCTCTCCTCAGAAAAGCGATATACAATACCATTTAGCTTCAAGAAAAAAGGATAAAATCAGATCAGATATTATTGTCGGAACCGGAGACAATAAGGTAATTATCAACGATGAGAACCTTACCATAATTGCCGGCCCTTGTTCTTTGGAAAGCAGAGATGACTCTGTGGCACTTGCAAAAACCCTTAAAATTTGCGGGGCAAATATATTCAGAGGAATGATTTTTAAACCCAGGTCTTCTCCTTATTCTTTTCAAGGCGTAGGAAAAACCGGAATAGAGACAATAAAAGCCATAAAGTCAGAAGTTGATATTCCGATAGTTTCAGAGGCAAGAAACGAAAGTGAAGCAGATGTCATTGCTGAAAACTGCGACCTGCTTCAGATAGGCACGCGAAATATGACCAACTATCAACTCTTAGAATATATTGGAAGACTAAATATTCCAATTCTCTTAAAACGAGGCATGGGTTCAACAATTGAAGAATGGCTTTGTGCAGCAGAATATATTCTCAATCAAGGCAATCAAAGAGTCATTCTTTGTGAAAGAGGAATCAGAACATTCGAAACAGCAACGAGGTTTACTTTAGATATTGCTGCAATACCACTGGTCAAAGAGCTATCCCATTTGCCGGTAATAATAGACCCAAGTCATGCGAGCGGAAAAAGGTCTTTGGTTCCCCCTCTCTCTATTGCCGGAGTCGGAGCCGGAGCGAATGGCATTATGATAGAAGTTCATAATAAACCCGAATCTGCATTTTCTGACGCTCAGCAAACTGTAAGCGTTGAGACCTTTTCAGAGTTGGTTAAGTTAGCAAAAATAGTCAGCAAAACCATAAAATTTCAATAATGAAGAAAATACAGGGAAATTTGACAAAACTCACTTCACCCGTTTTATTAGCCCGGCAGTTTTTAGGGTTTTGATTATTGGGATTAGTTCGGCAACCGGAACATTAATAATGTTACTAATGTCGACCAGGTCGTTTGTGCCGTCAGCATAGGCTATGAAGTCTGTCATGGCCTTTACCGCAGTTGCAGAACCCTTTTTGCTTAAGGTGGGGTAGAGGCCGCGTTTGCCGAGCTGGGGTTCGCAGAAGCAGGTTACCTTATAGTAATTATTGTGTTCGAGGGCTTCGATGCAGTCTCTCATAACGTTGAAAGCCCCTTCAAACCCCTCTTCGGATATAAGCTCAAGATTGTCTTGATCTGTGTGGTATTCGGGGTATTCACCAAACTTTGAACGGCAAAAGCAACATACCGGCAAATTTATGTTCGGCGCGCAATACTGCCTTTCGTCTGAACCACGCTCTAAGAAGCTGTAAACCATATGCCCGTGGTCTATAAAACTCAGCACATTGCTCAAAATCTTGTCTGCCAAAGTGTCGCCATAAGGGCTCTGAATGTGCGAATAAGCCCTGTTGTCGCCAACACAAGACAGCACAAAGCCGGCAATCGTATTTTCCTTCATGTATTCGAAATTCTTAGACAAATAAGTTATCGCCCCAATTGTCTCCGGCAAAAAAACGATGCGATACGAATATCTTCTATTATGAAGGCTGCGAATGCAGTTTCCCAAAAATGCCGCCAAAACAGGCCCCGAGACCTCATTATTTGCCATCGACGGGTGGCAGACGTAGGTTGAAATCAATATTTCTTTTTTGCTTTTGCCACTAATCAGCAGTTCGCCGTATGTTAAGTGCCCCTGCTTAAAATCGCTGTCGATGAAAACCCGATAAACCCCCTCTTTTAATGAAGCACGCGTGTTCTCGCTGATACAAAAACCCCAGCGCTTTTTATAATACGAAGTCACATAAGGAACGGCATCGGGAAGGTCAACTTGTGTATAAAGATGCTCTTTCAGTTCATCTAAGCTCAAAGTCTTGTCAACAGGCTCTGAATAACCCATAACATGCAGATTATTTTCCTTAAAATCCGCTATTTTTTTGCCGTCGGGGTCGATTATGTAAGCGTCACGAATGTTCCACTCTTCGGGGATCTCCCAGTCGAAAACCTTCGTTCCGGTCGGCACCTCATAAACCTCTAAGTCGCCGCAAATTTCTTTAATTATTCGAAGCGTTTCGCGCACTCCGTCGCCCGTTAAGCTTCTGCATATTGGAAAAAGCCGACGCGCGTATTCCATCATTTCGCTGCCTGAGTGCCCTGGCGTTTGCTCTGTCATATTTAAACATCCTGAATATGAATTTTCGCGGATTATTATAACTCAAAGCAAAAATTTGTACAATAAATTACACGGGGTCGGAGTCGTCAGTTACCGGCAGCATATACCGAACAGCTTCACAGCATAAAATTTCTATTTAGCTTTAGCTTTTTTTCTCGGCTTTTCGGATTCGTATTGGGCTTTGGGTTCACATAGCAGATTTTTATTGCTTAAAGCCTGAACTTCTTCAATCGTCAGGCCGGTGTATTTTGCGACCATTTCTGATGAGAGGCCATCTTTTAGCATTTTCAGTGCTATTTCAATTTTATTCTCTGTTTTGCCTTCTGCGCGACCTTCTTCAACCCCTTCTCTTCTTGCGGTGTCGATGACATTGTTCAGATCGCGCAGGTGTTTTAAACTTGTTTCGTAAGCCATTTTTTCATCTTTAGTAAAAGCGGCTATCTTGGCGACTTCAAAGAGTTTTTTGAAAATTCGGTTTTCGATTTTTGCGGGTCTGTTATCGAACATGTGCAGGTTTTTTAGAACATAGAGCCATCTGTCGAAATCGTTTTCGAGTTCATCTTCGGTTTTATTAAACTTGGGCAGCTCAAGATAAATATAAGTAAGCTTGTCGAAAAACACCGTTTTGCGTTTGGTGTCCATGAGTTTTACCTCATGGTGAAAGTATTTCGCATCGTCGGCATGTTCGGCAAAATTAAAGCCCAGAATACCCACGGTGTAAACGGCGTTCAGTTTGAAGTTCCATTCGCCTCTTATTGCCTGATCCTGAATCGGAAAGGTCGAGTAAAAGACAGATCTGTCTTTAAAAAAGTCTTGTCTGGCCTTTTGCATTTCGACAATAAGTTTTTCGCCCTTTTCGGTTTCGCAATATATGTCGAATACGCCGGAGCGGTCACCCGCAACTTGCCCTAAACGTTCACCCGGCAAGTAGGTTAAGCTGACGATTTTTTTGTTTTCAGGCAAAAACAGCTGATTCAAAAAATCAATCAGCAAATCTTTGTTGGGTTCTGTGCCGAATATGCGCTTAAACCCGAAATCAGTGAATGCATTTATATATTTCTCGCCCATGTCTTCATTCTAACATGCAACAAGCAGTCATGCAAGGCGAGCGGTTTGCGAGGCGTGCGGTTTGCGAGGCGTGCGGTTTGCGAGGCGTGCGGTTTGCGAGGCGTGCGGTTGTAAAAATTTGGAAATTAATTTCAACCTCAGACTCGCAACACCCTTGCCCAGTTCGGAAGTACTTCGCAGATAATCTGCTGACTACCGACTGCAATTGTCTGCTCATTCAGGAGGTCGTAGCCTTCTGCACCCATTTCAAATGGTATTTCGACTTTAAACCGCATAGGCTTGTCACTGGCATTGACCATTACCACGACCCTTTCATCGCCGGCTTGCCGTAAAAAACAAATCTGTTCGTGGTCAACATAGAGCTGACGATAGATGCCATGACACAAAGCAGGAGAATTCCTGCGCAAAAAAATCAGACGAGCGATTGCTTTGAATATTCGGTAATGCTGAACTACAGTTTGGGCAAAAAAAGAACTTTTCAAATTCACCGACAACCTCATAAGTAATGTTTCCGCAAAGACAAGAACCTAAATAATTCATTTAAACTCCATTTTGATCAATCATGATTTTTTTATAAATATTTTTGAAATTTTTATTAATTAAATTTTCCTCGTGTGGCGGCTGCTTGTTGTTTTTTCACTTTAATTTCTGTCAGGATGCCCAGCATTATAAGCATTGTGCCGGCGGCGGCCGAGGGGGAGAATTTTTCGTTTAACAAAAGCCAGGCAAGAAACATTGCCAGAGGGGGCTTGAAGAAGAACAAATAACTTGTTTGACCTGCCGAGAGGTATTCCATGGCTTTCATGTAGGTAAAAAAGCCCAGGCCGGTGCCTAAAATACCGACTCCCAAAAGGTTGGGCCAAGTGTGTTCGGGCGGCCAAAAGCCCAGATCTAAGAGATATAAAACGGGTAAGTATGCTATAACAGCTGCGACAGTGCTGACGACAAAAACAACAAGGCCGCCATATTTTTCAACCATCGGTTTTGCCATAACAGTGTAAAGCCCAAACCCGAACATGGCGATAAGACCTGCGGTTATGCCTAAAGGAGTATCGACTGCGGAATCCGCTTTTATCGTAAGTAAGATGATCCCGACTAAGCCGTATGTAAGAGCGGTTACGCGTTCTTTGCTCATAGCTTCTTTTAAGATCAGCCACGAAAAAAAGTTGGTCGCTAACGGATTCGCAGAAAACAAAACAGCTGCGGTCGAGGCGCGAGAATATTTCATGCATAGGGCATAAAATCCCATAGATATAAAAATATTCAGAATCCCTATAAGGGAAAGTCGCAAAACATCGCCCCTAGTTAAGCTTCGTAACTCGCTGCCTTTAAAAATAAATAAAGCCGGCAGCAAAATTACTGCACCGATTGCGAATCTCCAAAAATTTAGCAACAAAGGCGCTATGTCAGATGCAACGGGTTTTACAATAATTTCTATGAACGAAAAAGCAATAACCGTAAACACCAAAAGAAAAATAGCGATAAATTTTTCGCGTGAAGTCAGGGTTCGGTTAGCCATTTGGCCCCCCTTTAAACAATCATTCCTGTTACATCTTTCTTTAAATATAACACAAAAAAGCATTTCGTTGCGCTTGATTTTGTTGTTGCCGTTTATATAAATAGAGTGTAAGATAATTCATGTATATCAATAATCGGAGGAACAGCTATGGGTTGGGTGATGTTCATAATAATAGCAGCAATAGTAGGTGTGTTTTTGTACCTAATTAAGATATTTCCCTTTATGCTTTATTTACAATGCAAAATGAGCGATGTACCCATAAGCATTTTTCAGCTTGTGGCTATGCAGCTAAGGCAGGTTCCCACCCGCTTTATCATCGAAAAATATATTGAAGCCAACAAAGCAAACTTACCCATTCCCCTCGATAAACTTGAAGTTCATATTTTGTCAGGCGGCAATATAGACAGCGTCATAAGGGCACTTATAAGCGCAAGCCGCTCAAGAATCGCTCTCGACTTCCAAAAGGCCACTGCTATCGACTTAGCGGGCCGCGATGTGAACGAAGCAGTCAGAATGAGCGTTCAACCCAAGGTTTTGCACATACAAGACATACACGGCATATCAAAAGACGGAATCGAACTGATAGTTAAAGCCAATATTACGGTAAGAGCCAATCTTAACACCATGGTCGGCGGAGCCGGAGAAGACACAATTGTAGCACGCATTTGCGAAGGAATTGTGTCGGCGATAGGTTCAGCGGAAAAGCACTCAACAATATTGAACAAGCCCGAACTGCTGACGCAGCATGTTATTGAATCGGGTCTCGATGCAGGAACCGCCTTTGAAATAGTATCTCTCGATATTTCGGATATTGATGTGGGCCGCAACATCGGTGCACACTTAAAACAAGCGCAGGCTATAGCCGACCAAAAAGTGGCCCAGGCCAGAGCCGAAGGCAGATTTGCCATGGCAAAAGCCCAGACACAAGAAAACAAGGCTGCCGAACAAGAGGCCAAAGCCAATTTGGTCGCAGCTGAAATTAAAGTGCCCCTTGCAATAGCAGATTCATTTAGAAAAGGGAAAATCATAGTCAAACGCAAGCCCAAAAAGCTACCTGCAATACAGAACGCTTAATCGGTGAGCGAACTATGTCAGAGGTCACGAGAAGCCAACTGATCGAAATGAATAAGCTTCATCGAAAAGAGCTCAGACAGATCGAAAAAATGTCTGAGAGGCAGTTTCAGGCCTTTAAAAAGAATTTTTCTTTCGGAATGCTTGAAAACATAACTAAGGCCGAAGCACATTCGCTCTTAATGTCTATGCTGACCGTAAATCTTAAATTGCAAAGCGAAAAAGAAGAAGTGCCAGGAGAAAACCAATGAGCAAGCATTTTTTGACAAGCTCGAAAACACCCGGAATAATTAAAGAAAAGAATTTTGCACACCCCCAGGAACGAATGCTGTTCGATGAAAAAACCGACGGCTATGTTTTGCCCGGCATCATCGACGTGCATTTTCACGGAGCAAAAGGCTGGGATTTCGCTTTCGGCGAAGAAGAAAGAATAGAAGAAATGCTTGACGCCGTATTGGCAAGCGGCGTTACCGGGCTTATGGCAACGGTTATGACCTGTCCCGAACCTCACCTTGAAAAAGTTTTATCGACAATTGCTCATATTGCAAAAAATCGCAAAGTTTTGCCGATTATTCATGGCATACACCTTGAAGGGCCGTTTATATCATATGAAAAACGAGGCGCGCACCCTGCCGAAGACTTGATGCACCCCTCTGTAGACCTTTTGAAAAAATGGCAAACCATTGCAAAAGGCATGATAAAAGTTATCACTGTTGCCCCTGAATTACCTGGGTCAGGCGACTTTATAAAAGAAGCGCTAAAAATGGGAATCAAAGTGTCGTTAGGGCACTCAAATGCCGACTGGAAAACCGCGGCCCATGCTGTTGAGCTTGGCGCGACCTGCATTACACACCTATTTAACGCCATGCCTCATATACATCACAGGAACCCGAATATTTTGAGCTACGCGCTCACAAACAAAACTCTTTATTACGAGCTTATAGGCGATTGCGAGCATATTGCCCCCGAAATAGTTCAAATGGTAACCCAGTCGCATGACGCAAACAAACTGCTCATCATTTCTGATTCAATGGCCTTAACCGGGCTTCCTGACGGCTGGTATGAGTTCTACAATCAAACCCTTGCAAAAACCAAGACCAGATCGCGCCTGCCCGACGGAAACTTCTTTGGCGGCGCCCTCACGCTGCCTCATTGCATGAACAGACTGGCAAAAGAAGCGGGCATTTCCTGGGGAACCATCGGCCAGAGCGTTTGGCGCAATCCCTGCGATTTCTTGGGCATCACAGCTCCAGACGCAAAAATATATTTCGACACAGACATGAACTGGATAGCAACACAACACGAAGGTGTTTGGTATAGACCGGTTCAGCAGGACTGACATACAAAACAGTGAATATTTCTCAAAAATCTAAAAATAAGTATTCAGACTCCTCAACTCTGATAGAGTTGTTGATTTGCTTGGCTATTTTATCGAGCACCTTATACCCACTGGTCTACATGCTTCAATTGAGCAGACCGAAGCACCCTTCCTCGCAAAACGAATATTTAGCGACACTGTTAGCGCACCACGCAACCGAAGCATTAGTGGCAAAGCGGGCCTTGTCGCCTGAATTTTTACCCGAAATTGTTTCGAACTCACCGGTTGTGGTTCACAAAAATTCTGCAAACCGCCCTCACACGCTGTTTGACTCACTGATGCCCGACGGGGCTCAAATGAATGAAACAAACGACCCCGAAGTATTTTGGGCGTTTAAGCCTTTTAACTTTTCGATAGACACCTACATTGCCGACAACAATTTTTATAAGGTAATTTGTCAGGTGAATTACACATCAAATAATTTAAAGAGCCGCATTTACTTTGACAAACTCATTTCGCTCAACCAAAGCACTTCACCGGCGAACGGAGGCGATTCTGATGACTAAGAAAGGCGCTATAAAACTCGAATCACTCTTACCCATCACCGCCGCACTTATTATTGCGGTAGCGCTGTTTGGGTGTTTTAGGTTTTATACACTTAAACTTAACCCGGTAAGCGATGTTCTCGATATAAACTCAAAATACACCGACATATTGCTTGAAATGCGCGCAGATACACTGTTAACGGCAAAAGCCATTGTGGGCGAAAACAATGTAACACTTTTAAACGCTAAAAAAGAAAACATCGCATCATACGCAATAACCGACGGCAAACTGATCAGAACAGATCACTCAAAAAAATCCGAAAAAATATTGATTGATAAGCTAAAAAACGGCGCTTTCTGGACAAACGCAAATTTGCCAAACTTGCTAACAGTGCGACTATTACCGGCAGACCCGGCAGAAATACCTTTTTTTACTTCTTTCGCTTTAAGGGGTTACAAACATGAATAATTCCTTAAAACGCATTGCACTGTCTGCCGCGCTCGCCATAATTATTTTCGCCGCAGCATATGTGATGAACGGCATGAAAGTTCACTCCGCAACCCCCGCTCACCGCATACTAACATTGGACTACAAAGCAGAATCGGCTGTAACTCAGCAAATGAAAGATTTAAGATATTATCCCGAAAAAATACCGGTTCCGACCGAACTCGAAACTCTGCCAAACTACACAATTTCATTACAGCCGGCAAAACGCGAACACAAATGGTTTTATCGCATCATACTGTCATCGCCGGGGAAACAGCGCCTAGTTCAGCTCACCACCGACCCTGTATCACCCGATGTCTTCGATTTTCACTAATAAAAGCCGTTTTTTGCTCCAAACCACTTTAAAATGCCGGTGACAAACGGTTTTATTATTGATACGCGATTTCCATAAATCGTCGATGCGGTCTATAAGCGCTCTGCTCAAACTGTTTGTGAGCCCGTTTTTGTCGAGCCACAACCTTATAATCTCACGTCGCAGAGGCGTTGCCGGGCACTTTTCAACACGCAAAAAATCCTCTTCGCAGTATTTCTTAAGATATTTACCGGCATTTCGCGTTAAATAGCGCTGTAAATCATAGGCGTCGGCACCCAAAGACGCGATATGCGCGGCCGAGCCGGGCTGTATTTGTTCCATCGCCGGTATCAGCGCGTGCCGCAACTTGTTGCGCAAATAAAGATCAGTAGAATTAGTCTCGTCTTCACGCCAACTAATTTCGTGCCGATTAAGCAGTGTTTCAAGCTGCGCGCGACTGAGCCTCAAAACCGGTCGCCAAAGCCGCAGCGTATTGCCGCCAAAGCTTAATTTTGTCTCCGCTCTTATTCCATGCAAGCCCTGCCATGAACAGCCTCGCATAAGCCGCATCAGCACGGTTTCAACCTGGTCGTCGGCATTATGACCGGTCGCGATCACGTCTGCGCCCGAAACCTTCATCATATCGGCAAAAGCGGAATAGCGAAAATGCCTTGCCCACCCTTCTTTTCCAAGATTTGTGTTTTGCAGACGGTCTGCTTTTGTCGCTGTTTTTGAATAAAATTCAACATTGAAGGAATGGGCCAATCCGCGCACCCAATCAGCATCGCCGCTGCTCGTTGTGCGCATATTGTGGTCAACATGAAAAATACAGAAGTCCACACGCTTAATTTTGCACCATTCTCTGAGTAAAAGAAGCATAGCGACAGAATCGCAACCGCCGGAAACCGCAACAGCCACTTTTTTACAAGCGGAAACAGGGGTTAGCTTTGCCAATAAACGTTGTGTAAAAGGCTTTTGTTTCATAATTTAACGATAAAAAGTCATAATTTTATAGCGATTATACTCAAAAAGCATTTTATTAACAAGCTTTGCCCTTGTAAATCTTGCCAAAACCTCTTGAACGCTTTCGGAGGCTTTTAAAACCTCTTGCCATTCCATTTTAATCGAGTTAACAAAATCAGCTCTGCGCGCCTCAAACACAGGGTAATTTTTAGCCAACAACCCCGAAACTTGAATATAAGCGTTTAAATTAAGGCCCAGCCATTCGGTAGCCGATGCCACAGATTCGCCGACCTCTTTTTGAATTTCCGATTTCCAGAGATGCATCGCTTCGTGCGCACCGGTCATATTTTTTTCGAGGGCCAGCATATCAAAAACGATGCAAGCTTCATCGGCTTCGTTCGGGTTTGTGCGCTCAAAGACCAAATCCGCAATCTTTTGCCCCGCGAATGTCATTGTTTCTTTCCATATTTCGGGCAGCACAGCGGTAAAGCTTGCCGGAGGCTCTTCTCCATGACTAAGATAGAATGAAACCCATTCGTTTGAAATGTCTGCCTGCATTTTAACCGAATTAGGCATATTCATTTTAAGAGCAGCTTGCAGATTCTTAATCATTATTCCGATATTTTGACAGCGCACCCCGAATTCTTCGTAAACAAAATCTCCGGCATCACAAGCTTTTAAAGGCAGTTCAGAGCCTAAAGCAAAAAACACAAATAAAAAGAGCCAAAGCACAACATATTTATAGTCCGCTTTGGCTCTTAAGGTCATTTTTAGGTCAGTTCTTATTTTCGATTGTTTCGAGAATACGCGCATCGAACGAGCTGTCAACGACTCTTATTGGCACTGACAATGAACGTTTATTCCCTGAAGCATCTGTGGCGGTAAGATAAACCACGATTTGCGGGTCGGTCACAGATTGAGGAGTCTTAACTTTCATGGGCACGTCAACGTAGAATATGCCTCTTTCTTTTTCGAGATAATTGTCTCGCAAGGTCGTGTGAAGGGCACTTTCTGATGATGCGGCGTCGGCAGCCGGGTTAAGCGATGTTTCGGGCAACAAGATTGTTGTTCCGCCGTCTGCACGCCGTTCGATGACAGATATTTTAATTTCTTTGAAATCTTTGTAGTCAACGTTATCGGTTGCTCCGGCCGAGATCATAATTCTCGACGATCGCCTTACTACAGGCAAAAAGTCGTGCAATTTTGCATAAGAAGCTTCGAATGTGGAAGTAAGATTTACGTGCTCATTAACCGCCAAGTCTATGCCTTTTGGCGAATAATTGGTGCTGGGAGCCACTTCAATCTTATCACCGGCGCTTTCGTTAGTGCTTAAGCGATACGAATGCGCACTCAACTCAGGCTTGGCAAGTTCATCGAGAGCTGACGGGTTTGCTACAAGGTCTTTGTCGGCTTCGATGAGCTTAAGAACCCATCTTTTGTCGTCGGATTGCGCTACCACGTTTAGAAGCAATGAGGGCGGGTCGTTGTCGTAGCGAACCAAACCGCAAGTATAAGATTTTAGGTTATGTTCGGCATTCTTGCCATAGACATGAACCGGCTCGGTGCCGTCTCCGTCGTAACCGTCACGCAACTCGGCGGTAAGACTGAAGCTGAGGGAGCCTATCCAGTTTTCGTAAGTTTTGCTCGGAGAGAAATATTCGCTGTTTCCGAGAGCTCCGCCATACGCATCAATCTCGAACGAATAACTCGCTGACATTGTCAAGGTTGAATTATAATAAGTCGGCGATGTGGGCAGAGGACCGTAATCGCTCGTCTGTTCACCCGGTGCTTTTGTAGGCGACAGAATCACAGCAGACGACCTGTTTTGTTTAGGCAGCTCAAATTCAAGTGCAGCCGCGCTGAACAACGCATTTGGGTTATTGTCTTGCAACGAAACGCCAATTTTACAGGGCGTAATCGGGTCTGAGGTTGTATGAGTCGCAACCTGGACATTGCTGCTCGTAACGCCGTCAAACTCAAGGCCTTCATAAGAAGGTTTCATTATTGTAAAGTCACGCGCGCAGATTTCCCAGGTGTCTATGCTGTCTGCAAAGGTTTCTGCTGTGGGAGTTTCTTTGCCCACATCAGCGGTGCCCACCCAAACTTCGTTGGTAATCTTCGCCTTTCGAGGTGAATCGGGAACAATGCTCTTGTATTGTGTTTTTGTTACACCGGGTGCAGGAACAACGTCTTCCCATTTAACGCGCGGGTAAGTCAACTCAAGTCTTACTAAGTAAGTCTCGGGGTCGATCGGGGTCAATACATTGGTAAGCGACGCTAAGGGGATATTGTAGCTGATTTTATATATTCGTGAATTCGGGTCAACCGGGTCTTCAATCAAAGCACCCTCAAGATTGCCCTCGCCAAGCACTAAAGGCACATCTGCCACAGTCGCGGCATCGGTCGGGTTCTTTCGGTAAGGCGGGTAAATCAACAAACGCCATTCAAAGTGCTTGAGATCTTTATTGCTCGGCTTTTCGTCGATTCTTGTGCCGTATTTGTATCTCAAGCTGTCGCCGTCTTCGTATTTTTTGCGGCCGGGATTGAATACTGTATTAAGAACTCCGCCGGTGGTCGAATCGTAGTTATAAACGTGCACTGATTCGCCGTAATCCCATACGCCGACACCATTTTGTGTTTCGTAAGCGGCGCCGGTGTAAACATTCGCATCTTTTATGAATTGCGCGTCAAAAGAGAACGAAAGTTTTTCGGGAGCTGATTTTTCGGGGAAAGCGTATCCCGAGGCTTGATTGCCACGAGCGATATTAGCGGTTCCGCCTGCCTGGGTGGTATATTTACCGTTGAATGCATTATGATTGTTAAGCTTGATATTGGTTATGTAATTATCGGTTACAGTAGCTCCTTCGGCCTGAACGTGATAAATGATTTTTTGAGTCGTAACGTTTTTGGAACCTGTAAAAGCAGCCAAATCGCTCGGGCGCAGGTTACTGCCGGTCATCGCGTCGTAATTGAAATAATGATAGGTTATAACCGCATACACTGCATAGTTACCGGGCTGATCGAACGTATATTCATATTGTCTGTCGCCGGCTTTCAATTCAGTGCTTGCAAAAGATTTTATGATTTTTGTTGAATCATAGGCAGTTGCCGGTTCGAGCATATCAACGTGCCATTTTACTGTAAATGGCTTAGTTGCGGAGTCAAACATACTTGAAGGGAAACCGCCGAAAATACCGTCGCCGTCTTCGTCTATGTTTTCATATGGCGGTATCAGGTTAACACGAACACTGCCAAGACCGGGGATTGTTCCGATACCGATAAGGTCTTGTATTGTTCCGTCTGCACCGTATGGGCAGAACCCTTCTACTTTGAATTTAACTTTAGTGCCTTCGTCAATAGGAGTAGCGGAAGTTATTCTGTCAGATCGGCAAATAGAATATGTAGGAGCAGTATTGTAATTAACAGGGACTTCAGCCTTATTAACTACAGCAAATTCTGCATCGATATTAGCCTTTCGGTCTACAATACTTGACTCGTCATGGTGCCATGCGTTCAACCAAGTGTATGCTCCCGCACCGTCATATTCAACGACTCTGGTTATAGCGTCAAAGCCCGCATCAACGTAGCCTCTTTCTTCCACTGAAGCTAAACTGAAGCCGCCCCCCGCACTTGGCGTGTATTTTCTGGCAGTCTTTCTGACTCTTTGTTTCATGAATACAGAAATGTAGTCTCCTTTTTTAGAGGGGCCGCTGATTTCGTAATCGCCGTCCATGCCGTTATTACTCTTAGAGCCGTCGTCGGGGCGCATCCATTTGCCGACTTTAAGAAAATCTTTATGAGACTTAATAGCACTTGAAGCGCTAGTCGGGTCTTCGGCAGCTAACTCGGGGCCTTGAGGGAGACCGACAGCAGAAGGCCACGCAGGCACGTTCGGACAGTCAAGTTCGGTATAAAGAATATACAGATGACCGTGTCCGTCAACGGCAATAGCGTCGATGTCGCCGGGGAACACACCTACGTCTTCGGGTGTCGGGTAACTTGATTCAAGATAATTCAAGCGATATATATGCCCCGCTTCAAAAGTTTTGCTTTTGGTTTTAACTTCTTTTGCGTAGTATTCGTAAGCAACGCCGCCGTTTCCCCACCAACTGTCTTGTATACAGAACTTATCGGCCACAGAACCGTAAAGATAGTCGGGAGCCTTGGTGATAGAAGTCTGTGTGTCTGAGAAGTTCGAAGAAACACCGATTAAGGTGAGACTTTCGAGCCCGACACCTATGTAATCGGTTATATAAGAAGCATTTCTGATATTGGTTGAATCAAGTGTAAGATTATAATCGGAGCCTTTGTGAACCACACGCAAAGCTGCGTCGTTAGAAGAAAATGGCGGAGACTTTTTTCCGAAGGGGTTATAGCCGTAGCGATTGCCCGTAGTTGAGGTAAAGACCGAAACGGTAGATTCGATTTTACCGATTGCTTCGGGGTTGAGGGTTCCCCCGGGGATACAGCCGTCAGCACAAGATTTGCCGTATTGTTCGGTAATTTTAAGGTCGGTAGCCGTCAGCACGTTACCCGCTTTTTTAGTGGGATGAGTGTAAGGAGGGTTACCCGAAACCGCTGTTTTATCGGGATAAGAATAAAGATCAAGTGCGCGTTCTCGGCTTTCGTAAACGCGTTTTACAACACACGAAATATATTTGGCGTTTGAATAGGGACTGTAATCTGTTCCGTTTACAAGCCGAAAGTCGTTTTGGTCAAGTTCGGGAAGCCCGTCTTTGCCGTCCATCAGTTTACCGACGTGCGCTGCGCTGGCTTTAGGCGAACCAAAAGCATACCAAGAGATCCCACCCCACTTGTTCGGTAAAACAACTTTATATGGGTCTGTTGAGTGATGAACTCCGGCAGAACCGGCGCCCGGGCCGTTCCAGAGGGGGGTATCTTTATGGGAAGCGGGGGAATACGGGTCGAATTTGTATTGATAACTATTGCCGGCTGCGTCTGTATAGGTGCCTTTATAGTATCTGCGATGGTTGCAGTTTACGTAGTCCCAGTATGTGTTGTCGTAGTTTGTGCTTTCGGCGGGATGAGTTGCGTTGTTCAGTTCGCTTTGTATCGGCCAGTCTTTGCTGATTTGGTCTTTGTTATAGGGCTGCCCGATAAGTTTGACAAAGGCGGGCGAATCGTCTTCGAATCTGCTTGAAGGCACCCAGCCAACCTGACTTACCGGCGCGTATTCACCGGTAACATTTGGACCGACAAAAAGAAAAACGTCGTCAGTCTGATTAACGGCCAACCCGTTAACAACGTTCGCTCCGTCGAAGTTCAAATCGAACAGACGAATTCCGCCGTCTTTTTTGGCAAAACCCGGCGAATAGCTGTTAAGGCGATAAACGCCATGCAAATCGTTGTAAGTTTTGGGCAAGAGTATATAACTTATGCCGTTTGAATCGCTGCCGGCAGCACCTTGGGCATAGCAATCAACTGCCGCCAAAGATACAAACAGGACGGTCAGAATAAAAATTCTCGATAATCTATACATATTCGCCTCCTCCGTGGTTGGCACCGTTTTAATTCAATATATCAGTTGTGATTTTTTAAGAACTCTTGTATCACATCGCGATGAGCCGCCGAAATTTTATGTTTTTGATAAATAAGATCGATTACGGCAGGAGTCATATCAAGACCGCCTTTCAAAAACATTTTATCGAGGCGCGGGTCAGAAGTTGTTCTGAATGCCCATCTTTGGCATGCAAGCCAATAGTCGAGGGTCATGGCAAAGGGGGCCTCATCGTTAGGCCCGTGATCTACCAAGAATTCTTTGGCATCACGATTAGGCTTCATGGCAAAGAATTCGTCCATGGGATTAACCGGAGTAAATGACGGATTCACCGGAGTTCTTTCAACCGAAAACGAGCTGTTAAAAACAACGTCGACCTTATAATGCTCGGCCACTTGGTTTACAGCTTCGTACACATCGTCTAACATCACCCCGAAAACACGCTCTGTTTCTTCGTGGCTTGTTAAATGAAGCATCGTATTTTCGTCGTTAAGCTTTTTAAGCTTGTTTTCGATATCGGTGCGCTTCACTAAAAGCTCCTGTCTTTCTGCCCAAAACTTATTTTCGAGCAGGTTCTTCTCTTTATTATACTCATCAGAAACTTTTGCGGAAGACTTTTTGCCATATTTTACGTTTAATTTAGCAAATTTATCGGAAAAATCTTTATCTGCTTTTTCAATTTTTTCGTCAATTACCTTTTTTTCGGCCAATACTTTTTCGCGATTTGCTTCAAACTCTTTTAATCTTGAGCCTGCGGGCTCGTTTATTTTTTCTTTTAAAGCAACCGGAGCAAATCGGCCTTCTTTTATCTTGTAATGTGCCATAGTCGGGTGCAGCATCAAAGCCTTAGAAATATTTGTAAAACCGAACGAAATCTTAGGTGTTTCAGATTTTTTTACCGGTTTAACCTGAGCAAAAGCTCCGTCGTAAGTCAGCCCAAAAATTCCAAAGAACAAGCACAAACCAACACAGATTTTTTTCATTTGTTCATGTCTCCCAAATTATCATGCGGCTGAACGCTCACATTCGGAGTTCCCACCGCTACCTCCGACCTTGAAGTATTGCTTCTCGGCATTTTACAAGTTATTCTGACCGAAACAGGGCTTTTATCACCTGTTCCGAGTTTTTGACATTCCACCGACTCTACATCACGGGCCAAAACAGCTCTCATTCCCGGGTTTTTAAGGGAATCCGAGCTTGGTATACTCGAAACACTCAAGCTTTGCACGCTTGTGCCCGCCACCTCTTCGCTATATTTTGAATATGTAAGCATTCCCTGTTTGTTTAAGGCAAATATGTGATAATTAAGCTCGGCCTTATCTCGCGAGTCTGTAAACCCCAACTTTGCGGGCTTTGCCTCTGTCAGCGCCAAAAAAATGCTTCCGTTATATTCGCTCACCTCTGCGGTTTGTGTCGCCATTAATAGATTATCATAAAAATGAACACCGAAAATATCGGTTTTACGCTCTGTGATAGAATTTGGGTATCTCATACAAGTTGGGTAACCTGAAGCTTTAACAGAGGTTGTAATCTGTCTGCAAGCAAGCTTCAACTGATTTGTAACCGTAGAAAGCCACAAATTTTTGTTGGTCATGGAGCTTCCACCCGAAAAAAGGCTCATTAAACCGCCGATAAAAATTGCAAGAACACCCGCTGCAATTATTATTTCCATAAGTGTAAACGCACTTTTTTTATTGGCGATTAATTCTGACTGTTTTTTTGATATCATAGTCCCAGGACGTTCCCCTTGATGTTTTAATATTAGCATTTATTGTCAGTTCGACAACCGCCGAATTTTCGATAGCAGTTGCAACAGTTTCTGATTCAGCGACAGTTTGCGCAGCAATCTCAAGAGACTTAATCGTATAGCTTGCCACCTCGAACGGCTCGCTCATTCTGCCCAAAATTGAGTCATTAAAAGAGTTGTCTTTATTAAAAGAAAGAACTCCGTTAAGCCCTGCATCCCCCTCAGATTTAATATCTGACATAAAAGCTTCTAACCACTTATCTTTATTGGGGTCATTGAACCCGCTTGTTAAAAGCCCCGTATTTGTAAAATCGCCCACCTTGTAAAGAAACACCGGGCCGGGATTATATTTTGAAACCGCCGCCTCGAGAGTAGCCTGAGTAACAACCCCCGCTTCTGTCTTAACGGCGGAATAATCAAACAGAGGGTTACGCCCCTGCGACAAGCAAATAGCATCATAAAGTTCCCGATGCATATACCTAGTCTTAAGCAACGCGTGTTCTGTTCCTGCGCGTGCGATAAAATGAGCCTGCAGCTGGGCATAGCTGGTTAAATTTGACTTATTGTGGTTTTGCGTGCTTTTTATTGTATAAGTGGCCAACAAACCTAAGGTTGCAGCTAATATCAGTACCAAAGGAATAGCCATACCCAACTTTGTATTCTTTACAATTTTTTTCATTTAAGATCTGCTTTCATCGTAAAGAGTTCAAGCGAACGTCTTATTCCGTCGCGATTTATCCAGTATATTTGAAACAAAACCTTGTACATAACGCAGATTTTACCTGATGCGTTTGGCTCTGCTCCGACTGCGAACGCATTAATATTCTTGATTGATTCTGCAGGCATGGCATACGGCGAAGTGACCGTATCCTTCATATGTGTTTTGTCTGTCACATACCAATCGGGTTGGCGTTCGTATTCAGGGCGCGGCATATACGCAAATGTTATTTCGTCAGCAGCGACGGAAGAATCAGTCGAAGCTGCGATCGGAAAAACGAAAAGTCTTGTTTTGTAAACCAACCCCCTTTCGTCAACCAACTCACCTCTGGCCAAGCCATCACCGGCGTTGTTTCCCATTAGGGACAAAAAACTGACTCGGTAAAAATCTTTTTCGGGCACATCAGACAATTCGGCCATGCTCATTAAATTACCGTAATCTACCGAGGTTAAGGCCTTAACTTCATCGGGTTCGGTGTATGCAAAATCTCCGGAGTCAGGGGTAGATGCGACGCTAATGGCCTTAAAAGGAACATCGTCAAGAAATGTGTCTAATATGTTACGGGCCGAGGTTTGTGCAAAAACCTGAGAATTTGCCACATCGGAGTCTTTGGTAGACGTGCCTATAACACCGATCAGCGGCAAAAATGCCATGGCTAATATGAGAACCGCGGTCATTATTTCAAGCAGCGTTACACCGAGCCTTTTCAAGCTTAAATCCCCCATTTTTTAATGCGCATGTGGTACATTCTAAAGCATATTATTTTCAATTACAAGTAAAAATCAAATAAAGCTTATGGGGTACAAAACAACCTTACTTTTCAATCGAGGAGGCGGTCAGGGGTTCGGTGGTGAAGGTGTAGTTGGCTGAGTAGCTTTTTGAGGTGTCTAATGAGTAGCGGGATGCCACTATTCTGAAAAAATACTGAGTGTTTGGCAGTAGTTCTTGCAGCTGCACGCGGTGTTTGGTTTTTAGGCCGGATTCTACATGTGTGACGGTGCCGTATAGCTCGTTTGTGCCGTATTCGGCGTAACCGTCTGAGTCTATATCGGTTTCCCACTCAATTATTGCGGATTTTGCGTATACCAACGAAACTTTTACCGCTGTTACTTTTGGAATGGGCACCAGGTTTGCGTCTGCTGTATTTACGACGATTTTGCCGTCGTTTATTGTGCCTGTTTGTGTGAAATCGGGCATTACCGAATCGTCGTCGGGTAAAGGTGCCGAAACGCCCAGCGAATTTGAAATACAACCGTTCATAATAACTGCAATCAGCACCAGCAAAAATATAACCGTAATTTTACTTTTCATTTAACTTCACCTGCCCGACGGTGTCAGAACGACATTGGCCGCTGTTATTACGCCAAACCCGTTTTTCGTGTATCTGATATTGTAAGTACCGGGCGGAATATTATAAATGATAAATTCGCCCATAAAATCTGTTACGGCAGAAAACGTTGTATTAACGACGTTCACTGTAACGCCATCAACAGGCCTGCCGGTCATTTCGTCGAGCACCCTGCCCTTTAAAACCGCCTGCCGCAAATCAACGGTTGTTTTCATTTGGTTAAAAAATAAACCGCCGGTTTTGGAAACAATCTTATAACGCCCATCTTCAAGCGCTAAAGTTAAAATTTCGCTTCCTTTGTTTTCGTATCTGAAATTACGGCTCGAAGTCAAGGCAGAGAGCCTGTAATTCACACGCACCTGAATTTTTCCGTCTTTTAGCTTATAATTGAACGGGTGCAATGAAAGCCTTATATCACGATAATCTCTGAATGCCGCCTCTGTCGACTTAATAAAATCAAACCTTTCGTTACCCATAAAATCTCGGTAATTGTCTGAAACGCTGTTTCTGAGCCAAACCACATCGCGGCGGCTCATTGCCCTACTTAATTCTTTGCAAAATTCCTGCGCTTTTAAACGGGTCATTCTTTTGTTATAAACGCTAAACCCGCCCGTAAAGAGCGAAACACGTCTATCGTGACTGTCTGCGTATTGTATTGTCGCTATAAACTCGGGAATCGACGGCAATGCGAAATTAACTTCGTGGAACCCGTTTCTGCCCTCTCTGAAAGCGTAAATCAAACCTTTGCCAAGATTGAGTTCTATACGATGATGCGGTGCCGGGTAAGGGTTTATCTTAACCTGAAGCAATATGTTTTTGGGAATAGTTCCGTCGGATGTCTCTAAAACGTGCATGCCGTTTTCTTTTCTCATTTCGTTTAAGAAAACATCGTTTACTTTTATCGAATCGAGTTTGAAATAGAATTCATCAGAATGACTTTTGTGAAATTCCTCGTATCTTTTCATCCAAGAAGAAAACCGCTTGAACGATTCATATTCGGCAATGGGATTATGCCTTCTTAACGGGCCTTCTTGCCCCTTTGAATCAACCTCAACAAAATATTGCGCGGGCAACGCTTTTATTTTGCCGCCTAATCTGTAAGAAGCTTCTCCGCTTATCGCTTTTACGGTTTCGTTCTTTTCGCGGCTCAAAAAGCTTAAGTCGCCATGAACCACAGCAGCACTTACATTTTGCCCTTCCAATGAGACAATTCCGCCCGAGTCGCGCGCCGAAAGCATCATGTCGGCGTGATGAATCTCTAAGGCTATTTTATTGCCCATTACCGGCGTTTGTTTAACTCTGAAACCCGAATGGGGCTTAACATAAATCAGATTGTTTTCAGACCAAGACAACACAAGATAACCATTATTGCCTGTCCGCACCATATATCCGTCGGAAAAACTCATTCCCGGTTCAACCGGCCGCCATTTTGTATCGTTGTAACCCGAAAAAAACACGTTTCCGTCGACACTTAAAGCCATCAGCTGACCGGCCACAAAATCTTCGCCCGGCTTCAAGTTTGGCACCAAAGCCTTAGCCGCGCAAAAACCGCGGCTTGCCACGCAAGCCATTATAAGCATTATTATCAGGGTTGTTCTTTTTATCATTAAAATGCCCTTAACAAGCGCAACTTAGCGGTATAATCCTCAACCGCCGCCAAATCATTCGCATATTCGCTTCTGTTGCCCTCAAGATCAATGACAACACTTGTTGTTTTACTGTATTCTCTGGTGAGTGAGAGGTTCAAAGTATCATGAATCGACGAAACCGTGTTCGGGTCGAGATTTTCGCGCTTATAGTCCAATGTGAGCAAAACATGATCATCAAATCTTGACGCGCCGCCAAAGCCTATCCATCGGCTTTTTTCGTTAAGATTCGCTCTTTTGTATTCAAGGTCTTCTGCGCCGTAAGAGCCATAAACCTTGTTGTTTCTGTCGTATTCCCAGGTCAGACTTATATCGAAGCGTCTCGAATCAGAGTCGTTAATCATATTGATTTCGTCTCTGTCAATTGTTTGAGCCAGCGACATGTAGTATAGCATTTTACCCGCTTTGTTATTGAACTCAAGCCAATACATGTCTTTGTAGACGTCCATGAAGCCGGCTGTTTCAGAGTGTTCGTGCACCGGTCTGTAATAAAAATCGAAGCGCATATTCTTATAATATTCACTGGGCCGCACAGTCAGCTGAAACTCGGTTTCATCACGTTTGATCGTAGAATTCAGATAATTCGAAATATTGTCACGCGCCGATCTCACGCCGGCTTTCCCGCTGATATAGCGGTTCAGTTCATAATAAAACCTGGCAAACACACTTTGTTCATCGCGCGGGGTTTCTCCCAACGGCGCCGCAAACTCTGTATCAGCTTTTTCAAAGCCTGTTTCGGCTTTAAGGTTTTGCCTTTTGTAACCGAGCGACATTCTGTAGGCATTGCCCTGCAATCGACCCGCGCTTGCCCTTTTATCAAAATCCGTGTCGCTGCGCGCTATTTCTGCATCGATGTAAATATTATCTATGGGTTTTAAGCGGGCGTCTACCGAAAAAATCCTGCTGTAAAGCGTCGGAGAGCTCAAATCAGCACCGGCATTATCACGTTTATCATCAACACCCACGAAATTAAAACCAACTTTAAAAGACTCGTCGCGACTGTGTTCAAGTCTCATACCGCCGACATAACGCGGGTTTTTCATATCGTCTTTATTTAACGCGTGATACCCGGCAAACGCGCTCACAGATGTATAATCAAATTGCTGCACGCCATAAGCGCCGACAATTCCCTGAGTAAAGCTGTAACGGGACATATCAGGGTAAGCATCGCCGAACACCAAACGAGAACGCTCGGTGTCTGATTCAAGACTGAAATGATTCAGTGTAAACCCCTTTTCATAGGCTCTTTTGCTGTTGGTATATGTGGCATCGACATTTAAGGCGAGAGAATCACCGCCGATACTCGTCGAAAAAAGCTCATAACGGTAATTTATGTCATAAAACGAGCCTTTTTCTTTTGAAGAAAGCTCTTTATCGCCCTTTACGTGCGTATTGTAAAACGCGGTGTCGGTGTAAAGGTTAGAACTGAAAAACCGATCTTCTTCATACTCGTTCATATCAAAATGTCCGGGAATCGTGTTATCGACGACCGGAATACTTAGGCTGCGCTCGGGGGGCCGCGCTTCTGAGGCGGGAACAAAGTAATCTTTGTGCTTGCCGGGGTCACTGTAATACATACGCGGGTCAGGCGCTTCCTGCAAAACCGACGAATTGTCGAAAACCGGCACGGCCTCGTTTGAAGGCTTTGTCATAACCGGCTCGGGCGGTCTGGGCACAGGAGCCTTTAACTCAGGGATAGCCAAAGGGTTAAAATAACCGCTGTCGAAATTTACCGAAGCGGGTGCTTGCGTCTCAATTGCGGGTATTTGTCTGACAGCTGCCTGCATCACCGCCGGAGCCTGCTCCGCCACAGGTGCTTGCAACGAATGCATTTTCGGCGTGAATTTTACGGCAGGCCTTGCTTCTTCGACAGGCTCTATCGTAATTATCGGCGTAAAACCGCTGCTTGCAAAAGCGAAAAAAACCGCAGAAATAATAATAATTATCTTGACGGTTTTATTCATAACTTAATTGGTTCCTAGCGCTTGTTATCGTTAGTTTATAAAGCTTACCGGGTTTAAAGTCTTGCCGTTTTTGCGCACTTCAAAATGAAGGTGGTTACCGGTTGCAACTCCTGTTGCTCCGACTCTGCCGATAATCTGACCGGCTTTAACCTGCTGACCTTTGCGTGCAATAATGCTGCTGCAGTGCGCATATCTGGTTGAATAACCATTTGCGTGGCTTACTATAATAAGATTGCCGTAACCCGACCTTCTGCCCGCATAAATTACTTTTCCGTTTGTAGCAGCCAAAATGGGAGTTCCTTTAGGCGCTGCAATGTCGATTCCGGCGTGAAAACTTCGTTTTTTGTAAACCGGATGTGTTCTGTAACCATAAGCGCTGGACAAATAGCCTCTTGTGGGACGTTTCCATTTTACGGTGCGTTTAACAGAGGTTTTATTGGTAATCTTAAAACCTTTTGCAGCAGGCACCTTAATAGTCTGACCTGCCAGAACCACGGTGCTTTTAAGATTGTTTTGCGCAACAATACTGCCGACTGTAGTTCTGTAATTTTTAGCAATAACAGAAAGAGACTCGCCTCTTTTTATTTTGTGACTTAGCAAATTTACGTTTGATGCCTTAGACCCTTGAGGCATAGCAGATACAACACGATACAGTTTTTTGTTCGGGCTTATTACAATTTCCTGCCCTATTTTTACGAGAGTTCCCTGAATATTATTGTCGTTCTGCAATTGAGCAACAGTTGTATTAAATTTATGAGCAAGCTTAAGCAAGCTGTCGCCCTGACTGATTGTATATCTGATTTCGGGACTTATATCGGCAGAAGCCGTTTCGTTTTTTTTCGGTTCAGCAGATTTGACTTCCGGCTTAACTTCTTGTTTTACTTCGGCTTTAACTTCAG
>MWDD01000025.1 GCA_002070375.1 bacterium ADurb.Bin157 | reverse complement strand
AAGTCTCCACCTGCAGCAACCCCTATAAAACCTGTAATAGAAGCAAGAGAGCCATAAAAACTATAAACGCCTTTGCCAAAATCAGAGCTGCCTCCGGTATTGTTTTTATACCAGCTGGGGTTTATAGACTTGTTATCTACATCTTTAAATTCCACCCCAAAAATTTTCAACATTCTAGTTCGTTCTGTATATAATCTGACCGTATATGTACCGGCCTCAACACTTGTGTCTTGAGCGTATTCCCATAAGTATTTACCGCCCCCAAGATTCGTAGATGTGTTCACAAACAAAAGTTTGTCGTTTGCATTATTATCAGAATCTAAAAATATGTAATCTTTGTAATACTCACCTAAAGTAAAATAAGGAGGAATAGGGTCATCTCTTGGCGCTGCGTTTGCGGTAACCGTAAAAGTGGCTAAGTTATAAGCCGAAGAGATATAAAACTTAGAATCAACACTCGGTGTGCGTTTGTTTGAATTTTCTAACTGCACCTGACTTACCAAGCCCACCTCAGAATCGTTAATCTTAACCGCTTTATTAGACCCAAAGCCCCATAAATCTCCGTTTGAGGTTATAGCAAGAATGTGGTTGGTTCCGCCGGCGATTCCCTTAACCCCTGAAATACCGGGAACCATAGAAAATTTCTCGCCGGTTTGCCCAAGACTGTCATTAAAACTTCTGCGATAAATCTTGCCGTCTTTGGCAAGAAGAGCCAAAAAGCCGTTTCCGGCTGCCATATCCAAGACCTCATTCGCGAACCCAAGATATGCGGGCGTATTGTTCTCTATTGGCGTTATCGTAAACAAATTCGAAACTTGGCCGCTTTTACCCCACCCGTAAAGATCTCCCGAATAGCTGACAGCCGCCGAAACTTCGCTGCCGCCGGCCACAAGCCAACCCTGATTAAAGTAATTAATACTTTCGGGAGCTTTCAAATCGCCCTGTTTAACTTTTTGAGGAGAACTATAATTAGTGGTTGTATTACCTAACCCAAGCTGCCTCATATTATTGTAGCCCCATGAGTATAAGGTTCCGTCTTTTTTCCAGGCAAAACTGTGGTTCGCACCTGCGGCAACACCGGGAGCAGAGTTCGATGTAACTGCATAATCCGACAAATCATAGCCCCCATCAGCGTAAGGTTGAGAGGCTCCGCGATACACACTCGGAATTACAGAAAAGCAACTGTTTCTGTCGAGCATGGTTTTTCTCTCGCTTACATTAACCGAAACATGAAAATCGCCGTAAGAAATTGTGGCAATAGTTGAATTGCCGTAAGGGTTGTAAAAATCAGAATTAACCCCTTTTGAAATATGTTTGTTTTTTATACCCGAAACAGCCCATTGAATTTTAGTCCATTCGTCTGAGTATTTTGATCGCTCACCTGCCGATTCGACCGATTGAATTAAAAACGGCACAATAGCAGCTATGCCAACAACCAAAAACATGGCAATAGCTAAAAGAGCACCTTTTTTAAAGAAACTAATTCGCGTTTTCATAAATAATTCCTTTGTCATGGTTTAAATACGACAAAACGTAAAAATTGCTCGCCGGCCATAGAATTATCAGTTTTAAGTTCACATTTATAAGCCCTGTCTGAAGTATCGGAAATTAACGCCGCGCTCCACCCGGTTACGTTATCTATAACCGTATTGCCGTCTATTTTTATCGACCCGCTTTCGCTTTCGTATTCAACCTTATCAGGCCCGCTCTGCCCTATATAACGACTTAAGATCATGGAAGCGTCGTAAAGTCTTGAAAATTCGTGATCTGAGTTCGACACTTCGTAGACCCAGCCCATACTTCGGGCAACAAAAGGAGCTCCTGACGCGGCCATTATAGCAATAATCGCCATAACTAACAGCAATTCCAATATAGTCATACCTCGACGCATATTTATAATCCCTTTTGCGTAATATTTTATTTAAAGTAAGTTGGCAAAAAATAAGTCTTCACACTTGCCGAAACATCGCCTTTAGTCACAGTAACCGCATGAACTTCTTCGGCGCTGACATAAGTTATTGTAGCCTTAAAATCCGGCGAATCGTCGGGACGCACATCTGAGCCTAAAACTCCTGACGGGTCACACCCCGAAATCACACCGTCAGCGTCTTTTGCAACTCCTTTTGCTTCAATATAAGTAATCAGGTTGTTTACCGCAATTTGACATTTTAATAAGTCACGATTTACAACCGAAGCAACTGAAGAAGAAGAAAGCATGTAAGCCGCGCCCAAGGCCACAAAAGCAAATATCGGAATAGCTACCAAAAGCTCCATTAATGTTACGCCTGAATGCTTTGATATCATAAAAAACGACACCTTGTGCTCGAAGACAAACTGCTCGGGTCGTTCTTCCAGCTTTCATCAGTTACCGATCTGCCGGCGGCCTCAACCGATTCTAACACTGTTCCGCCACGTTTAACTTCTACCACAAGTTTGTCTATTTCGGTGTTGTTAGCCACAATTTTACCGCTGAGCTTGAACTTAATGTCTGCCGCAGATTCTTTTTCACCGTCTAAATAAATGTCGCCTATTTCGTAACCATCAGGCAAGGAAACCGCTTTATCCGCTCTAGAAAATGAAGATTTCCCCGATTCAAATGACAACTGAGATTCTTTGTCTCGACCGATCAGGCCCATAGAATTAGCGTGCGAAACAGATTCTCTTACCAAATTCGCAACCGGTTGATCATTTGTCTCAGTAAGCATTTGCAATGCCAAAGGGTATGTTATCGGTGCGATTACAGCCATTAAAGCGACAACTAGCAACAATTCAACCAGGGTTACACCTAATATAGGCTTTCCCATTTTGTTTATCCTCCGTTGCATTATCTGATATAATATTCCCCCACAAGACAATTATACCACCACAACAATAAGCAATCAACAAATAGATTGTATTTTTTATTGCCCAAGAAAGCGGAGCGTGTTATAATTTTTACAATATTAAAGTCAGTATAAAGGAAAGAGCCAATGGTCAGTCCTCTATATCCAACACCAACGTTTAAAAAGAAAACGACCGAAAAAAAAGAAAAGACCGCGCCCTTATGGAAAAACCCCAACATAATGGTTGCAGCATCAATTATAGTTGTTCTGACAGTCTTGTTTTTCTTCCACAAATCGGGGTTCGGCAAAAAAATTGATCCGACGGCGGGCCCTGCCGGTTCTTCGGGCAAAGGGTTTTCACTTAATTCCAAATATTTCGAATCGGGAAAAACCAAAGATTTATCGCAAATTCAACAAGAGAAACTCGAAAGAATGGGCATTAAAGCCGAATCTTCAGAGGTTTTAAGCAAGAAACTTGCAGCCAAAGACTTCAGGGAAGAACGGCGTTTAATGGCTATCAGCAAATACGAAGCGATCAGAGAGCAAGCTGACCGAAGAATGCGCGAACAAGATGAAAAGCGCAAAAAATATGAAACCGGCACTTCTTCACAGCTTAAAGAAGCGGTCATGTCACTCGAAGACTCTGACTTGCTCGGCATAATGCGCCTCGAAAGATTGTTAGAAGAAAAATTACTGTCTAAAGGCGCCGAAAGCCAAGATTTAGAAGCATTGGTATTTGCTTATACCCAACTGGCAAAAACATACGAAAAGAAACAAATGCAAGACAAAGCTAAAGATGCCTATATAAATGCCTTTAAATTAATGAAAAAACAGGCCCCCGAAACTCAGGGGCCTGATTGGGATAACGCTATAAGAAATGTCGAGCAAATGAACGCGAAATCAAGTCGTTAAGTGTCAGTTCTCTCCAACCTTAAGACAGTTGAGGATGCAATTTTCATCTAACGGCAAGTTATGGGCCAACAAAGGTGCAACCTTTGAAGCGGGTCTCATGATTACAAATCGGCGGGTTTCTTTAGGCTCGATATTCAGTTCGTCGTGATTAAGTTGTTCAACGAGATGAGCAACATTCAGGCTGCTGTCGGCAAAAGTGGGGAAAATTCTTACATGTTTAATGGGCTTATCGGTTGTGTTAACAATGTATCCGCCAATGTAGACGTTGTTTCTGTCTACTTTAACTGCAGTTTTTTTCACAACTATATCTGCTGCCTCAACCTGAGGGAGCTGAACATATTCACTTCCCACCTTCTTAAAGGCGTATGCGGTAGCAGGTTTGACAGCATCAACGGTTTTTTTGGCTGCCTGAGCAAAATGGCTGTTGAATGACAATGCAATAAGAGAGGCGACTATAAGACCGGTATGTTTGTTGTTAAGTTTCATTTGCTTGACCTCAATGTTCTGTTTAATTCTTAACGTCTATCGACAAATAACGGGAAGGAGTTTACATTCCTTGAAAAGATTTTCTTTCAGCTCTAAAAATAAATACGGCATAACTCTTGTAGAAATACTTGTGGCGCTCTCAGTCGCCTCGCTTATAATGCTGCCGATAATCCTGCTTTTCGGAATAAACGAAAAGATTACTTATAAAAGCATTAACGAAGTCGTGGCCTGCAACTTAGCTTTGCAAAAAATTGAAGAATTAAAAAGCAGACAGTTCAGCGACCTCAGAAAGCTCATTGAGCTTGATGCGGGAAGCGTCACAGACGGCCCCTTCCGAGAAGTGCTGTTAGTCACAGAGAAAAATGCCAACTGGAACACTCCCGGAGTAGATTACACAAGAGAAGCACGTCTGGCTTTTTACCCAAATGTTAACCCTGATGCCTCAAGACCCGACTTCGAGTTGCAAAAAAGACGAATCAGAATACGCGTAAACGTACTGTTTACCGAAAGAGTCAGCGGACAAAAAGACCAAGTAAAAAACTTTGAACTGGCGACAATCTTAGGCGATGAAACACTTGGATCCGGTATGAACGCGTCGTTTTCGGCAACAATAGGGGGCTGATAATGCAAAAACTTAAAATCAACCTAAAAAAAGCTTTTACACTCGTTGAAATGATGATAGCTCTGGCGATTTTTTCGATTGTTTTATTTGTGGGTTACACGATGTTAAATCGAACTTTTTTAAGCATGGAACGCCAAAGACAATCGTTAGACACACTTCACGAAGCAAGAAGTTTTTTGATGAATATCGAACGCGACATCAGAGAAATGGTCGAAGTTGTTGAACTGGACACTATTTTTTCAGAATACTTATTTAACGAAAGATATGCTTTATTGCACAAGATTACAATGTTGGTACCCTCAAGAGACGGAAAAACACTGCGAAAAGTAACATATTCGTATGAAGGGCCCGAATATCACCAAGACATTGGACGCGCTAAGATTGTATACAGGCAAGAAGAGGGCGGTGTCAAAAAGGCACTGATAACCAAACAGATGGACTATCTTAAAGTCTGGGGAACAGACGGCACAATATTCAGAAGCAGAGAAAAAACAGAATCCGAATCAAACTATGTTGCATATTTAACAAAACACTATTACAATCCATCTAATCCTGTTTCTGACGGCTTAAGAAAATTGGAAGACATAAAAGGCATAGAAGTTCAGCTTTCAATGCATGAGTTGTTTGACAAAGACAATAAGCCGGTGAAACAAAGAAAATTTATAACTCGTATATATCCGAGAATTTTAAATGCCAAATACGAATAATAAGGTTATTCGAAGGAGTCCTTTCAAGTGAAAACCGCCGAAATCAGACAAAAATTTCTTGATTTTTTCGCTCGCCACGAGCACAAGATTGAAAAATCAGCACCGATTATTCCTCAAGACGACCCCACCCTGCTGTTTATAAGCGCGGGTATGGCACCGTTTAAACCTTATTTCCTGGGGTTAAAAAGAGATATCAGCCGTGCTTCGTCTTGTCAAAAATGTTTTAGAACTACAGACATTGAAAACGTCGGTTATACGGCGCGTCATCACACTTTTTTTGAAATGCTGGGCAATTTCAGCTTTGGTGATTATTTCAAAAAAGAAGCTATCGCCATGGCGTGGGAGTTCATCACCAAAGATCTGAACATGCCCGTTGATAAGCTATACATAAGTGTTCATCACAGCGATGAAGAAGCATTGAACATTTGGCACAATGACATGGGTGTTGCCTTAGACCATCTAGTTAAGTTAGGCGACAAAGACAATTTTTGGACCATCGGAGTCGGCCCGTCAGGCCCCTGTTCAGAAATATACATAGATCAAGGCCCCGAAGTCGGATGCAAAGACCCAAATTGCGGCCCGGGATGTGACTGCCCAAGGTTTTTAGAGTTTTGGAATCTGGTATTCACTCAGTATGACCGCGCCGAAGACGGCACCCTAACCCCTCTTGAAAGAAAAAACATCGACACGGGAATGGGTCTTGAAAGATTGGCTTCAATTCTACAAGGTAAAAAAGACAATTTTGAAAACGACGTTTTTTCACAAATTGTAAACAAAGTAGAAACCTTGACAGGTCATAAATTCAATGAGTCTGCAATTATAAGAACCGCAATTAAAGTAGTATCGGACCATGCGCGCGCCTTATCGTTCGCATTGGCCGACGGAGCTTTACCGGGCAATGAAGGTCGCGGCTATGTTTTGAGAAAAATTTTAAGACGCGCGGCGAGGTTTGGTTACAGCTATCTTGGGCAAGAAAAACCATTTTTGCATAAAATTGTACCAACCGTTGCGGAAGTCATGAGCTATTACCCTGAAGTCGGTGCAAATTCAGAGCATATCATCAGAATAATTAAGAGCGAAGAAGAAAGATTTTTACAAACTTTGCGAACGGGCAATGACATGCTCAACAACTGTATTGCCGAGCTAAAAGCTGTCGGCACCGACACGCTTTCGGGGACAAAAGCCTTTTTGCTGCATGACACTTACGGGTTCCCATTAGATTTAACCCGCGAAATTTGTCAAGAACAAAATATCCTCGTAGACGAAGAGGCATTTAACTCTGAACTCGAAAAGCAACGTGAAAGAGGTCGGGCAAATGTTGTTTCGGCATTCGTAAACTTTAAAGCCGTTAATCCGGCTGATTATCCCGAAACTGTATTTACAGGTTATGACACTCTTAACGATAGAGGCACAGTATTAAATGTATTAGAGACCGAAGACTCTGTTATGGTCATTACCGACAAGACGCCGTTTTACGGCGAATCAGGAGGCCAAACCGGCGATAAAGGGGTAATAACTCATAACAATGCGATTTTTGAAGTTAAAACGACTGAAAAGAACGAAAATGTGATCATGCACATCGGCAGCTGGAAGACCTGTGAAAAGTTTACTAAGGGCAGCACAGTTGAGATGCTTGTCGACAAAAAGACAAGACGCGCCACCATGCGCAACCACACAGCCACCCACCTTTTGCACAAAGCATTACAAGAGGTGCTCGGAGACCACGTAAAACAGGCAGGCTCTTTGGTTTCACCCGAACGTTTCCGCTTTGACTTTACTCACTTCGAGAGTGTAAGCCACGAAGATCTTCAAAAAATCGAAAATCGTGTAAACGAGCAAATATTAGAAGCTCATAAAGTTCACACAGACGTTAAAGCTTACAAAGACGCTGTTGATTCAGGCGCCATGGCCCTTTTCGGAGAGAAATACGGTGATACCGTGAGAATAATAAGTGTAGGCAATTATTCTAAAGAACTATGCGGAGGCACCCACATAGGCAATTCCGCAGAGATAGGGCTATTCAGCATTCTGTATGAATCATCTGTGGCTGCAGGCATACGCAGAATTGAAGGTGTTACCGGGCATTCTGCAATTGAAACTTTGCACAACATGCGTAATTTCGAACGAGAAATAGCCAAAACCCTAGACTGCGACAACAAAAGCATTTTGCAAAAAATTGAAAAGCTCAGCACAGAATCAAGAGAATTACGCAAAGAGCTTGAAAAAATGCGCAAGAGCGATGCAAAAGGCAGAATACAAAGCATTAAAAACAGCGCGAAGCTTGTAAATGGCTCTTCTGTAATACACGCGAGAACCGAAGGGTTGACCGTAGACGAAATGAAAGAAATGGCAGACGAACTTGTCGGCAATGCGGGCTCTAACATAGTCGTATTATTAGGTGCCGGGGGCGACAAAGCCAATTTCGTATTAAAAGTATCGCAAGACCTGGTTAAAAAAGGCATTCATGCGGGCAAACTTATCAAAGACATAGCTCAGGCGGCCGGCGGAAACGGCGGTGGAAGACCCGACATGGCCAGCGCAGGCGGCAAAGATGCCGACAAAGTTGATGAAGCTCTGAGCTTAGGCGAACAACTTGTAACAAAAGCGTTATCGTAACATGAAAATTCTTGCCCTCGATGTAGGTAAAAAGCGAATAGGAGCAGCAATTTGCGATCGTTTAGAGATTGCGGCGAATCCCCATTCCGTAATAAAGGCAGGAAAAACAGCGGTGGATGAAGTGGTTAAGCTGATAGAAATTGAAGAAGTCGAAGGAATAGTTATCGGCATGCCCACTTCATTTGACGGCAGCGAGGGCGAGTCTTGTCAAAGATCGAGATATTTCAAAAACGAACTCGAAAAAAGGGTTTCTTTGCCCATTGAGTTTTATGACGAGAGGTTTACCAGCAAAATAGCCGAAACCTCTTTAATTGACTCAGGAATGCGCAGAGAGAACCGAAAGAAAATAATTGATGCTGTGGCGGCTTCGTTAATTCTGCGAAGCTATCTTGATTACCGAAGCAATAAAAAGTTAAAACAGGAATAAAAAAATGAGTTTAAAGTACAAATATGTATTGTTTTGTGAAGACATACGCCAGGAAATTGGCGGAAAAGTAAGTTTAATGGGCGTATTAGGCTCTAAACTGCTCACGCAGCAGTTTCCGATCGGGTTTCCCAAACTTTGCCTTTTCATCGAATGGGAAGACTTAGTCGGCAAGGCAAACATAGCCGTCAACATTTTGCCCCCCGAAGGAACCGATATACCCAACATCAGACCCACAGCGCAAATTTCAGGACAACCGGGCATTGTGGCGAGGTCTATGATAATTTTAAACAACTTTATTTTCCCGAAACCGGGCAATTACGCTTTTGAATTTGAAGCAGACGGAAAAGTTGTAGGAAGAGAAAACTTTGTTGTAGAAGAATACAAAGGCCCCATGGGCACAATAAACTAATATGAGCGATTTCTTATTGGCATTAGAAGCGGCTTTAAGCAAACCGGAGAATGAATTTCTCAATGTTATGCTCCCTCTTTTAAATCCGCCAAAAGAAGAAAATCTGCAGATACTTTCGCGCGTTTTGGAGCATGGGAGTGTTGTAGACAAAAGATATACCGCCAAGCTTTTTACGGATTATTTGGGCGAAATCGGTGCAAAACATCTATCAGACAACTTAAGCATAAGCAAACCAAAATTATTTATAGAATCTGCAGAAATATTAGGGATATTAAAGTATTCAAAAGCTATAAAAGCGCTTGAAGCAGGGATATATTCTAATCACCCCGACTTGGTTTTGCCTGCTGTAAAAGCTGTTTCTTTGCTATATGACGACACTGATAACGAATCGGTCTCGATTCTTGCCAAATTTTATCTGACATTTAAAGATGAAGTTAAACTTTCTAAAGCGATTAAATATCTTATTCCTTTGCAGAAGCATTTGATTCCGATTTTTACAGAATCTTACAATTCTGCCGATGAAGACCGTAAAATGTGGCTTTTAAAGTTTTTGGCCGAAACAGACAGTAAGGAGTTGGCAGCATTTTTCGGCTCTGAATTAGAATTCCAACCTCTTGAGCGAGGTATCTATTGCCTTGCCGCCTTAGGCAGAATAGGAACAGACGAGGCTGTAAAAGTATTAAACAAGCATATCCAAAACCCCGAGTGGTTTTTTCGTAAACATCTGGCAGCGGCCTACGGGGCATCAGACAATGCCAATGCCATAGAACCTCTGTTGAGTTTTTTGAGCGATTCATCTCAGCAGGTGCAGAGTGCGGCAGTTGAAAGCCTTTCAAAAATTGGAAATAAAAGCCCTAAACTATTGATCGAGAAACTTAAGTCGGGGAGCAGAAAAGAAAAAATCAACCTCATCAGAGTTATGGGGCAACTAAGAAATGAAAGTTTTTTAACCCCTCTTCTTGAAATATTAAACAACAAAGATTTGTTGTTCTTTTCAATCGATGCCTTAGGCGATTTAGGTTTTGCGCAAGCCGAAGCTCCTTTACGAAAACTTTTAAAAAACGATGTATGGTTCAATCGTTTAAACGCACTTGAAGCCTTGGCCAAGCTAAATATTCAAGGTATAGTTCAAATTTCATCTGAAGCGATGCAAGACGAGAACGATATGGTCAGAAATTCGGCTATGCGAATTAACGCTTTGGCAAAATCTTCAGTGCAATAAACCGGCCTTTTTTATTGACAGCTCAGCCTCTTTAGACTATTATTCTTGCCGTGTTTATGTTTAAAACATAAAACAACAAGAGTAATATCGGAGCAGTAAATGAAACGCTTAGGCCAAATACTTATATCTAACGGCACTATCACAGCAGAGCAACTTGAAAAAGGTCTTTTGGTAAGCGAGAAACAAAAAATCAGGCTTGGTGAAGCATTAATAGACTTGGGCTTTTTAGACGAAGAAACTTTGGCAGACATTTTGTCTAAACAATTTTCTATTCCGCGAATTTCAACCCCTGAAATCGTAATTGACCCGACAGTTCTGCATGAAGTTACCCTTGCTTTAGCACAAAAAAACAGTTTAGTCCCGGTAAAAAACCAAAACGGCGCACTTGTAATTGCGACGGCTGATCCGCTAAACACAGCAATAATAAGTGACCTTGAAAACAGACTCAAGAAAAGAATTTCGATAATTCTTGCAACGCGCAGTCAAATCAGCAGAGCCATCACCCAGTATTATTCAGGCAGAGAAGACCTGAACACAAGTCTGCGTTTGGTTGAAACTTACGAGTTTGAAAGCCTTTTAGATAACTTAGAGCAAGACGATTCTCTCTTGCAAAGCGGCCCCATCGTAAAATTTGTTAATGAGATGCTTATAGGGGCGGCTAAAGAGCGTGCGTCCGACATTCACATAGAGCGTGACGGGTATGATTTCCATATAAGATACAGAATTGACGGCATTCTTAAAACCATGTTCAGACCAAAATTATCTTTACATCCTTTGATTATTTCAAGAGTTAAAGTCATGGCCAAACTGGATGTGAGCGAGCACCGAATTCCTCAGGACGGCCGAATAATGATGGATGTAGACGACTACCCCATCGATTTCCGCGTAGCCATTTGTCCATGTATCGATGGCGAAAACGCAGTCCTGAGGCTCTTAAACAACAGCAACGAGGCGCCAAATTTGGCGAAATTAGGTTTTCAGCGTCCTAACATGGACAAACTGATGAGATTATTGGCCAACAATTTTGGGCTAATACTGGTTGCGGGGCAAACCGGCTCAGGCAAAACCACAACCCTTTATTCTGTTTTGAATCAGCTCAACAAAGAAGGCGTTAAAATAATCACTCTCGAAGACCCTGTCGAAATAAGACTTCCGTTAATCAACCAAATACAGGTTAACAACAAAGTCAATCTTTCTTTCGCCTCCGGTCTGCGTTCAATTCTTCGCATGGACCCGGATATCGTTCTTGTCGGGGAAATAAGAGACCGAGAGACAGCAGACTTAGCTATCAATGCTGCCATGACGGGACATCTGGTTTTTTCTACCGTTCATTGCGGCAATAGTTCTGAAGTACCTATCCGTCTTGGGGAAATGGGAATCGAACCTTATCTGACTGCAAACGTTTTACGAGGCGCTTTATCTCAAAGATTGGTTAGAGTAAATTGCAACCATTGTCTCGAAAAAGAAAAAGTGAGCGACCATTTAAGAAATTTATTAAACATTGATTTTGACACTTATATCGGCAAAGGCTGTGCCGCTTGCGGAGGAATCGGTTACAGAGGAAGAACCTGCATAGAAGAGGTTCTTATGATGAATGAAGAGATCAGAAAGCTCGTTGTCGAGGGAGGCACCGCATCAGATTTGGAAAAACTGGCAAAAAATCAGGGTATGATCAGTATTTATGATTCAGGCATCATAAAACTCAAAGAAAAAACTACCAGCGCGGCAGAACTGGCAAGAGTGTTGTAACTGCAAAAATTCAGTAGTATTATATTAATGGAGAAAAGAGAGTGGCAAATTATAATTATAAAGCCAAAGATCAGTCGGGGAACGAAATCAAGGGAATAATATCCGCTTCAGACGAATCAGCGGCGCTTAATCAACTCACCGAAAAGAACCTGGTTGTTACCGATCTTACAGAAACAGCCGAAGAATCAAATAATCTTGACTTTGAACTGTCCTTTTTCAAGGGCGTCCCGGCCGAGACTTTGTCTGCATTTTTGCTTCAACTTTCTATTATGATAAAATGCGGCGTAAACTTGTCTGAGGCTTTACAATCTCTTGAACAGGGCGAAGAGAACAAAAACTTTAAAAAGGTTCTTTCAGAACTGAGAACAAAAGTTTATGGCGGTCATTCTTTTTCCACAGCCCTCGCCGCACACCCCGAAATATTTGATAAATTCACCGTTTCAATGGTAAGAGTAGGTGAAACCGGCGGCGTTTTAGAGCAAGTTTTAATTAAGTTGTCTTCAAGCAGCAAAAGACGAATGGCGCTGAAAAGTCAGATCTTAGGAGCATTGGCTTATCCGTCTATACTACTGTTGGTCGCAACTATAGTATTGATTGTTTTGATGGGGTTTGCCATTCCGCAGTTTGCTGCAATGTTCTTAAAAGCCGGGCTTGATTTGCCTTTGGCAACCAAAATATTGATTGCGGTGAGCACGTTTTTATCAAAATACATTATTCAGGTAATTGTTGTGGGCGCGGTGGCTCTTGTTGCGTTCGTGCTATTCTTATTCACCGAAAACGGCAGAAATATTGTAACTGAAATATCTCTGAAAATACCTGTTTTGCAGAAGGTTACCCAAAGATATTTTGTTGTCCAAATAGCTGAATCAATGGGCTTATTGCTTGGCGCAGGGGTACCATTAAGAGAACTCATAATGGCCATCGAAAACACGGTAACCGTACCGACCGCAAAAGGTGTCCTTGTTAAAATGCGCGAAAGCATCGATCAAGGCTCAAGCCTTAAGCAAGCACTCGAAAACGGCCCAATATTCCCTGCAATGGCTGTTAAGCTTGTAGAAACAGGCGAAATGACAGGAACATTAGACAATATGTTCGGCGAAATAGCAACCTACTATGACGACCAGCTTCAAGCGGCAATTAAATCTGCATTGAGTATGTTAGAGCCACTTTTGATTGCCGGAATGGCTTGTCTGGTCGGTTTTATAATGTTGGCGGTATTTGTTCCTCTGTTCAAAATGAGCTTTATAAAACCCAAATAATTCGATTGCTATTTTGGTTATTTGTGTTAACTTTTAACCTGAATGCGGATAAAAGGAGAACGATAAAATATGTGGCAGACACCACAAAGAGAGGGTTTTGTCGAATTAGAACAAAACTTTGCTCGCCTTTTAAGAAATAAAGGCGGCACAACTTGGGTTAGCAAAATTGTTAACCCGAATGAGTCGGGGCTTTTACAGGCTGTTGCCAAAGAGCTACCCGAATTCTTTGAAAAAGGAACTCTAATCAACTTTATATGCACTGAAAGCGGAGGCTTTCAGCTTGTCGACTTCCCTAAAGATCTAAAAAAAACCGATATCATAAACAACCTGAAGTTAAATAAAAAAGAACTGTTTAACACAAAGACAGAGTTGATATTTAACGTTTATGACCATTCATATGAATCGGAAACAAAAAAAGTTGCCGTATCGTTCTTGCCGACATCTGTAATAGAAGACATAACTCAAGCCATCGCCGGCACCGACTTCAAACTCGGGAAAATCACTACAGGGCCCGACACCCTCATGGGTGCTTTTGCGAGAATTTACACACAACAACCCGGCGTAACTGATTTGATTATTCAAGTCGGTTATTCGAGGGTACATCTCATCGCAATACAGAACAATAAAATAATTCAGCAAAGATCTTTGTTGACAGGTTCACTAAAAGAGCTCGAGAGTGTTTTGTTTTCGGCCTACTCGGTCGTCAGAGAAGACGCTTGGTTAATGCTTTCCAAGAATCATCAGCACCCTGTTCAGGTAATAGAAGACACAATCAACAACAACAGGTTTGATTTACTTACAAGAATCGGCGGATTCGTTGCCGAGCTCAGAGCGCAAAAATTCTTGTCAGAAGGGTCAAAAATCTATGTACATTCTGCTCTTGTTGATGAACCTGACCTTGCCTCAATTATTTACGAGCGTTTTGGTCTTGAAACAATCAGATTCAATGGCATGGCCAATGACGAAAAAGGCTTGTCTTTTGAGGACTTCACAGCTTGCTGGCTTTCAGGGGCGCACTCACCTATTGCGCGGAATATTGCCCAAGAAAAAAGCGTGGCCAGTTTTCAATTGGCGGTAACTCCCAAATTTGCACTGATATGTGTAATCATATTCACCTTAGCACCTTTTGCCATGCTAAATCTGGCTGATTCAAAACTAAACAATTTATTGCTAAAGGTTAAATCAGAATACGCCAATGTTGAAACAATGCGACAAGACATTAAAAACGCGGCAGAAGAACAAGCCAAGCTGCTTGCAGTATCAAAAGAAATAGCAGAAGATTTAGCAAACAGAGGTATAGCAACAAAAATAACCAGAGTTGTTACCGAAAACCTGCCTGAATCTTGCAGACTTCAATCAATTGACCTGAACCTTAAAGACTGTAAAGCTTTTATAACAGGGTTCGCCGTAGACACTGAAACAGCCTTGAAATATTATGACATAATAAATAAATGCCTATTATTGAGCAAACCCAAGTTAACCATTGATACAACTGATCCGATTAAAGTCTATTTCACAATAACGGCAGATGTAGGCGAACCGAAAACTCGCAGCAAGAAAGGGAAATAATTATGGAAAAAACATTAAAAGCCCTTATTGTTATGGCGATATTGATACTTCCGTTTCAATATTTTTACGCACCGAAACTTAAAGAGTTAGACAAAAAAACCCAAGACATAGTCAATATGCAGACCGCTAACCAGAACCTTAATAAAAAGGTTGGCAATCAATCTATGCGTGATCTTTATCTCGGCTTGTTACAAAGTCAAAAGAAATCAATAATTAAAGAACGAACAAGACTTGACCTGCTTATGCCGCCATTTTCAACTGCAAGGACCAGTTTACGTTCCCCGTTTGAGCTGATAAGAGCTGAAGTTCCGGGAGTCTGGGAAGTAACCGAAAACAACACATACACAGACGCTGACACTCTCATTTTTTGGCCATTTAACGTTGAATATAAAGGCTCCGCCGAAAATGTAATAAAAGCATTGGCACTAATCGAATCGGGGAACAGGTTCATGAGACTGAGAAATCTTACTTTAAAAGCAGACAACAATAATGAAGTAATTATGGCCGGTCAAATTGAGCTTGTTTATCAATCTGAATCCACAGGAGCAATAAAATGAAACTATGGATAAAAACTGCGGCCGTGTTTTCAGTGGTAATGTTGCTTTTCTTTGGCTACAAGTTGTACACAATAAAACACAAAAAATATATTCCCGAGAACATTTACACTCAACCGCTGCAAATCCCGACTCCTTTAACCTCAAAAGACATAGAGCTTTCAACCCTGATCCACGATACGCCTGAAAAATACAGTCCTTTCAAAAAGAAGTTTTTTGAGAACATAGATTTTAAAGGTGCAATACTTCAGAACTCAGGAAAATGGGTTGCAATATTTTCAAACCCCGACGGAGGTTTATTAAAACTTGGTGAAGGCGACTCTTACGATGGGGTTAAGATAAAGTATATAGGCAGCAGCTTTTGTGAAGTAAAATTCGGCAATACCGAACGCGCTTTTGAAGTGCGTTGGGACGACCGTTCAATTAAGCATTAAGCAAGTGAATTTGAAAGGATTTTCAAATGAGAACCATAAAAAACGAAAAAGTTACAAAAAAATCAGGCAGTATCAAGTCGGGGGTAATTCTGGCGGCCTGCCTCGCAACCATGTGCGCGACACCTAATGTTGTCGCCGCTCAAGAAAAAGAGCCGGGACTCACCTCAGAAAGCTTTAGCTTAAACACCAAGGGCTTTATCACTACCTCTCTCAGCGATGTCACTAAATCTGCGGCCATTGAGTTAGTTGCTTCGCATTTCAACCTTCAACCATTAATTCACGTTCCCTTAGAAGGTTTTGTTTCTTTACAGCTCGAAAGAGCTTCATTTGACAGAGCAATGAAGCAAATATTAGGTGAAACCAACGCCAGTTACATGGTAGAAAACGGCAAAGTTCATGTTTTCTTAGCACGTGAAACCTGGAACAAAATTGAAGCCGAAAAACAAGCGACCTCAACCAATGAACCCGAACAAAAAGCAGTTGTGCCCGTAAAAGAAGAAGAACCCGTTATTTCCAGAATTGTTCAGCTTTCAAAACGCAGTTCGGCAGACATTCAAAAGCTTATCAAAGATTTAGACTCTAAATTAAGTTGCGTATTCGATGCCCCAACAAACTCACTTATAATTAAAGGCGTTGCAAGCCAAGTAAAAGAAGCAGTAAAGTTGTGCGACGAAATTGACAACATGGTCGTAACGCAAGCCACTAAAAAAGCGGCTCTCGAACGAAGTCTCTTTGTTACCAACACTTATAATCTTGAACATGCGGATTTCGAAGAAATAGAAAAAGAACTCGAAAATATAATTGAACGAAATGACGGCGGCAGCTCTTCTTCAAGTTCAAGCACAACAGCAAAAGTAGATAAAGACGGCAACCCTATCGAAACCGAATATTTTTTACTTGATAAAGCGCGAAGAACAGTAATTGTACACACAACAGAACAAAAGATGAGAGTTATCGATCGCTATTTTAAAGCAATCGACCATCCGTTACCACAGGTTCTGATCGAAGCTCAAATCGTTTCTGTAAAAGACGGTGTAAATAAAACCCTCGGAATAGACTGGTCCGCTTTAGGTTCTTATAACGGCCCCGAAGTTCCTTGGTCTACAAGCAAAAATGGCCCTGCCGCGACAACTGTGCCCTTCCAATACGGAAAATGGAATTTAACACAACTTTCGGCGACCCTTGAAGCGTCTAAGAACAGAGGTGATGTTAAGATTTTATCAAGACCCAGAATTCTCGCGGTCAGCGGCAAAGAAGCCAGCATTCACGTTGGCGACGAGCTTCCTTATGTAACCAGCCAAACCGACAGCACCGGCGGTTCTACGACTCAAAATGTCGAATACAAGCAAGTGGGCGTAAAACTCGATGTTACCCCCACAATCAATCTTAAAAAGGGCACCATATTCATGAAACTCACTCCCGAAGTTTCTGAGGAATTAGACCCTGTAATGATTAACGGCAACCGAGTTCCTGTTATAACCACAAGAAAAGCCGAATCTACAATCGAAATTAAAGACGGTGAAACTATGGTTATAGGCGGTTTATTAAAAGATGAAGACAATGTAACAGAAACAAGAGTACCGGGCTTAAGCAAATTACCGGGCATTGGCAGACTCTTCACGAGCAAAAATCATAAAAAAGAAAAAACAAACCTGATGATTCTGCTCACTCCACGCATCATAAAAGACAGCTATAAAGCTGAAGTCAGTAAAGAAGCTGTAAGCAAGTTTAATAACAAGTCAAACTCTATAACTTCTCAACTTGAAAAGCCTATCGTTGATGTTCCGTCTATAATTGAAGTGCCGGCTGAACCGGTTGTCGAAACAGAAGTGTCGACACAGCAAGAAACACCCATAGTTGTCTCTGATACGCAAGCAAAAGCGCCGGTTGTCGAACAATATCCCCAGATTCCCGTGCGCAAAGAAAAATTAAAAACAAAAGAATATTTGCAAAAGCGACTTGAACAAATAAGAGCGACAACCCGCAAAAACGATTAAATTGCAAAAAAATAGACGGCCGATAAAGGGCCGTCTATTTTTTTTTGTAAGAATGGGTAATTACAAGCGCAATAATTTCAGAGGGGTTTAAGGCTTCAAGTTGCTGCGAGCATTTTAAAAGTGTTGTGCCGGTAGTTGCCACGTCGTCAATAATAATAATTCTTCGGCCATAAAATTTTTCAGGTAAATAGTCGTCACTTAAAGCGAAGACATTTTCAAGGTTTGTTGTTCTTTCTTTTTCGTTACACTCGGCTTGTGCTTTTACAGCTTTCATCCTAACCACCGGTTCCGCATACAGACAATTAAATTTTTTTGCAAAAGCCCTTGCAATCTCTGCGGCCTGATTGAAACCTCTTTTTTTCTGCCTGGTATAATGCATCGGTGCCGGCACAAGAACATCATCGCCACGAAAGAATTCTTCAAAGCCCGGCACTTTCAAACAAATTTGAATCAGTTCATTTAAAAGACATTTTGAAGGTTTATACTTAATTATTCTGATCGCATCGGTAACAAGCCCGTCATAAGAACTCAAAGTATAAATTCTGCCTTTGAATCTGGTATCAAATACGGGCTTCGGACAACCCATAACCACCGAAACCTTTTGAGCGCAATTATTGCATACGGATCTTTTAAATTCGGTTACAGAGCTGCACAGATGGCATCTATGACTAAAAAAGACATTAAGCGCCCTTTTTAAAAAACTGACAATTATTTTCATAACATCTGCCATGCAATCAATCTATAAATAAGATAAACAAATATAAATATCCAAAAAACGTGACCGTCTTTAACCTTAGCAGATCTCAACGGGCCCAGAGACAAGAATAGAACGAACATAAGCAAAATTTCAAAAATAGGTAACGGAATCAGTTCAGGATTTCTAAGGCCAAGCAAACTTGATAAACGCTTAAAAAGATAGCTTTCGCCCTGTCTTCCAAAGCAGCAACCCGCAAAAAGACAATTCATACGCCAAAACGCCTGAGCAAGACACCATGCCGGCACGACCCGGGAAACTATTAGCCCAACAGGCAATTTAAAAAACTCAGAATAGAGAAAAAACACAAAAAAAGCACCTATAATTGCACCTAAAACAGAATGGCCGCCGGCATGAGATTTAAAAATGTTAACAGCTGTAAAATACGAGGTTTGGTTTAAGAACGCATAAAACAAACGGCCACTGATCAAAGCTGTAAACATAGCTAAAAGCGATGAGCCCAAAATATGTTCCGTTGAAATATTTTTTCTTAAATATAAATATACAGCTAACAGAAAAACTGCATTACCGACGCTGATCCAAATGTTCGGCAGATTTAAAGTCATTTTTCAGAGTCTTTAAGTTTTTCAAAAACAATTCGATTTGCATTCAGTAAAATTATGATTTTACCGTCAACCTTGCCTACCCCTCTCAGGTATTCTACGTCAACGCTTTCGCTAACGCGGTTCGGCGGTTCGATTGCGGACTCGGCTAATCCGGTAACTTCTTGAACGCTGTCTACCAAAAAACCGGCTTTTACTTTTTCTTGTTCAAATGATAAGATGATTATTTGATCCGACGGTTTTATGGGTGTTTCTTTAAGTTTTAAACGACGCCGTGTGTTAATTACCGGAACAATTTCTCCCCTCAGATTTATTACTCCGTCTATGTAGCGCGGAGCCTTTGGCACTCGCGTTATGGCCACTACGTTAATTATAGCCTCAACTTGTTTAATTTCTAAAGCATAAACTTCATCTGCCATGGTGAAAGTTACAAATTGAATAATTTCGGTGTTGTCTTTTGAAGCCCTTTCTTCGCTATCCCCATCACCGTCTTGCATCGCAGACTCGGGCTTTGGTGTATTTACCGAAGCGGGATTTATTATGGGCTGTGCGGTCTGTTGAACTACTATTTCAACCTTAGGCTCTTCCTTTACGATTATGGGCTCAGGCACGGGCTTTGCCGCAGGTGAAGCAACAGTTTTAGACACAGAAGTCGTCTCGACAGGCCTAACAGGCGCGGGCGTGGCAGGCTTTACAGGAGCGGGGGCAGGTTGTTTGGGCGGCGACACAGGGGGCAAGGCAGCTGAGCTGCCGGCGACTAACGGCCGCAGATCGGCGTATAAAGCCTGTTCAACCTCAGAAATTTTCGAGATATTCAGGCACATATCTTTTAAATCATGCTTTGTCTTAACAAGCATCTTAAATGATTTTTCAAAGTTTTCGTCTTCAAGATCTTTAAGAGAGGGAATTGCACGCAACACCGTACATTCATATTCTTCGAACGCACGCATAATCATAAAGACTCGCGCACCCTTTAAAAGACAATCATCGATGAGAGAAATTGTTAAAATCGCAATATTATTGCCTTTTTCGGCAGCTTCTTCAAGCCCTGTTATTTCGAGGTCTGACAAATCCATTTCTGCCAGATCCGATAAGGCTTGTTCATCAACAAGATCGGGTTTAACCGATGAAACAACGCTTGCGGTCTTTTCACATGCGACCTCAAGCTGAGGCTGAGCCGGCGCCGATGATTGACTCGGTTTTGCCGCAGAAGGCGAGGCCTCTAATTTTCGCAGTTTACTTGAAAGAGCCGACAAGTCAACTTTTGAATCAGTGGCATCTATGCTGTCATTTATCAGTGTTCGAAGCACATCAAACGTTTCAAAAAGGACATCTACAACTTCAGGGGTTACTGCTATCGAGCCATTACGCATTTTATCAAGAATGTTTTCCATTTCGTGGGTCAGATGAGCGATTTTTTCAAAGCCCATAGTAGCCGACATGCCCTTTAATGTGTGAGCAGCCCTAAAAATATCTTGAATTGCTTCTTTGTTGGCAGGGTTCTGTTCAATGGAAAGCAACATTTTATCCATAGTGTCAAGGTTCTCACGGCACCCTTCAACATACGCGCCCATATATTCGGATAAATCTATTTCCATTATTAAAGTCCTTGCCCTTTCTGGAAGAATGAGGGTACATCTAAAATCAATGCTATGCTACCGTCACCGCGCATTGTTGCTCCCATGATTCCCGGAAGTCCACCCAAAAGGTTCCCGAGGGATTTAATAACTATTTCTTGTTGCCCGAGAAGCTCGTCAACCATAAAGCCGGCTCTTTTTTCGCCTGACGAACAAACCACAATTGATATTTCTTCGGTTTTTTCCTCGATTTCTTTGGCTTCCTCGGGAGTAGTGGGCACATCTAGAATGTTTCTGAGCCTTATAATAGGCAGCACATCACCTCGCAGCAATGTTACTTCCTGATGTTGCACAATATTTATGTCGCTTTTGGATATATCCAATGTTTCATCCACCGAACCCAGCGGAACAGCAAACATTTCAGCGCCGATCTTAACCATAAGGGCCGGCAAAATCGCTAACGTGAGAGGCAGTTTAATAGTAACCTTAGAGCCCTCGTTAACCCTAGATTCCAAATCAAGAACTCCGTTGAGGTCTTCAAGTTTTGCCTTAACCGCATCCATACCGACTCCGCGACCGGACAAGTCACTAACCTCTTTCGCTGTCGAAAACCCGGGCAAAAAAATTACCTTTTGAATTTCTTCGGGCGGCATCTTGCTAAGATTTTCTTGTGAAAAAAGCCCTCTTTCGACGGCCAGTCTGCCAACAACACTGGGGTCTACACCTTTGCCGTCGTCTTTAACCTCTATAAGAACGTTGTTCCCTTCGTGACGCGCCGAAAGTGTAATAGTGCCAACCTCAGGCTTCCCTTTTGAGATTCTTTCTTCGGGCTTCTCGATGCCGTGGTCGATAGAATTTCTGATGAGATGCACCATCGGGTCTCCGATTTCATCAATGACCGTTCGGTCCATTTCTGTTTCTTTGCCCTCAAGCACAAGGTTAATTTTTTTATTCAATTTTTTAGCTAAGTCTCTGACCATTCTCGGGAACCTGTCGAAAACCTGCTCAATAGGCACCATACGCACTTGCATCACCACACTCTGCAATGATGAGCTTATTTGCGAAACGCGGGTCAAAGTTTCGTTTAAATCTTTTAATTTATGTGTCGCACCGATGTCTGACAACCTTGTGCGATTGATTACAAGCTCTCCGACCAGGTTCATCAATTCATCAAGGCGGTGCATATCAACTCGCACCGTTTGGCTTGCCCTGCGCTCTGAGGAAGAAGCCTTTGCCGCAGGCGTTTTTGCGGAAGGGGCCGCGGGCGCCGGTGCTGCGCCGGTTGTTAGCGATTCTGTCGATGCTTTTTGCTCGACCGCCGGTCTGACACGATTGGCAGCCACTGCTTCATTTTGAAAAGCCGTATTAGGTGCGCTTACAACTTTTGTAGGTTCCGTCTGCGCGTATGGACGTCGTTCAACGGCAACAGACGGTTTCTCGCCGCTTAGATGCAAAAAATCTTCGGGTTTCAGTTTTAATACTTTAACAGAATCTATTTCTGATATCTCTTCAATTGCCTTCTTAAGGTTATCTAACACAACCTCACCGACAACAAGCAACTTGAAACTCAAATCAAATTTTTCTTCTTCGATATCTTTGGTTTCGGGTGAAGACTTTAAAATTTCACAACAGAACTCATCAAGCGTCCTTGTTACCATAAATGCTCTGGGTGCCTTAAGCAAGCAATCCTGAACCAAAGTGACCGTCAAAAGAAATATATGCCAGTTCCTCTGAGATGCCTCAACCAAAACTTGATATTCAAACTCATTTATAGGAAACTCTGCAAGTTCTTTGCTGTAATCTATTCCTGAATCAAAAGCCTTATTAGCAGAAACAGACGGCGCAGAAACAGGCTTGGGGGAAGTTTTTTCAGAAGAATTACCCGACACACACTCGGCTAATTTCGCACTTATACCCTCTAAGTCAACATTCGAGTCTGTCGAATCGATACTGTCATTTACCAATGTGCGCAGGCAATCAAATGTTTCAAAAAGGATATCAATTATTTCAGGCGTTACGGCAACTGTATGATTACGAAATTTATCGAGAACATTTTCCATTTCATGGGTCAGATGAGCTACTTTTTCGAAGCCCATAGTAGCAGACATGCCTTTTAATGTGTGAGCAGCCCTGAATATCTCGCCCACGGCCTCAATATTGTCTGTATCTTGCTCAAGAGCTAAAAGATGTTTGTCCATTAAATCGAGATTCTCTCTGGAACCATCGACATACATACCCATATATTGGGACAAATCAATATCCATCATTGCCTCGGCTTAAAAAGTTAAAGTGAATCAGTAAAAAATTATACACAAAACAAAAACTAAAGTATATAAAAAAAAATAGCTGTACGCCTCGAAGAAGCTAACCTTCGAGGCGTGCATAATCTTACTCTTCGCTTATTTCGGATTCGTCTTTATCAGAAACCGATCTGCGCCTCAAAGTCGGGAACAAGATCACGTCCCTTATTGATGCCGAATCGGTAAGCAACATAACAACCCTGTCAATCCCGATGCCTAGGCCGCCGGCAGGGGGCATACCGTAACGAAGAGCGTTTACGTAATCTGTATCCATTTCGTGCGCTTCATCGTCGCCGTCATTTTTTTGTCTGATCTGGTCTTCGAATCGGCTTAACTGGTCTTCACTGTCGTTAAGCTCAGAAAAAGCGTTGGCCATTTCCCTGCCGGTAATAAACATTTCAAACCTGTCAACCTGGTCAGGGTTATCTTTATTACCTTTTGCCAAAGGTGAAGTTTCTTTTGGATAATCAACCACAAAAGTTGGATCGATAAGCGTATGTTCAACTTTTTCTTCGAAAATTTTCACCAAAATTTTAGCGGCGCTATCTGTGGGCTCAATCGCCACAGCAAGTTTAGAAGCCATTTCAGCCGCCAATTTTCGGTCAGACGAATAGGTTAATTCTTGGCAATCTGTCAAGTCTCTTACCAACTGCAGCATGCTAATGCGCTTCCAGGGCCTTGTAAGGTTTACTGTCTTGCCCTGATAAGGAACCTGCAGATCGGGATAAATCTTTGAAGCCGCGTAACAAATAACTTCTTCGGTTAGCTCTAACACTGTTTCCATGTCGCCATAAGCCTGATAAACTTCCATCATTGTGAATTCGGGGTTATGGGACGTATCAATTCCTTCATTTCTGAAGCTGCGATTAATTTCAAAAACTCTCTCAAAACCGCCAACCAAAAGGCGTTTCAAATAAAGTTCGGGCGCGATTCTCAAATACATATCCATATCAAGCGTATTGTGATGGGTAATAAATGGTCTCGCAGCCGCTCCGCCTGCCACCGGGTGCAGCATAGGCGTTTCGACTTCCATAAAGCCTTTATCCTGCATAAACTCGCGAATACTTCTTAGAATCAGGCTTCTGCGCACGAAAGTTTCTCTGACTTCGGGGTTAGCGATTAAATCTACGTAACGCTGCCTGTATCTCAGTTCAATGTCTTTAAAACCATGAAATTTTTCGGGAAGGGGGTTAACAGATTTTGAAAGCACAATGACTTTTTCTGCCCTTATCGATACTTCCCCGGTTTTTGTTCTGAAGCAGGGCCCCTCTACACCGATAATGTCACCGGCATAAAGTCTTTTGAGCAGGGCGAAGTTTTCTTCACCGATTGCGTCTTTTCTGATGTAAAGCTGAATTTTTCCGTCTTGATCGGTTATATGAAGAAAAGCTGTTTTTCCTTGATCTCTTTTCGCGATAATTCTGCCGGCAACTTTAACAGAAGCGGTAAAAAAATGCTCTTTTTCTTCAGCTTCCGCTTCTGCTTTTTCGAAGTATTCTTTAGCCTGTGCCGAAGAATGAGTTCTGTCAAAGCGGCATCCATATGGATCAAGACCATCTTTTTTAAGTTCTTCGATAACCTGTAAGCGCTGTTCTTGGGTGCTGTTTAATTTAAGATCTTCCATTTTTTATCCTTTTTTACGGAAAAAGGGCGAATTTTTCGCCCTTTAAGCTTTTCTTAACGCAGTTCGTATTAATTAACAAGTTTGACGTTTACTGCCAGTGGGCCCTTTTCGCCTTGAGAAAGTTCAAATTCAACCTGCTGACCTTCTCTGAGGGTTTTGTAGCCATCGCCGTCTATTTGTTTGTAATGAACAAATATGTCTTGGCCTTCTTCACTTTCAATAAAACCGTAACCTTTTACGTTATCAAACCATTTTACTCGACTTTGCATTTGTACTTCTCCTGAGAACTATTCTGTAATTTAAAAGTGTGACGAGAAACTGAACATAACACTGCGGTTTTCCCGCAGATACTCTTTTAACATAAACAGAGGTCTCTTGTAAATGATTTTTTACCGCAACAGCTAATAACCTGCTTTATTGATGAAATTAAACATAAACAAACAACAACAAACATAAAAAAAGAAAAAATAATAAAAATCACTAAATAATTAAAGAAAAATTGACGATAAAGATAATGGGTCAAATATCAAAAATATATAAGCAAGGAGGTGAAAAAATGTATAACAACAACACATCAATCGGTTCAAACAATGTTTCAACCACGTCAGCGGCGTTATTCGGAAACAACAGCACAAACAAAAAAGCAGAATCTGAAAATGGTTTTGACTTTTTTTCTATGCTGAGCAATCGAATAAACATCGATGATAACAAAGAAAACACCACAAAAGATTTTTCTCGCGGATTAAATCTCGACAAATTAGGTTTCTTTACAGCTGATTTGAAGAATCAATTTGGCAGCATACCGGTGCCACAAAAAATTGAAAAACCTCAAAAAGCCGATATTGCTACTAACAAAGCCGACACCGCTCAGAAAAAAGAAAAATCGCAAGACGTTTCTGAAACAAAAGCAACCAAAACAGAATCAGAAAACAAAGAATCAGTCCAAAACGAAGAAAGCAATGTTGAGAATGAGAATCAAATTGCCGGTGAATTGACAAATGAAACCGCATTAGAAGTTCTGCCTAATGAAGAAGAACTTAAAGTGACCGAAACAGATTCCGATTTAATCGAAAAAACAGCAGAGGGCCTTTCCGAAGAACAAAAATTGCTCTTAACAAAAGACCCGGAAAATTTCGATGAAAATCTCAAAAAACTGGCTGAAGAAATGCCTGATTCTGATATGAAAGAAGCTCTTTTAGCAATTGTCGACAACGAAGAACTGACCGAATCGCTCAAAGCGACTTTGGTTCAAGTCCCCGAACAAATAACCGTATCGGCTACAGCGAATGAAGAAGCGGCGCTCGATCAGGAGATTAATGTGCTTAACAAAAAAAGCACTGTTGAGACAAAAACTAAACCGGAGCATGCAAAAGAAAATAATGAAACAGAAGGCGATGACGCAAATGTTGCCATAGAAGGCGAAACCGAACAAAGCAATGTTGCAGAGCTTAAAGCAGGCCATGAAAAAAACAAAAGCGCAGATAAAGAAGAAAAACCTGAACTTAATAACGAAGTAATAAGCAAAGAAAGCATCAGAAAAGAATTCGAAAGAATTCACAAAACGGATGAAGTTGCCGAGCAGGTGAACTTAACGGCAGAGCCCTCAGAAGCCGCGTCAATAGACGAAATCATATTGAACGACTTGTTTGGCGGCGAAAGTTTGTCAGAAAATGTTTCTCCGGAATTAAGCAAGGCGGCTCAAAATCTTGCAGCAAAGTTCTTCGGAATTTTTGCAGATGAAAAAAGCCCTGATCAAGGAAAAAAAGACTTAAGCCAAGCTTTCGGGAATGGCATGGGGAAACATGCCGACAACGCAGGTTTGATTAAAAGCGGTTCAGCGTCAAACGGAGGTATGAACAACGGGTTCTCGTTTCATTCACAAAACGCGAGCAGTGAATATGCGGGCTACAGCAAAACCGGGCAAACCGCCGCGACGAGCTACACAAACTTCACTGAAATGTTGCAAAAAGCCGAGATGGTTAAAACCAGAGATGGGGCAAAGATTTTGAGCATTGAAGTTGAGCAGAATGAAATGGGTAAGCTCGAAATGGAGCTTAAATCGAAAGACGGAGTCGTTACGGCAAGACTGATGGCTGAAAGCGAAAGTGTTAAAGCCGAGCTTGAAAAACTTACTCCGCAAATACGAGAAGAGCTTCAAAGCCGGGGCGTAAACCTTGAAGCAATCAACGTAGATGTCTCATCAAACAACCCCGACAAAAGACAGGCAAGCGAATCAGAAAGTGTTTCGAGAAAAAGCAAATTGTCCGTATCGAAAGCGGGCGATGATTTCGAAGAACTATTAGCAGGAAGCAGCGCAATAGATGTTCTCGCCAATTTAAGACGTGAGGCTCTGAACATACAATACGTAGACGAATTGGTATAAAAGAAACATCAGGAGGCAGAAAATGGCAATCGAAACAATCGATACCTCGACTTACAATTCAGGCAGCAAAATGCAGACCAGAACGGTATCATCAGAGCTCGGGAAAGATGATTTCCTTAAGTTGTTAACAACTCAGCTGCAAAATCAGGATCCGATGAATCCCATGGAAGACATGGACTTCATAGGTCAAATGGCGCAGTTTTCATCGCTTGAGCAAATGCTGAATCTGGGAAAAAGCGTTGAAACAATAGCAAATAACCAGAATAGCAATTCAATAACCCAGGCAATGTTATATCTCGGCACTACAGTTACAGCTAAAACTGCAGAAATGGAAGAAGCTGTGACCGGCGTTGTAGAAATGGTTGGCTTCGAGTCAGGCAAACCTTATCTCAAAGTTGGCAACGACGCGTTTACTCTCAGCGACATTCAATTAGTAAGTCCGACTTACGTTAATGTCGAATAACAAATAGTCGAGGCTTATATGGATGCAAGACTGCTTATAGGATCAAGAGCTCATCAGCTTTTAAATACCGGTTCGCAGCAAAGCGCGCCCAAAAGCGAAACAAACTCTGAAGGACTAAGTTTTGAAAGCTTATTTCGCCAAACCCTTGATAAAGAGAGCACTAATGAGCCGTTCCGGGTCAGTTCGCACGCTCAAAAACGTTTAACGGAACGAAGCATTGAATTGACCGGTGAGTTAAAAGTCTCATTAGATGAAGCATTTAACGAGCTTTCGGCAAAAGGAGCAAAAAACTCCCTTGTCTTAACCAATGAGGGTGCGTTTGTGGTAAATGTTCCGAACAGAACCTTGGTAACAGCTATTGGGCTTGAAGAAATGCGCAGCGGAATCGTAACAAACATAGACAGTGTAAATATGAAGTTCGCTTAACGGAAGGCAAAGAAACCAAGTGAAATAAAGCAAAAAAAAAGAACAGGAAGCAAGCAAAAACAAAAGTAAAACATTAAGGTCAAAAAAAAATAAACAAATCCAACTGTGAAAAAGCCGGACCCTTCGGGGAAGCTGGGTTAACTGTAGATAACAGCAACCGTCACAGCAAAATGATCTTAGTGTTTGCACTACAATTACTACCGACTCATTGAGCAGTCAATGAGTCGGACAATTGAAAAGGAAACAGAAAAAATGCTTAGATCATTATACACCGGAGTTTCGGGTCTAAAAAACTTTCAAACAGAAATGGATGTTATTTCAAATAACATCGCGAACGTCAGCACAACTGCCTATAAGCGCAGTCGTGTCAGTTTCGAAACTATGTTTTCAGAAACTATAAGACACGGGCAGCAAGCCTTTGGCGATTACGGCGGACTCAACCCCATGCAGGTTGGACTTGGCACCGCAATGGCTTCAATCGACACCTTGATGGATCAGGGTCCGACTGAAACAACAGGCAAAAACACCGATATTGCAATTGAAGGCGATGGGTTTCTGGTGGTAAGAGGTTATGACGGAACCAACTACTACACTCGCGACGGGAACCTAAACATAGGCACAAACTATGATCTTGTAATGACTAACACGGGATTTAAAGCACAAGGTTGGTTGGCAAAACAGGATCCTGTTACAGGCAATTTGTCCATTTCTGACAGCGGCATTGTTCCCGAAAACTTAAATCTTGCCACTTTCTTAAAAAAACACGCGAAGCAAACTAATAACATTACCTATTCGTGCAATCTCGATGCCGGCTCTGAAGAAAGAGACGTTGCATTAGGCGAAGACACATTAAATTTCCATGATTCTACGGGCAAAAGCCAGGAATTAAGCTTTAAATTCAAAAAAATTGACGCCAACCACTGGATATGGTCTGCATACGACGACACCGAAGGCCATGTTGCCACAGGCAGCTTAACCTGCGATGATGACGGTTTAATTATTAATAGCACCGTTGACCCTCAAGGCGCTCTCTCAACTGCAGGCAATCCATATTTCACCTATGACCCTGACGGAGATCCTCAGCCGGCAATGGTAACATCTCCCACACCTAATGCCAGCAACACAAACTATAACAGCGGTTTGGCAGGCGATTTTTCTTCAATACAGCTGACAGACGATCAGATTGTAACAGAAGATATTCAGGTAATATTTGATGGCGGAGACCCTGATCATGCAAGCTCTTACCGAGTTGTCGGTTCGGAAAGAGGCTTTATAGGATCGGGCACCTTAGGCGGTTCACCTGCCAGAATTGAAGGCACTGCCGTCGTCTCATTATCCAGCGGCGTATGGGCTCCCACTAATGACACGCAATTTACAATAACCGACGGGTTCAGCGGCACCACGACGGCTAACATAACTTTTTTGTCCGGCAACACATATACAGCATCAAAAGTTGCAGCCGACATTAACACCGCCATGGCCGCGGCAGGAGTTAGAGCAACTGCTTATTTCGATTCGACTTTGGGCAAATTTCAAATTGTCAGCAACGACAGCGGCAGCAATCGCAACTTGACTCTTGTCGACACTTCGGCAGCTATTCCCAGCGCAGGCAGTCTTGATGAACTTGGTCTTGACACCGTAGTCGGCATAACAGCAAACGGCATCGGCGCCTCTAAAGCCGAATTACTAGGCACTCCCGGAACCTTTACGGGAGGCACTATGACCTTATCAGCCGACTTAAGCTTTACGGTTCAAGACAGCACAGGCAACACAGCAATAGTGAATATAAAACAAAATGACACTGCTGTTCCTCCCCAGCCTATTGCCTATAATTCAAGCACCATACTTGCAGAAATCAATACGGCAATAAAACAAAACGGCCTTGAAGCTACAGCTTCGTTACTAGACAGCGACAATGACGGCGTATTAGACCAGCTTAAAATTGTCGGAGGCGACAGCGGCTCGGGTGAATACATCAAGATAAGCTCGATAAGCAACAATATGGCCGACATTGGCCTAGTTAATGGCGTTACCACAGTTCACGGCACCGCAGCTTCTTCAACCTTTAACTACGGCGGCATAAACTTTACCCTGACAGAAGGCGATGACGTTTGGTCACCCAATGACAGCTACTCATTCTCTACTACCGCAGCTAAGGGCGAAGCAAACTCTGTCAAAATATATGTTCCCCAACCTAATCAAAATGTGGTTTCATTTAAAACAAATGTTGTAGACGCTGTTTTGGGCACTGAAAAAGAATACAAAATAGAAGGTGCCGTTTCTCAAGGCGCTTTGCATTCAACAAGCATAACAATTTACGACTCCCTCGGAGCACCGCATTCGATTGTTACCACCTGGGAGCACATGGACGGCAAAACCATGGAGTGGAAATACTCGATCAGCTACGAGGAAAATGACCCTGAAATAATTAAATGGATGCAAGACCCGATGAACAACGTTGCCGACTGGACAAAACCGACCGATAACGATTATAAGCGCGCTAACGACGCTCTGATAACAAACCGAACGGGCAGCATGTTTTTTAACGGCGGCACCATAAACTCAGGCAAATCTCAGGTTCCGAGCTTTTCTATTACACCTACAGGAAGCGCAACTCTTACAGTTGCTCTTAAAACAGACCTGATAACACAGTATGATTCAGCTTTTACAACAAAAGCAGAACATCAGGACGGTTACGAAATGGGCTTGCTTGAAGATGTTTATTTTGAAGAAGACGGCACAATCAGAGGCGTATATTCAAATGGCCAAAAGCAGCCTATAGCGATGGTTGCAATTGCAACCTTCAACAATCCCTGCGGGCTCGAAGCTGAAGGCAGCAATATGTACTCTTACTCTCCAAATTCAGGCCTTGCAGTCATAAGACGCCCCGGTGTCGGTTCGGCCGGCATAATAAAATCAGGCTGTTTAGAAATGAGCAACGTAGATATTTCTGAGGAATTTACAAATATGATCGTAACTCAAAGGGCATTTCAAGCTAATTCGAGAATCATAACAACTTCAGATGAAATGCTTCAGGAACTTGTAAATCTTAAACGTTAATTGAATAGGCGGGACGTTTAAAAAAACGTTCCGCCGCCTTCTTTTACACTTGACTTGATACCGGGTACGTGGTAGGTTTTTGCATTATGTCAACAAAAGTAAAAATAATTATAGCAGTTTTGATAGTCATGCTTTTAACTTTGTGCGTGATAGCCATAGTTTATGTTACCTCCAAAAAAGCGATATCGACCCCCGAGGGCAATACGGCGCCCCCGCCCACAGAGAACGAAGTAGTCAATGCACCTAAAATGGGTCGTTTTGACTTGGGCGAATTTGTGGCCACTTCCAGAGACGAAGAACTTCACTACATAAAAATACAAGTTGAAGTCGGCTTCATTGGCTCTCTTGAAAAAGAACTTGAAGAACGAAAAGCAGAATTGCGCGATAAAATAATTAACATACTTATGAAACTTAATGTTCAACGCGCAAAAGAAGACTACATAGACAGATTCTTACACAAAGACATTGAGCGAGAATTAAATTCTTTACTCGGAAAATCAACCTCAGAAAGCCGAATTATTCAGGTTGTTATACCTACTTTCTTAATCAACTGATTTTCCCTTCTTAAAAGCGGAGTTCCGATGGTTGAAACTTTATCTCAAAAAGAAATAGAAGCTCTGTTAACTGCACTTAGTCCCGTGTCTGCTAAAGACTCCGGAGCTTCGGGCAACAAAACAAACTCACAATCATCAGGGAACTTTGGCCCCGGACAATCGGGACAAATGGGCCTCGGCTCCGGAAATGACGGATTCGGACAAGGCGAAAGCAAAAGTAAAGGCCCCGGAAAAGAACTGAAAGTCGAAAGAAGCTATGATTTCAGGCGTCAGACAAAATTTTCCAAAGAACAATTAAATACCCTGCATTTAATACATGAATCTTTCGTAAGGCTACTTGGAACCGACCTTTCAGGCCGATTAAGAGCTTATGCACAAGCCACTCTCATTTCAGTTGAACAGAGAACTTTTGAAGAATTTGTGGGGTCGATTTACAACCCAACTTTTATAACAGTTTTTAGGTCTGACACCCTTGAAGGCAAATTTTTAATCGACATGAATTTAAAAATTGTTTTCAGCTTTTTAGACAGATTACTCGGAGGAAGCGGGGTTCCGTTAAATGTTCTGCGCCAACTGACCGAAGTCGAAAAGCAAATCATGCAAAGAATTATGATAGGCATAATAGACAAACTCAGGGAATCCTGGCAAAACATAGTCGATTTGGCTCCGGTTATCGAACTCATTGAATCAAACCCGCAGTTTGCTCAAATAGCATCACCGACAAGTGTTGTAATAGCCGTTGCAGTTGAATTAAAAGTTCACGACATAACCGGCATGCTTCATATATGTATACCTTATAATACTGTTCAATCGATTACTCATAAATTCAGAGCCGCCTCATGGTTTACTTCAGAACGAAATGAACCCCCTCAAACACAAGTTGAGGTAATAACAGAACAGGTAAGAGCAGTAAATTTGCCGGTGGTCGCCGAACTGGGATCCGCAAAGGTGACCCTCGAAGACGTGGTTGGTCTTCAGCCGGGCGATCTGATTATTACAGATCAAAGAATCAAAGACGATCTGAAAATTAAAGTGGGAAACCTTATTAAGTTTAAGGCGCGTCCGGGTATTTTAGGCAAAAAAATGGCCGTATCGATTACAGAAGTAATAGACCCAAACGAAGATATTAAGGAAATTTTACCGTGAGTGATGTATTAAGCCAAGACGAGATCAATGCCCTACTGGCAACCAACGGAGCAGATACTCCCAAAGAAGGTCAAACTGACAAAGAAGGTCAAACTGACAATTCACTTGAATTATCAGAAAATGAAAAAGAAAAATTAGCCGAAGTTGCACAAATGTCATTCGGCGCCACTTCGTCTGTAATACAAATGATGGTCAACAAAGACGTTGAGCTTCGACTAAAAGAATCTGCAACAGTCACCCCTGAAAACTTATCAGAAAAAATCGGACAAGAAAAAGCAATAATTGCTCAGATTGGTTACAAAGAAGGCCTCAAAGGCAAATCTTATTTACTCTTAAAAGAAGCGTCAGCTCTTGTAATAAGCGACCTGATGATGGGCGGAACCGGGGACGCGAAAGAACTCGGAGAAATGCAGATTTCTGCCATCGGAGAAATGGTCAATCAAATGATGGGAAGAACAACCACTTCCCTCTCCGAAATATTCAAACAAAAGATTGATATTACAACTCCTCTGGTAGAACTTAAAGAGTTAAAAGAAGAAAAATCGAAAAATGAGGATTTTGGCGAAAAAGCAACTTTTTTTTGCATTGAATTTGAAGCCGACATAGCCGAAAAAGGGCTGCATTATCTTTATCAGCTGTTGCCGATAACCTTTGCGAAGCAGATGACAACCCGCTTACTCGCACCTGAAGAAAAAACAAAAAAAGCTACCCCACCGCCACCGCCAAATTCTGCATTCGGACTTCCCGATGAAATGCCGATAACCAATACAGGGCAATTACCCGGACAACAGCCCGGCCCTGCGATGCCAATTCCCGGCTACGGAAGCCCTTACCAAAACACGCCTAATCAGGCAGGAGGAATGCCAGTCATGAACAATCAGAATAACAGCGGTTATCCTAACCACCCCCCCATGCCGGGCGCTCCCGCCCCCGGAATCCCCGGCGTGCAAATGCCGCAAATATCTCCGGTAGAGTTCGGAATGCTTCAAATGCCGGGTGGATTAGGTCTTCAATCCAACATAGATCTTTTACTTGACGTGCCATTGCAAATTACCGTTGAGCTTGGCAGAACAAAAATGTTGATAAAAGATGTACTTGAATTAGGAATAGGTTCTGTTGTAGAGTTAAATAAGCTGGCCGGTGAGTCAGTAGAGGTATTTGTTAATAACAAGCTTATAGCTAGAGGAGAAGTTGTGGTAATCGATGAAAACTTTGCAGTCAGAATCACAAGCATCATCAATCCTCAAGACCGATTACAAGCTCTGTAAGGAGTTCTTTTCCGAATGGCAAAAACAATCTTGATAGTAGACGACGCCGCTTTTATGCGCATGATGATCAAGGATATTCTGGACAAAAATGGGTATCAGGTTCTCGGCGAAGCTCAAACAGGCAAAGAAGCCGTAGAGCTTTATCAGAAATTGAAACCCGATTTGGTGACCATGGATATCACAATGCCCGAAATGAACGGCATTGACGCCGTTAAGGCTATTAAAGCGATTGACCCGGCTGCACGAGTTATTATGTGCAGTGCCATGGGGCAACAGGCTATGGTCATAGACGCGATACAAGCCGGTGCCAAAGATTTTATAGTAAAACCTTTTCAGCCGAACAGAGTAATTGAAGCGGTTCAGAAAGCTCTCAGATAATGACTCGCCTTAAAGCAACTGCGGCGGCCGTTATTTTGGCCGTCATGTTTGTTAGCACGGCATTAGCTCAAACCCCTCTCATACTTTACCGAGAGGCTTCTGAAACTGCCGAAACATTTGACACGCAGCAGAATGAAGTTTTTGGGGCCCCACTGCCGGCGCCCGTTGTCAGTATATCATCAGCCACAGAAACCGAATTAGACTTTCTTTGGAACAAAACCGCTCCGGCAACCGAAAGCACTTTCATCGCAGCAGACCCTTTCAGCACATCACTTTCAGTGTTATCGTCTCTTTTTCTTATAATAATGCTTGCCTTCGGCCTTTCATGGTTTTTGCAAAAAAAAGGACTTGTTGGGCGCAACACTTATGGAAAAACCTTGGGAATACTT
>MWDD01000024.1 GCA_002070375.1 bacterium ADurb.Bin157 | reverse complement strand
CGGCAAGATGAATAAAAGTGAACGGCACAGCTTTGTTCCGATCATTTCGCTCAATTACACAAAACTCGATCGCCCCGATATTAGCGAAACATTTACCGGCGGCAACGCCTTTGCTTTGAACTTTAAACGCAACGATTACAACTTATTGTATGCAAATGCAGGCTTTGCATATAACTCTTCGGTTAGAGATAAAAACATGTATAAATTAGATTTGGGCTTAAGCGCTGTATACAGCCGCAGTATGCTTAATAAAGATCATAAGTCTGACTGGGGCATGTATGGCGCATCTGTTGAAAATTCATGGAAAATACCCGCCAGAGATGGGTTAGACCTTGCAGTAAGCTTTGATTACAACACTAAATATGGTTTCTCAGCGATCGTTTCTTATGCTGATAGTGTGCTGAGCGAAGGTTTCTCTAATAAGCGCGTAAACTTTGAACTTAGTCAGAAGTTTTAAACTATAACCACATCAAACAGTCGGGATTATTTTCGCATTATCTATTAGATCTGCGATACAAAAGCGTTATAGATGTTTTTGGTCAGCATTGCGATAGAAAGCGGCCCTAGGCCACCGGGAACGGGCGTTATGCACTTTGCCTTACAGGTTCCTTTAAGCTCGATATCACCCACAACTCTGTAACCAATCTTTTTGGTTTCGTCTTTGATGCACGTGTTTCCCGCATCAAATGCGTAAGAATCTTCTGTGAGCCAATCAGAATCAATAATACCGGGCAAATTGCAGCACGTCACTATAATATCCGCTATTTTTACAAATTCGGCTAAGCGCTTTGAATCGTGATCGCAAAATATAACATCAGCGTTATTTAAGTTTGAAAATACGTTTAACAACGGCTTCGACGTGATATCTGACTTGCCCGCTATTAAAATTGTTTTATTACTAAAATCAACATTGTACAACTCAAGAATATAAAGAATCGATGCGGGCACACAGGGTATATGCCCGCCTTTTCCGAATACGATATTAAACGTGTTTTCTGCGCTAAGACCGTCTACGTCTTTATCTTTGTCTATCGCATTTTTAATTTTATACTCATTTATATGCTCAGGCAGGGGCATTTGCACCAATATTCCGTTAACACCTTTGTCTGAATTAAGTTTGACTATCGTTTCAAGTAAAGCGTCTTCACTTACATTGGCGCTGAAATTGATTATTTCAACTTCAAAACCAACTTCTTGGCAGGCTTTCATCTTTAAATCAACATAACGTTTCGAAAACACATTGTCGCCGACCAACACAAAAGACGCTTTAGGCTTCAAACCAGCATACTCACGCGCTAACCCGCGTTTTATGTCGTCCTTTATCGTTTCGATAATCTTTTTGCAGTCGATAAATTCTGTCAAGCGATCCCTCCAACGGCAACGCGCAGACCAAAGTCTTTCATCGAATAAATGATTCGCCCGTCGACAGACAAGAACCCGTCAGCAATCATAGTTTTGCTTGCATCATCAATCGCTGTTATGCACGCATCAACCGTCACAAGCTTATCTGTCGGTATGACTTGGCCCCTATACGACCATTTGTGCTTGTTCCCAACCGCAATCGGCTCAAAGTGGCACTCGGTGTCGCGCAATTCGGCTCCCCACCTGTTAATCGCCGCAATCTTCATCAGCTGAATAAACGACTCAAGCCCCAACGAGCCCGGTATAACCGGGTCTTGGTAGAAGTGCGCCTTAAAGAACCATTCATTTTTATCAACAGTCTTAGTCCCCCTGATATAGCCCAATCCCTTCGGTCCGCCGTCAGGAATGAACAATTCTATGTTGTCGACCATCAACAGTGCTTTGCCGGGCAAAGTCAGTCCGTTAACCTTAATTTCTGTGTTATCGGAAGGGGTGAACGGTGCCAGATTAGGTAATTCGAAGTTAAAACTCCGTGCTTTCTCGGCCTCCGTAGGTGTATATCGATTCACTCCGCGTAAACCGATCTGGTTCGCAAGCGCTTCTTCTGAGAAGAATCCAAAGGTTGTTTCGCCTTCGTAAATTTTGCGGTCTCCCTGAGTAACCAATAAATCAAACGACTGTATCAGCATTCCTGCTGAACTGGCAGCTTTTGTAGATTTAACGGTCGCCGTCAGTGTACCGCTGTTCAAATTTACATCTTCATACAAAATCGCCGAACCATCAAGATTTCTATAATGCAAAGGTTTGTTGCTTGTATTCGCTGAGCCCATGTAGCATGAATACCAGCCGCAAACTTGCAACGGGAACTCTAACATTACGGCAAACGGAATACTGCTCTGTCTGTTTGCTCTGAAAAACCAATGATCTGGCTTAATATCAAACTGCCCTTGAACTGTTCCGTTAGTTTGAATCTTTAAATATTCTGCATTTACTTTTGTAATTCTGTCTACAAACAAAAACGGCGGATTCGGCAGTCTTGCCAAAAATTTGTCGTTGTCATAGGCTTTGAACTCAGGACCAAAGCACAAAGAAGGTTTGCCGATAGCATATTCTTTGATTTGTTCACTTGTGTACAACGCCGGTAATACTTCAGAATTGCTTTGTTTTACGTTCGTTGGGGCGCACACGCAATTTATTCGAGATTTCCACAGCTGTTCGATTTCAGCGCGGTTTGTGCCGCTTAACCTAATCGACATATTTAAAACCTGAACAATTCGGTTGCCATCGGCGAACATAAGTGCGTCGGCAATTGCATAAGGTTCCGGCCCATATCCGAGCTCTTTAATTTCAATGTCATACAATGCTTTTTTAACGCCCGGAATTACTTGTCCTCTGCATCTCAGCTGACTCTGAACTCCGATTATAGGCTCGAATGCGCTGTTTTCAGCAGGCGCTATCCAGCCCATTCTAAGCAGGAACACACGCAAAGACTGCATGCACGATTCATACATCAGTGTACCCGGCATAACCTGGTCGTCGCAGAAATGCTGCGTTAAGAACCAAGCATTTTGCGGTATATCTATTTCTGCCTTAATTCGCCCTAAGCCAAATCTTCCGCCTTTAGGGTCAATTTCTGTAATGCGGTCAATCATTTTCATTTGACCTGAGGGTATAGTTTGCGCATTTATTTTAAGACCTGCAAAGTCGCTACCAAAAGCTTCTTCAAACCTGCTTTGTCTCAGAAGTTCGAGAGCGTCGTCATCAAACGATTGCTTGACCATTACCGGTAAGTTTTCGCGTCCCGGCAGGTCCGGCTGCGGCGAAGGGCGTAAATCATCTTCGGTAAGAACGATCCCTTTGCCGTCTGCAAGCTGCTTGTCTGTGAAGAAGCCGGCGCAGCCGTTTCTCATGGTAATTAAATGTTTGCCGTCAATGCTGCCGTCGTATTCAAAAAAGAATAAATAAGTGTCAGCCTGTCTTATAAATCTGTCAACCTTAATGTCGTAATGAATAGTGTCGCCGGGGCGCGGCAATGGCCCATGGAAAGTTACAACTGCGTCTAGCAGCCTGTATTTGGCTATCCCTTTTGTTTTAAAGTCAATTCCAAGCCAGCCCGCCAAAAACAAGTCTGCTTGCCCCGCTTCTACAGCCAAACCTGTGGGCATGCATTCGTTGTCTAAATACCAAGTTTTGGGGTAAACGTCATGTTCGGTTATTACCCTGCCTTTTTTTAATGATCCTTTTTCGCCTTCGACACTAATTACGCGATCAACAAAATTTAAAGGAATATCAGGTAATCTGACACGGGTCGGGTGCGAGTCAACGCTTGCGAAATACTCGCCAAGAGCATTTCCAATCTTCCCTATAGCAAACTCCATTGAACCTTCTCGGTCAAGAAAAACCTCGCCTGTGTAAGGCTTAGGAAACCTATGTTCGACACTTGCGCGGATATTAACCGGTTCGCTGAGGGTTTTGCCGATTTCGGAGCTTGCGTGGCTAATTACCCCTCCGCTGATAATTTTGCCGATAAGTTCATTGGTCGAATTTGAAAAGTTAAGATACGCGTTGTGTGCGTCGGCAAAAGATTTTTGCGATTCATACCAAGAAGCGATGACCGAACTTGAGGTGTTGGGTATTATATTGTTCATTGAAGGCTCTTTAAATGTATTTTCTTGTTTGCTCACATTAAGCGATTTTGTAAAAACCTGTTTCGGGGGTGTGCCCAAAGATTCAGGGTTAATCGATCCGGCAGGTTTTGAAAATAATGTGGGCAAAGTTTTCGGCAAAGGCGCTGCCGTTGGTTTCGGTGCAGAAGCAGGTAAAGAGTGCTGCAAGGCTCTTGTCGAAGGTGGTTCCACAGGTTTCGGCAAAGATACGGGCACAGGTGCTGCCACAGGTGTTGCCACAGGCTTTGTTATAGCGCTCGAAAATGTTTTTTCTGTAATCGTTTCCTGCTTTTTATGCGCCGGTACAATCAGAGGGTGACAAGTAGGAATTTCAATCGGCTTTAACTTAGAGCGTGTTGAGCCTACCAAAACCTTTTCTGAAACCGAATACAATGGGCTCAAGTTTACTCTGATGCCCTCTGCCGCACAATTTGCCAACAACCTGACCAAGCTTGAGTTCTGGTTTCTGTTCTTTGGCATTATTGCACGTGCGAAGTGGGGTTTTCCGCTTAATATCCGGTGGATCATCCTTGTCATGGAAGCTTGCGGCCCGATCTCTAAAAATACTCTTCCGCCTTCATTATAAGCTGTTTCTACGCACTTGGGGAAATTGATTTTTCCGATACATTGAGAAAGAATAGAGTCAGCGCTTGCTTCGCGTTGAGGCACAAAGACTTCGCCTTTTCCGCTGCTTATAAATGTAATTCCTTCCGGTGGGTAACAATCGTATAAATGCAAGTTTCTGTAAGCTTCTGATGCGGGTGTAGCAGCGGGACAATGCACTGAAGAAACTCCGTCTAACGCGAAAAACGGCTTTTTGACAATGTTTACCAAAACATCCAGCTGATGTTTGTTGCCGCCAATTACACACTCTTCGGGAGTATTTTCGATTAAGATATAAACTTGGTCATAATCGATTATATGTTTTTCAATTTCTGATGCAGGGCACGCAATCACACCAAGCGCCCATTCTATATTGGCGTTTTCATCTAATCCCCAGTGTTTGCGAGGGGCATTATATTCGCCAATCAATTCTGTGGTAAATAAATTAGAATGTCTCATTCTGCGAACCATTTCGTCACGTTCGCGCCAGGTGCCTGTGGCAAAGTTTCCGGCTGTTTCGCCTAAGCTGTAACCCATAATTATTTGAGGTTCAATGCCAAAAGATCTTACTAAATCACTTAAGAAAGCGCAACAAGAAACATGACTGAAAACCAGCGAATTGTGATCGGCAATTAAGGCGGCCATTGCTTCTTCTTCGTAGTTCTCGCCATATGCAAGGCGCCATGGAGTAATCTTACTCGGCGCAAATTGTGACGCAAGCAATTCATAATTCTTGTCTAATTTTTTAAGATGTTCAGACCAGTTTACTCCGAGGTCTGTGCCCATTGATAAAAAGTGGTTTCCTGAACCGGGAAACACAAATACAACTTTTCCGTTAACCGCTTGCGGGGTCGGGTTGTAAAAGACTTTATCGCCATTTTCGGGACCGGCTGTAATTGGCTTGTCAGGATTGTTATATATGTGGTTTACCGCAAAATCAATCTTTTCGCGCAATTCGCCTATGGACGACGCTACAATTCCGGCAAACACTTTTGAATAGTCTCTTAAAGGAAACTGCTGCGCGTATTCTCGCGCTAATTGCTGAATAGATGAGGCTTCTAAATTTCTTAAAGCAGAAATACGCTCTTTCAAATCACAGGTTGTTGTTCCGCCTATTGCAAAAACGCAATCTTCAGGTTCTCCGGCAGGGAAACAGCAGTCTGCCAAATTCGCCTTTCTCGCTTTCGAGCTTAATAATTCGTCATTTTCGAATTCTTCAAGAACCGCATGATAAAAAGAACCGTCGAGCCCGATTGAGTTTACGCTCGCAACTCTCGGCCCTTCAATTCTGTTTCTGAACCAATACTGCGGCGAATTGGGGGTAAAGAAAAAATCTTGTCTCTTTGCTAACGGCTCAATAGGGTTCGTAAGAGTTTTATAACCCGGCAAGAGTTGGCGATTTAGGCATAAAACTGCTTTCGCTAACGAAAACAGCCCCGCTGCAGCGCCTGTCTGACCGATTACAGCTTTTGTCGCGGAAATTGCGCAAAGTTGGCTGTCATTTTGAAATAAGTCTTCTTTGCGAATATCTCGCACCGGCATGAAGCGTGACATTGCTTCCGCTTCGATTTCATCTTCCGAGTTTGAGCCTGAGGCCGACGCTTCGAAAAGACGTGCCTTAGCGGGAACAAGTCCCGATTCTTTCCAAGCATTATCCATGGCACGAATACAGGCGTTTATTTTGGAATCCTTATTATCTAATGAATCGCAACTTGCTTTGCCTATTCCTTTGATAATAGATAAAATTCTGTCACCGTCTTTTAAGGCGTCGTCTTTGCGTTTTAAAATCAAAGCAACGGCACCTTCTCCCGGAAAAGCTCCGTCCGAACCTTTGTTAAAAGGAACTGAACCGCCGCTGCGCGAATAAGGTCTTAATTGGTCTGTCGCCAACAAATGTCGCAGATCGCCGGCCATGTCAACCGCTCCGACGATTGCTGTGCTTATTTCATTGTTTTGCAATGAACGCACGGCCGCCTCAAGAGCAGAAAGCCCCGAGTTTTCAGAACTGGAAAAAGTATGCGAGGGGCCGCCTATGCCATATTCTCTGGCAATACGACTGGCAACAATGCCGCCTAATGATCCGACGGTGCGAGGGTGATTCAATGGGGGTGAAATTGCGTCAGCAAGCTCTGATGTGTCTGTTTCTGTGATGTTATACTTTGCGGAATCAGCTTTGATAGCCCAGCGCGAAGCAAAGTTTGACGCGTCAAAGTCTTGGCTGATACCTATAAAGGTGCCCCAATCAATTTTTTCTGTTTGCGTGTCTGAGGTCATTTCTGACATGGCTCTTGAGACTGTTTTTAGCATCAGAAGCTGCTGCGGTAAAATTTCGGTCAATTCTAACGGAGATATTTTAAATTCTCCGGCTCTGATTTCAAGCTTGTCAATATAAGCGCCTTCTTTGAACGCGGCATTGTCCGCATCACATCTGTGACGGTTCTCGGGAACAGGCTTTTTGGCAGGCTCACAATTTAGCATGGCTTTAAAAAAGTCTTTAGAGTTTTTCAAGCTGCCGACAAAGGTGTCTAAGGCTACAACAGCTATTTCAGGCAATTCGAAAGTATTGCTGCCTGTTCTGAGGTCTAGCATGCCTGTTAATGAGGGCTTCGGACGATTTCTGCGCAACACGGGGTGCCCCGACGTCAACGAATGAGCGCTCGGCATATATTCTTCTAACAATACGTGGCCGTCAATACCGCCAAAACCAAATGCGCTCAAAGCACACTTTCGAGAAATACCTTCAAATGGCCTTTCCCATACTTTTGATTCTGTTAAAATTCTAATTGGTGTTTTATCTAATTCTAACGCAGGGTCTGCACTTCTGAAATTTGCAACACCGGGCAGCTTGCTGTTTTTTAAGGCAAGAATAAGCTTCATTAAGCCTGCAGCACCTGCTCCGGTTAAAAGATGGCCGACATTTGATTTTACAGAGCCGATAACGCACTCATAATCTTCCGGATAAATCGTGCCCATTAACTCTTTAATGCTCTTTAATTCAACGGCATCGCCTGTCGGAGTGCCTGTGCCGTGACATTCAATTAGTTGTACTTCGGTCGGTTGCCATCCTGCTTGGGCATAAGCATCGCGCATAGCTCTAAGCTGGCCTTCTGTGTATGGAGCCAACAAACTGCCGCCTATGTCATTGGCGAGACCAATGCCGCGAATAATACCATATATCTTATCGCCGCAATTTATAGCATCTTCTAAGCGCTTCAATAAAAACAGCCCGCCGCCTTCACCTACAATCAAGCCGTCTCCATCTTTGTCAAACGGGCGGCAAATGCCCGAACTCGATATGGCATGAAGTTGAGTGAACCCCATTTGCGTAAACTGAGAAGAGGGGCGCGATAAACCGCCGGTAAGAACTGCATCGGCCCGACCTGCCGTTAACTCGTCGCAGGCGCGTTTGATCGCATACAAAGACGAAGCACAGGCGGCATCAAGCGTGTAACAGCCGCCGCCCAAGCCAAGTGTTGCTGCAATCAGACCGGCCGGTAACTCTGCTGACAGCCTATTCAAAGGGTTATCATCAAATAGCGATTCAGTTGAGACCGGCTTGCCGGCGAGCTTGCTTTTAATGATTTCCATGTTAAGCTTGCGCGTGATTGCTGACGTTGAGTCGGTCGGCAAAGCAATATTAGCTATTATTACTTGAACGCGAGTGCGATCAAGATTCTCTGTTTTTGCATCATAAAATGCATCTCGACCCGCCAGTAAAGCTATTTTATACAAAGGATCAAGATTTGACATGAACTCGGGACTAACGTTTAAACCTTCATAGTTTTCACGTAAATCTTTAATAGAGCAGCAGTTTACTGTCTTTACCTTGTCAGGCTCGTAACCAACGCCTTGATAATTTTCGCATGATTCGGGCCAACGGCCATCATTAACCCTGCCAACAGCACTTCGACCCTCATCTATCATCTGCCAAAATTCTTCGAGATTTGAAGAACCGGGAAAAATTCCTCCGATTCCCGTTATTGCAATGGAATAAGGAGATTTATGCTTGTTGACTGTCATTTCAGGCTCCGATTACTTTTCTCAATTTGAAGGCGTGTTTTAAATTTTCATTTAGTGTACACTCATAACCTTCGATTCTTGCTACAACTTTGCCGCTTTCACTAATAAAGTCTATATCCGCTTCTGCCATCATTGAGCCCTTGCGCTTAGCGCGCGCAGAAATGATTACTCGCTCATCGATAAATTCATTGACAAATTTTCGATACTTTTTCGCATATCCGGGCAAAGAAGGTGCCCCGCAAACTTTTGTTGTCCACAATATCATCAATTGATAAGCGGCATCTATGCTCACAGGCTCTGAACAAAATGAAGTGCGAATAGGTCTGGCAAACCATTCAGACGGAGCAGGGGAAGTTTTGCTTAAAGCTTTAATGCCTTTGTCTGACCAACCCAAAATTTCTGTTAATGATTTAAAAAATTCGCCATGAAACAGATCATTTTCATAAACTTCGTTGATTGAATCAGGGTAAATAAGCTCTGCATCTACATTTAAATACTCAGGACTGCTCTCAACAAAAGTGTCAGATAAAATAATCTCGGCACGCGCGTTAATAGTCTCTCTGTCATTTGATTTGCTTCTGATTTCACAAATCACAGAATAACCATCGTTGGTTTTTGTCGGAGTAGATGTATAAACAGATACAACCTGAGCACCGCCATTCTTTAAAACAACACCCTTTAAAATGCGCATTTCATTGTAGCCAATAAACTGCATACCAATGTTGTTTATCAAAGCAGCTTCTGACATAAGTTCTCCCGCTACGGCCATAGGTAAAACCGGGTCGCCGTTCAATACGTGAGATCTTAACCAGCTGTTTTCTTCAACGTTAAGGTTGTAGTCAAAAGCCTTTGTAAATCTTGTTGCCTCTGAAAGAGGCCCGGTTGAACCGTCGGTTATGCCTAATGTACCCATAATGCCAATTTCAACTGCGTTTTCAGACGGGTTCGTAAGCTCTGTTATCGGGCATCGCGCACCCGCTTTTAAAGGTATGAGACCGATGCCCTCAGCCAAAAAAACATTCCTTAAACTCGAATTTACCATGCCGCCATCCCACGGGCCCCAGTTAAAAGCCATTACACGGCACTCAGGTCTCAAAATTCTCAGCTTTTGAGCCGCCTTGTTCAAAACTTCATTGGCCATAGCGTAATCGACCTGTCCCAAACGACCTTGTCGCCCGGAAAATGACGAAAATAATACAATAACCTTCAAGTTGTCTCGTGAAATAGCTTTTAAAATATTCCGTAAACCTCTGACTTTGGTGTCTAGAACATCGCTTATCTGTTCTCTGGTCTTATCTTCAATTCTTCTGTCTCGTAAAACACCCGCGCCATGAATCAAACCGGTGATGCTACCGGCTTCAATCCTGACTTTTTCTACAATCTGATCTATTTCGCTTTCATTGCGAATGTCCGCCGAATAATAAAATACATCGCTGCCAAAACTGCGAATGCGTTCCAGATTATTCAACACTTCTCGATTCGCCCTATATGAATGATATTCAGCTTGAAGTTCTTTTACAGACAGTTGTTTGCCCGAATTAGACAAAATTGCCTTTTTGATTGCGCCTTCATCGCTTAACCCACGCAGCCAAGCAGGTTCTTCGTTAGGCAAAGGCGAACGACCGATAAGAACCATAGTGCTCTTGTATTTCTCTGCAAAAGCAATCGCAGTCTCGGCAGTCACACCGCGCGCTCCGCCTGTTACAATAATAACATCGCTCTTTCTGAAATTAGCCGGGCAACTATTGTCTTCACTCAGTTCTGACTCAATTTCTTCGATTTTTATGCGCGAATTCTTACTTAATCCGACTTCCATAAAACTTTTCGCAGAAACCTCCGCGACAAGTCTGTCTGCAACTTCGATCTCGTCTTTGTAGCGATAATCCAAATCAATTGCTTTCGCCGCAACCTCGCTCCATTCATATCTGATCGTTTTTGCAATACCCGCCAAACCACCCTGAACAGGGTCAGTTGTCTTTGTCATTGTGTCTAAACCAAAACGACCGTCTAATCTTGATACGGTTGCAATTACACCTTTATTAAGCTTTACAGCCTGCCCAGCCTTCTGAATCGCCATAAAAGCGTCTTTTAACCATTCTTCTGAGCTGCTCTCCCATAAGTTCATCAGAGCTTTCTCCGGCGCCGGAGCAATGATCACAAGCCCCTTTGTGTCTATGGGAAATTGCCCCTCGATAATTTGTGCCAACGAGCGAGTCTCAGCTTTCAGCCCTGCCTTTGTAAACGAAACTTTAACAGCCTCGGACAAAGCCGCATCATCGTTGCTTATCAAAACTGTATCGCCCGCTCTTAAAATTTTTTCTCCGTCAGAAACAGGGGAAATTTCAACGGTTCTTATAACTGTGCGGATAACAGACCCTTCAAGACCCTCATTAAACCCGCTTTCTTTCTCATTTGCCGCCGATTCTGTTGTGTTAACGGCCTTGCAGGCGCTCTTACAGTCTCTCGAATGCAAAAAATCTAAGATTTGTCCAATGGTTCTGAAATTTCCTAAATCTGACGGCTGAACTACCGGTGCATCAGGCATTTTTTCCTGAAATCCCGATAAAATCTCAACTCGCTTTATCGAATCTATTCCTAAATCTGCTTCCATATCCATGTCTAAGCTTAACATTTCAACAGGATACCCGGTTTTTTCTGCAACAACTCCCAATAGCACAGTGTCGTAATCTGAAGAGCCGGCTGTAGTGAAATCAGATGCGATTTTATTGCAAGCAGATGATTCGGTGCAGCAGTCGTTTACACTCAAATGTTCCATTATTTGTGCCAAAGTTCGTAATTTGCCGAGCTGATCAGGTTGAACAACAGGCGCGTCGGGCAAGCGTTCTTGCATGGCCGACATAATTTCGACACGTTTAATTGAGTCTATGCCCAAATCCGCTTCCATGTCCATTTCAAGGTTGAGCATGTCAGTCGGATACCCGGTTTTTTCTGCAACTACCTCTAATAAGGCCGCTTTGACAATCTCTGTGTTTAAACCGCCCTTTGTTTTAGATTCTTCGACAATGTTTTGAGATACCGCAGCGTTAGAAGAATTCGCGCCGTTTATACTCATGTATTCCAAAATTTGTGCTAAAGTTCGTAATTTGCCGAGCTGATCAGGTTGAACAACAGGCGCGTCGGGCAAGCGTTCTTGCATGGCCGACATAATTTCGACACGTTTAATTGAGTCTATGCCCAAATCCGCTTCCATGTCCATTTCAAGGTTGAGCATTTCGGTCGGATACCCGGTTTTTTCTGCAACTACCTCTAATAAGGCCGCTTTGACAATCTCTGTGTTTAACCCGCCCTTTGTTTTAGGTTCCTCGACAATTTTTTGAGAAACTGCGACATTGGAAGAACTTGTGTTATTCGCACTCATATATTCCAAAATTTGTGCCAAAGTTCGTAATTTACCGAGCTGATCAGGCTGAACAACAGGCGCATCGGGCAAGCGTTCTTGCATGGCCGACATAATTTCGACACGCTTAATTGAGTCTATGCCCAAATCCGCTTCCATGTCCATTTCAAGGTTGAGCATCTCAGTCGGATACCCGGTCTTTTCCGCAACAACATCAAGAAGTGTTTTTCTGATTCTGTCAGTATCAACAGAGGCAACTTTAGGAAGTTCAACCTTGGGAAGTTCAGTCTTAGGAGCTTCAATCTTTGTAGCCCGCTCTGCAGGCTTTTGCATAACAATTTTTGGCTCTTCTTTTATTTCTGCCTTGACCGGTTCATAAACATTAACCCTTTGTTGCGCTGAAACAGCAGGTCGTGTATTTGTTAACACAGGCGCGTTACCGCCGCTCAATAATGCCATTAAAGTTTTTTGTGCCAGTTCCTGACCTTCAAGAAATTTGCGATGTAAATCTGCAGTTTGCTGCTGCATTGCCTGTAAAGCCGCTATTGTCTCATCTGCGACTGCGGTGACTTTTGTTTCTTTTTTAATGCTGTTATTCATGCTGACCTGTCCAAAGTTTTGTGTTTGTTGTGGTTCCTTATTTGCTAAAACGGGGGTATTATTTGTTTCTGTCTCAGATATAGCGGCTTTGGTTATTGTTGGTTTAACTGTTACCGGCTTCTCCAGATTTGCAAGCACCTCAAGCTGTTTGGCAGACTTATAGTTTGCACCGCAAAGTTTAAAAGTAAACTTAGAAGATTTAACGTTAGCCGCAGTTTTTAGATAGTCTGTTCCGTTTTGCCATTTTTCAATATCTAATTTGTAGCCTAATGCACTCAATTGCCCCAATAAACGACCTAAATCATAAACAGACGATCTTTTGCCGCCCGAAGAATCTAAGGTTAATACCTTATAATCATCAGTATTCAAAATGTTTTTAAGCATTCCGGATAACACGTTGCCCGGGCCAACTTCAATAAAAGTTCTGATGCCTGAATTATACATGTTTTCAATAATTTCAACAAAACGAACCTGATTGGCTAGCTGATTGCCTAATAAGCTTTTTACTTCGTCAACGTTTTCAGGATACTTATTTCCGGTTGTATTGGCGTAAACCGGAACTCTTAAATTATTGAACTTTTCATTTTTGACAAAATCATAAAACGGCTTAGCCGCATCTGCCACAAAAGAACTGTGGAAAGCACCGGCTACATTCAAAATTGTGCCTTTAACTTTATGAGCTTTAAAAATGTCTTTGGCTCGTTCAATTTCAGAAGTTTTGCCCGAAAGAACAACCTGTTTGTGAGAATTATGATTCGCTACCACTAAATCAATGTTTTCTTTTTCTAATATTTCTTCAACAGTTTTTCTCTCGCCAAGAACAGCAATCATACCGCCCTTGTCACCGCTGCCCATTGCCATTAGCCGGCCGCGTTCGCGTGATAACTTTGCCAATGTGCTGCCATCATACGCGCCCGCAGCAGACAAAGCTACCAATTCGCCAAAAGAATGACCGGCAAAAGCCGAAGCTTTTAAACCAAACGACTCTAAAACCTTGAAACTGCCCAAAGAAATACTGCCAATAGCAGGTTGAGCAATATCAGTAGATCTCAATTTTTCGTTATTCAGCTTATCAAGCTCTTCGTCATAATTTGGTCTCGGATAAATATAATCTGTGAGCCTATTGCCAAAATTGTCAACGGAACCGGTCTCTCTGTCAGCTTCTATTAAAGTGTTTATGCCTTCTGACGTAGAGCAAATTAAATCGGCAAGCATACCGGTATACTGAGAACCCTGGCCCGGGAAAAGAATGGCTACAGGGGCATTTTCATTTTTCTGTGAATATGTAGCTCCGTTAGGTAAGCTAAACCCTTTATCTGTGCAAGTATCAAGCTGACCGTTAATTTCTGTAATCAATTTAGAAACGTCTGTGCTGTTTTCAATCACAAAAGTTAAGCGACAAGCAGATTCAACATTAAAATCACGACGGCTTTCTGCAGCAAGTTTCCTTAATGTTGAAGCGTTTGCATTATTTAATGCAGCCAGTTTTTCTTTAATTTCTTTGGTATTTGTGCCGGAAAAAGTAAATAATTCTGTACCGCGTTCCCATTCTGTAACGGTTTTGTACTTGTCATATTCAGACAAAATGACATGGAAATTGCTTCCGCCAAAACCCATAGAGCTGACCGCAGCATGTCTTGTTTTTCCGTTTTCTGTTACCCAGGGACGAATGTCTTTTGGTAAATAAAACGCACTGTTTGATTCTCTCAAAATTTTAGCAGGTTTTGAAACTTTTATTGTCGGCGGAATTACTTTGTGATAAAGCGCCAATGCTGCTTTAATAATGTTTGCAGAACCGGCAGCCGCTTTTGTATGGCCGATTTGAGACTTTACAGAACCGAGTGCGCACCACGGACGACCTGTTTCTGAAGCACCATAGACTTCATTCAATGCTACAAGTTCAACTTGGTCTCCGGCGCCTGTTCCGGTGCCATGAGCTTCTACCATACCAATATCTTTAGGGCTTATTCCGCTTTCTTCGTAAGCACGAAGCAGCGCTTTCTTTTGACCTTCTGCGCTTGGTGCGTAAATAGCTTTGCCTTTTCCGTCGCTAGATGAGCCAACAGCGTTAATGCATGCATATATTTTATCGCCATCGCGCTCTGCATCAGATAATCTCTTTAAAACATACATCCCAATGCCTTCGCCAAGTATGGTGCCGTCATTGTCTTCGCTGAACGGACGTGCGTGACCGGTTGGAGAAAGGGCAGGGGTCTTGCAGAAACAGGTATACATAAAAATGTCATTAAAAGTATCAACACCGCCGGTTATCGCCATATCGGACTTGTGGGTCCAAAGCTGCATGGCAGCCATTTCCAGAGCTCCCAATGAGCTGCCGCAGGCAGCGTCGATTACGCAGTTTGTGCCGCCTAAGTCTAAACGGTTGGCTATCCTGCCCGCTGCTACGTTGCCGAGTAAACCCGGAAAAGAGTTTTCTTGCCAACCAACGTAGGCTTTACCTAACGTTGATATAACTTCTTCTGTTATTTCAGATGAAATTCCCGCATGAAGCATAGCTTTGCGCCACAGAGGATGACCAAGCCGCGCGCCTAAGGGCAAAACTAACTCAATGGTACCGGTTAAGCCTAAAATAACGCTGACTGTATCTCTGTTAAATTCTCGATTATCTGAATACCCTGCGTCATTTAATGCACCCCGCGCTACAACCAAGCTTAGTAGTTGCGATGTGTCTATTGAATCTAAATCAGAGGGCGCAATACCCCATTCTGAGGGGTCAAAATCTATTGAATCTAAAAACCCGCCGGTCTTTGCGTAAACATGGTCTGCACGCTTTTTGTCAGAATCGTAATAGTCTTCTGCTTTCCAATGTGTTGCCGGAACTTCGCTTATTGCGTCAACTTTCTTTTTGATGTTTTCCCAGTAATCAGATATGCTTTGAGCCTTAGGAAATAAACAACTCATGCCAACGATTGCCAGAGGTTCGAAAGTGTGTTTGTTATGATTCATGCCGACCACCTATTTGTCTTAAGATAACAACCTTTGCCGGCTCGGTTTTTAGGTCTTAACCTTTGATAGCATTGTGTTGATAGGTTTTGACAACGAATCGGCTGTGGTTTAATTAAAATTCAACGCATATACTAACACGTAGAGCGTATTTATTCCACATTTTTAAAACACTTAATAGTAAAGGGTGGTTTTTCTCTCAAACTTAACCGGATTGTACCTTTGTTTTGCCGTCCTTAAGCCTTCTATGCCCATGTCTGCTTCTCTGTTCAAAAACTTTGCGCTCTCCGGTAAAATATTGGCTAAAGAATTATTAACATACTGATACATGCCTTTTACATTTCTCGGAGCTTTTTCTACAACTACCATCCAAGTGTCATGGCTTACAGGAACAGCCCAACTCAGGCCACACATTTCACTTTTTAGTGCTATTTTGATACCAACGCCACCAAGCTTCCAGAGGTTCTTTAAACCTATTTCAACGGAATCTCGTTCCATATCTAAAAAATGGTCGTCAGTGCCATATCGTTCATACCATTTATCAAGGCAACGCATTACTTTTTCAGTATCATCTTCTTTTAAAACTATTATTTCCGGATTATACTCGCGCTCAAACTTATTAACCAAATTGCGCTGCTTAATAAACTTGCCGCCTTCTAATGAAGCAAGCTCCGATCTGTCATATATGTAATCGTAAAAATCTGAATGGTCTTCCTTCGATTTCGGTTCAATGGTTGCACATAGTTTGTCCGCAAAGTTTCCCGGCAAATAATGCAGGGTAGGGGCTTCGCCAAAATCCGTTTGAATGTGATGCAACATTTTTTCTAATGCCGGCTTTAATGGGCCTTTACCAAAAGGGCCTCTGAAAAGATGCCCTCCCTGGCTGCCTTCTGCGTCAAGTATGAGCCTCTCGCCAATGCGGCTTATCATGCCGGGCCTGTTGTAAAACCACGAAATTAAATAGTATGTCGAGCATTCCGCTGAGCATACATTTTCCAAATTACACGCTTCTATTATTAAATCATTATGTGCTGTGGTAACGTCTTCTTGAGCCGGAAACTCGGGTATGTCAAAAATTGTTTTCGTTTTCATGCGCAAATTCTAGCATATTTTGTTAAAAAAATCACATGCTTTATTTGAAAATACGGTATCCCTTTTCGTCTGCCAGCTTAAGCATTTCAAAATCGCCTTTTGAATCGCCGTACGCATAGATCTTAGAAAAATCCCTCAGATTCAAATGTGCGTTGATGCGCACTACTTTCTCCTTGCCCCAACAATTTGGTGTAGAGAAATATCCTGTTAATCTGCCGTTTTTAATCTCCAGCCTAGTTGATATTAGCTCTAACTCTTCTTTTTCGCACCAATACTTTAAATAATCACTAAATGACGCTGAAACTACAATTATTCGATCGCCCATAGATTTATGCCAAGCTATTTTCTCGGTCGCTGATTTTTTTACTATTTTAGGTAATTCTTCTTCTGCAAATTTCTTTGCTAATAAAATAAATTCCGATTCAGGCATTTGCGAAAAAAAACTTTTGCTTACTTCGGTTTTTACTTTTTGGTTATCGGCTATCCCTAATAAATAAGCCAAAATCATTGGACTTACCGGCGCAAGCTTTTTTATGCACCGCTTTAACCCAAAAGAATAAAGTAAAAAGTCACGCAAACTGTCATGAGTTGTTATTGTTCCGTCAAAATCAAACAAGGCTAAGTTCATTTATTTTCCCGTTAAATTAAAATAGTAATTCTATTATCAGAGGATTAACACGCGAATTGATAATTTTATTAATTATATCAGACTTATTTTTACTTAAATTCTCTGTTTTAAAAATGGCTTCATCAGCGTTCAAATTTAGCGTGTAAGTCTGAAAGTCAGTCGCTAAAATCGCTTTTCCGCCCTTTGAAAGAGAATTTTTAAGCTCAAAGGCCGAAAGTGATTTCTGGAAAAAATTTGGTGTGGCAATATTATCCGAATTTAAATTTTCCTTACTCTTAATCAAAGAAATAAGTTCTTGTGGGATGTAAATAAGCTCGGATAACATATAAACGACCTCAATTAATCTCTTTTCATAGCTTAATCGTAAATTATTGTCACTTTTTAATTGATCGTTCAAAAAACACAACGGCTCAATTAATCCTTCAAGCGTTTCAGTAAATTTGATTCTTTCTTGAAACGACAAATAATCTGACAATCTCGCGCAAAGGTAAGCATGATTTAATAACCCTTCAATATTGCCGCAATGTGTCTCGTTAAGGCTAATTAAATGCTTTAAAAGCTTTTCGGGGTTCTGCCATACACGTATGGCATTAAATCTGAATCGGCTCAACTGCAATTCATCTTCTACATAAAAAAAACGATTTTCCGAAAAATTTATGCATGCTTCTGAACCAAAATTTACAACAGGTTTATTATTAGGCACGTAAACATTGCTTATAACAGGCCGTTCAAAAGAGGTCAAACTATGCGTTTTTTCGAATAATGTCTGCTTAAATAAGCCCTTGTTAGTCAGAACCACCCCGGTGAAGCCTAAATGATAGGCAGGGCTGACAACTGCTGCAGCGGTTTTTATCAAATGCACTATCTCTGAATCGTTTTCTTGGTCATATATCACTGATCTGGTTTCATACAATACTTCATTGCCTTTCAGCATCCAAAAACGAAAACATATCGGATGCTGCGGCGAAGCATTTCTGAAATAGGGTAAAATAATTAGTCCGTGATCCTGCTTTAATGGCGATGAAAAAAGGTTAATCCCATTTTGCCATATCTCTGCGTGTCTATAAAAAGACCCTTTGCTCTCAAAATTAATAATCGCCTGCTCGGTGTTTTGCGGGTTCGGTTGTATATCTTTAATAATTTGAGAATCTTTTTCAGGGGAAAATGTATTCGAAAGTTTGTAGTTGGCCTGGGTTTTTGCTGCTTTGCTTTTTGGTGCTACAGTCAGCAAAAACGATTGCACACTTTCTTTGCATGCAAAACTAAACTTGTAATTGCCTGTGCGAGATTTTGGGTGAATATTGGTAGTGAAAGTGGCCAGTCCGTTAAAATCTGTAAACAATACGCGATTTACTACTGTAATATCTTGAGGTGAATCGATTTTTACTCTGATGGGCTGTTTGAATAAACCTTTTGTCGATTTTGTCTCAAAGACAGCAAGAGAAAAAGTAACTTCATCGCCCTGATATAAGTTTTTTGTGCTTGGAACAACCAACAACGACGGACTGTTGCCAATATCTATATGGGCTTCGGCTAATATTATTTCTGCTTTACCAAATGGAGAAACTGTTATCTTAACCCGGTTTGCATTGCTGTCCGGGGGAACGGTAAGCTTAGCCGCATACTCATCTGTCGGCGTTTTACGCAATTGCAGCAGCTTGCTCTTTGAATTTGAAGCGCCAGGCAAATAATGTGCATTTACTTGAACAGAAAAAGCCGAATCGGGTTTGACTCTGCTTAACCCGCCTTCGGCGTTACGCTCAAACGGAACAATCAATATATCTTGCAGCTGCCCCTTAGCAAGGGGCCCATCTGCCGAAATAACGAATCTGTATCGTGAGTAGTCTTCTGCTTCTTTGAAAGGGGCTAAAGCCCAAAAACACAGAAAAACGATCAGTATAGCCAATAGTCGTAAGAAAATTTTCATCTGCTCACACTACACTAAGCGCCATTGTCTGTCAATTGTTCAGAAAAAACTCAGGATGTCTTTATAAGTTACAAATACAACCAAAAGCAATAAACAAATCATGCCAACAAAGTGAATTGATTCTTCTACTTTTGAATTTACTGTTAACTTAGTTTTGAAAATCTTATTCACAAACTGAAAAAGCAATTCAATCAAAATAAATACTATGCGGCCTCCGTCAAGCACCGGAAGCGGTAATAAATTAATCAGTCCTATGTTGACACTCAGAATTGCCGTCAAATAAAGCAAGTCTACAAGTCCTTTAGACGACTGGTCTTTAATCATTTTCATGATTTTAACAGGGCCTGCAACATCTGCTTGGGTTTCTCGAGTAAACATCTTTACCAGACCGCCGACAGTTTGATAAATAACGTTGATACCGTCAGAAATCCCTTTTGATACAGCCTTCCCAATAGGGAGTTTTTGAAAATCATAATTGTTCGGCGACAAACTTATTCCTATTTTTGCCGAACCCATAACACCTTCAGGTATAACCTTAAACGAAAGCGTTTCTTGATCATATACCTGGTAAGTTCCATTATTTACAGAAACGTCTTCACGAAGAATTCCGCCCTCTGCACCATGCTTATTTATAGGGTGATTGCGAATTACATCTAAAACCAATTCTTTGCCGGGAGAATTGTTAATTATTGAAATACCTTCGCTCCAATCGGTAAGTTTTTTGCCGCCAATCGCAACAATAATGTCGCCTGAGCGAATTCCCGCGTTATAAGCAACTTTATCTTTTATGGCTTCAACAACGCTGATATTTGTGATGGGGCCACCGGCTATAACATATATCATTATGAATAAAACAACGGCCCAAACCATATTCATAATAGAACCGGCCGCTAAAACCAGAATCTTTGCCCAGGCAGGGCGGCTTAAATAACTTTTTGGATGGTCAGCCGGAACTTTTGGAAGATCGGGATCATCGTCGGGGGCTTCTTCACCGTCTTTTTTGTCTGATTCTTCTTCAACATTATCCATGCCGGCAAGCCTGACAAAGCCGCCCAGCGGAAAAGGCCTCAGAGAGTAAAGAGTTTCGCCGATTTTTGTTTTCATCAGACGATTGCCAAAACCTATTGCGAATTCTAATACCCAAATACCTGAAAGCTTGGCGGTAATATAATGACCAAACTCATGAACAAGAGCGATACTTACTAAAACAAAACAGATTGATAAAACCGTAGTTGCGATAACACCCAATAAACTCAGCATTTGTAAACCTTTCGCATAAACATTACATAATTAAAATGGCATAACACACAGGGCCTAAAAACAAAACACTGTCGATTCTGTCTAATACTCCGCCGTGTGAGCCTAAAAGTGCTCCGGAATCCTTCACTTCAGATTCTCGTTTTAAAATTGATTCAAAAAGATCTGCCACTTGACCGATTAAAGCGATCGAAATAGCTAAAATCCAAAACTTCGTTTCAGTTATTATTAAAAATTCAAAGTGCTTCATAAGATATAAAAAAACTATGCAGGATAACGCGCCTCCGACAGCTCCCGAAATAGTCTTGTTTGGGCTGATCTTGGGGGCTAGTTTCGGGCCCCTAAAACTCATGCCAAAAACGTATGCGCCTATATCTAATGCCCAAATTGAAGCTAATATAATGAATAAAGACAACCCTCCGGTTGATTTGGCAAATAATTCAAAACAGCTTAAACAAAAGGGTAAATAATATAGGCTGAATGAAATATGACAAAAGCGTCTTCGCCCGTCACCGCGAAGCCCTCTTAATACTGTAAAAACCATGCCTGCGCAAATCATTAAAGAAAAAGAAATAAAAAGTGCTCGTTCACCGTAAAGATGAGAAGAGATCATTATTGTCAGTCCGCCAACCCATTCAGGGAAAGGTTTGCGATTTGAATCTTTATCTATTAATTTGCATAACTCAAATTGCCCTATCAAAGCAACAATAGCCAAAAACGATACTCGAACCCATGCGTCGGCTAAAACTAAAACCGCATAACTGATGGGAATCCCAAATATCAAAACCGGTAATCGCGCCAAAACTTTAGAAACATTCATGACTATTCCTGTGTGGTAACTTGTTCTTGCGTTTTGCCAAATCTTCTTTGACGATTTTGGTAAGTTTGAATTGCCTTAACCAATTCTTTTTTGTCAAAATCCGGCCATAAAACAGAAGTAAAATAGAGTTCTGAATAAGCTGCTCGCCATAAATGAAAATTGCTTGTACGCATTTCGCCGCTGGTTCTTATGATTAAATCTAAGTCAGGTAATACGGGGCAATAAAGATTCTCTGCAATCAGCTTTTCCGTAATATCGGATGATTTATATCCTTTATCAATTATTTTTTTTATCGCATCTATAATTTCGGTTCTGCCGCCATAATTAATGCATAAGTTTAAAGTTAAGCCGGTGTTATTTTTCATCAATTCCGTTGAAATATCAATTTCTTTGACAACGTCTTTTGAAAGTCCTTCGATTCGCCCTAAAAGCCTAAATACAACATTTTCTGCGTGTAAAGCATTTCGCTCGCTTATGATATAAGATTGAATCAGTTTCATCAGAGCACTGACCTCAAAACTCGGTCTTGCCCAATTTTCAACAGAAAAAGCATAAAGGCTCAGGTGCTTAACACCTAAGTCGTTAGCACATTTAACAATATCTTTTACTCTGCTCGCACCTTTAGTGTGACCAAATATTCTGTTTTTTCCCTGATTTTGTGCCCAACGACCATTTCCGTCCATTATTATCCCGATGTGTGACGGAATCTTAGTCATGTCAAGCTGTTCGGAAGGTTCCTCTGAAACTTTACTGATTGCAAAAACAGGGCAAACTTCTGCGCATTTTCCGCAGTTCGTACATTTCTCGGTTATTACGTAGGGAAAACCGATCTTAATAGCGTTAAACTTACAAACTGATGCACAAGTGCCGCATGAAAGACATTTTTTTGATATTTTATACATGTTTTTTTAAACGGCATGCACAAAGCATGCCGTTAAAGGGTTATTTACCCATTATTTCATTTTCTTTAGCAGTGAAAATCTTCTGAATTTGGTCAATGTTTTCATCAGTCAATTTTTGGATGCGATCTTGTGCTTTTTTGCTCTCATCTTGAGTGATTTCGCTCTTTTTTTCCATGGCCTTAAACAGGTCATTCGCGTCTCTTCTGATATTTCTCAACGCAACCTTGTATTCTTCTGACTTCTTTTTGGCATTCTTTACCAAATCATTGCGGCGTTCCTCTGTGAGAGAGGGAATAGGCAAACGAATTAAATTGCCGTCGTTTTGAGGGTTTAAACCTAAATCTGATTTTAAAATAGCCTTTTCAATTTCAGGCAAAACTGTTTTGTCCCAGGGCTGAATTACAAGAGATTTCGGATCAGGCGCAGAAACAGAAGCAACGTGCTGTAAGGGCACTTCTGAACCATACTGATTTACGGTAATGCGGCTTAAAAGCGATGGAGTTGCGCGAGAAGTACGCATAGTAGAATAATCTTTTTTTAAGACTTCTATCGATTGAAGCATTTTGTTTTTTGAATCTGTAATAATTGATTCTATTGACATAGTAATTGTCCTTTCGATTATATATTTTTGTTATCTTCGATTACATTCGTGCCTATCTTTTCACCCATACAAGCTTTTAATAGAACTCCGGAGTCATTGAGAGACAATACCTTAAGTGGCAATTTATTGTCGCGGCAAAGAGTAATGGCTACCAAATCCATTACCCCAAGCTTCTTTGTAAGAACCTCTTCAAAAGTTATTTCCGTAAATTTGTGCGCATTTTTGTTTTTAATCGGGTCGCTGTCATATATTCCGTCGACTTTTGTCGCTTTTATCAAAACATCGCAACCAACTTCGACAGCTCTTAAAGCTGAACCTGAATCTGTGCTGAAATAAGGATGACCTGTGCCTCCGGAAAAAATGCAACAAGTATTTTCATCCATATAGGAACGGGCTAAATTTATGTCATAAACTTTTGTGAATGTGCCAATCGGCATGGCTGAAAAAACAGCTGTTTTTACTCCGATTGCTTCAAGATGATCGGCAAAACATATTGAATTCATTACTGTTGCTAGCATTCCGACTGAATCTGCATTGTGTCGTTTTAAAGATGGTAAAGTTGATTTTGCGCCTCTGAAAAAATTTCCTCCGCCGATTACTATGCCGGGTGTAATTCCGGAATCAACTAATGATCTAACCTCTCGCGCAAACGCCTCAAGAGCTTCGCGGTCAAAACCATATCCATCTTTGCCGCCGAACATTTCGCCGCTGAGTTTTAACAACGGTCTTTTAAATCTTGGTTTTTGCATGGTCTAGCTTCCTGATATAGATAGAGACGCCCGCATTTGCAAGCGTCTCTGCATTTCCATTATTTTGGAGAACTGTTCACTTAACCTTATGCACCTGCTTCGGCAGTTGCTACTTCAGGCGTTTCGCAACCTTCGCCGCGAGCCCATCTTCTGAATGATACAAGAGTCACTTCACTTCCGATTTTCTTGCTCAAATCGGCAAGTAAATCAGAGATCTTTTTAGTGTCATCCAGAAAGAAAACTTGATTGAAAAGACAGTTTTCTTCACAATATTTTGCCAGTCTGCCTTCTACAATTTTATTAACGATTTCTTCAGGTTTGTTAGCATTTTTCGGATCATTTTTAATTTGTCCGATGATAACATCTTTTTCGCGATTCATAACTTCTACCGGAACATCGTTGCTGAATGTATAAAGAGGCTTCATGGCCGCTGCCTGCAAAGCGATATTATGTACCGTTTGAATTGCTTCTGTATTAGTTGCAACTGCGCTGTCGGCAGTTTTTACCTCAACGATAACTCCGATGGCTCCATTGCCGTGAACGTAGTTATCAAAGAATCCGTTGCCGCCTGAAGGAATTTCTAAATGTTCGGCACGACCTATTGTGATGTTTTCACCTGTTTTTGCGATCATACTTTTGCGGTAGTCGTCAATGGTCTGACCGTCAATGCTAAGTTTTTCAAGATCAGATGTCGATTTTACGGAAGGAGTATTAAGAACAAGCTCAGCAAGTTTGTTTGCAAAATTGATGAAATCATCGGTTTTTGCAACAAAGTCTGTTTCACAATTAGCTTCTACAATACCCGCTGTGCGGCGATTTTCTGAAATTAAAGGAACGACAAGACCTTGTGAAGTTGCACGGCCTGAGCGTTTGTCAGCAGAGGCTAAACCTTTTTTTCTCAAAAAATCTATAGCTTCTTCCAGGTTCCCGTTGCATTCATTAAGTGCTTCTTTGCATTTCATCATGCCGGCACCGGTCTTTTCACGCAGTTCTTTTACCATCTGAGCTGTAATCATTATTTTCACCTTTCGTAACATTAACTGATAAATATCGCTAACTTAATTTTCTTCTTGTTCTTTGCCACTAAAGTCGGTATCAATAGACAACGCAGCTGCCATGTCAATTTCGCCTTCTCCCATTTCTGTTTCGATTTCAGCTGATTCGCTTACTTCGTCAAAAGATTTGCCTTCGAGAGCTTCGAGCACAGAATCAGAAATTAAGCTGGTTACAAGCTTAACTGCGCGTATAGCGTCATCGTTCCCGGGAATTACGAAATCAATGTTGTCAGGATCACAGTTGGTGTCAACTACAGAAATTATAGGGATTCCGACTTTGCGGGCTTCAGCTATTGCAATAGCTTCTTTGTGAGGGTCAATTACAAAAATTGCACCCGGCATACCCTTCATATCTTTGATTCCCCCAAGAGCGCGATCTAATTTTTCACGATCTTTGCGCATTTTTGAAGCTTCTTTTTTGGGGTATGATTCGATTTTGCCGCTGTCTACGAGATCGTTAAGCTCTTTTAATCTCTGAATGCGTTTTTCGATTGTAACATGGTTAGTCAACATGCCGCCAAGCCAACGATAATTTATAAAATACATGCCACAGCGTTCTGCTTCTTGTTTTATAATTTCTTGTGCCTGTCTTTTAGTGCTTACAAATAAAATAGGTTTACCTTCGCGAACTACGCTTTTAATAAAATCACAAGCTTCGTCAAGGAGCTTGGTAGTTTTTTGAAGATCGATGATGTAGATACCGTTGCGTGCTGTGAAGATGTATTTCGCCATTTTGGGATTCCATCTTCTTGTCTGATGCCCGAAGTGTACGCCGGCTTCGAGCAGGCTTTTCATAGAAACCGTAGACATATTTTTGTCCTCCAAATAAATTTCCAATAGGTTAAGTTGGTGACGAGTATTCTAGCTAAAAGTTTCTGCAAGGTCAAGAAAAATTTCAACGGAAGTTGTTTGTTGATGATGCTTTTCTTTGAAACTCGCATCAAATGCCCCTTTTGTATTGCATATTTTTAAATATTGTTATATATTGCTATATATCGAAAAGAGGTCTGTTATGGAAAAAAATGTAATTCTTACTTTAATTGAAGTCGCTGAAAAATTGAGAGTCTCAAAACATACAATACAAGCTTGGATGTCCCCGAGCTCACCAAATCATAGACCAGACTTCGCGTCAATGGCGAGACATGCAGGCAGAAAATCAATATTTTTAGAAAAAGAAATCGATACATGGCTTGAACAGCGCAAAGGAACGACTTATTACGAAGATTATTCAGAAGTTTCCGCTTACTGGAAAGAAAAATTCTTAAAAGGCAGAGGCCTTCTTAAGGGATTAGTTAAGGCACCTGAGTTTAAAACTGTCGAAACTAATCTGTTCTTTTCTGCGGGTAAACTGGGGTTAGATCTTGATGCCATGCTTGTTTGGTTAACTGATTCGCCGGCGGCTGACAGAGTGTTTCAAGCGGTAAATCGTGCTGAATGTTTGATTTTGCCCGTTATTCTGTCACATTTTTTTCTGAGCAGATCTCATAAAAGCGGTGCATATTTTGAAAAACTTAAAGACTTTTTATTAATTCAAAATATATTTGTTCAAGCGCCTTTTAATGAGGGGGTTTTACAAATGATAATTGACCGAAATTTGCCGGCAAATGACTTTAGCGTCCAAATATATTGTTCTTGTATGCTTGCAAAAGCAGACTTTTTTCTTACCGCTAATACTTATTTGCTTGCGCAAAACGGTTTTAATACTGTACCAATTTAAACTTTTGTATTTTATCTTGAGTATTGTGTTATAATACAGCCATTAATTTGAAATTTAAGGAATGTTACTTTAAATGATCGAAGAAATCATTATCAGCTTGCAGGACAAATTCAGAAGCGCTGATTTTATAGATAACGAACAGGCTCTTGATAAGTTGCTTTCCCTGTTGCAATCGCAAACATCAGACAAACAAAAAAGGGTTATCTCCACTGTTTTACCCCTTGCCTTATCGAATAAAAGCGAAAATATTCAAAAAAAGACAGTTCAGATTGTTATAAATTATCCTACTATCTTGAAAGATATTCTTCCTGCCTTGCGACTTTCAACTGATCCTACCGTCAGATTTTGGGCATACTTCATTATGATGGAGCTGGGCTTTTTAAAAACAGATGAGTTGCTTGATATATTAGATAGTCGTGAAAATGATGAAATCAGAAAAACAGCCCTTGAATCTTTGTCAAAAAATCCGGACAAAAGAGTGATTCTTGCTTTTCTCGATAAAATAAGCGATCCAAGCTGGATAATCAGTAAACAAGCAAAAAGAGCCTTGATTGAACAAGGCGATTCTATATATCAAATTATTCAGGAATATTTCCAAAGCTGCTCAAGTTACCAAAAATATGAATGTATTAAACTTATTCCCCTGATTTTAAGAGAAAAAGCGTTTACATTGTTCCAAAAAATGCTTGAAGCTGATGCTCACGGCGTATATAAACCTTACCTTTGTGCCGGTTTCGGTGAAATTAAAACCGAGAATTCCCTTAAAGTTTTATTGTGGCTATTAGATGACGAGTCATTGATAGTCAGACAAGAAGCCATTAAATCTTTGGCAAACTGGGGAAGAGATATAGTTCAACCGGTGTTAAGCGTTTTTCCGACTGTATCAAGAGAAACGAAAATGAGCATGATGAAACTATTGGGCCGAATTCTTGGCCTTGAAGTAGTTCAGATGTTTAATGATACATTTGGAAACCCGAACCAAGACGGTAAATATTTCCTTCTTACCGCACTTGGAGAAGTCAGAGACTCAAAAGTTATTCCCATTTTATTGCCATTTCTAAAAGATGAAACAATATTTATACGAGATTATGCTCAAAGTATAATAGTTCAGCTTGGAGTATTAGCTGTAGATACTCTGGTTTCACATCTTGATACCGAAGACGAAGATCTGATAATACAAATTTTGAAAGTTATAGGTATTCTTGGTTCAAAAGAGTCTATAAGACCTTTGTTGTTTGTTATAGATAACTCAAAAAACACTCTTGTTAGAACTTGCGCAATAGAAGCTATTTCAAAACTTCAAAGATTTGAACTTGTTGCAAACTTATTGTTGTTAAAGCTTGACGATAAAGATATTTCTATTAAACATACTATTGTTGAAAATCTTGCAAAACAACCCAAAAAAGCTTTTTTGAAAGATTTGGTCATGTCTTGTTTCGACAAGAGCCACGACATTTCTTGGTGGTCAAGAGAAATCTTAAAAAGACGAGATTATTACGGTGTTCCCGCTTTGTTTTCACTTTATGACAGAAGCACCGATTCGGATAAAGACAGAATAGTGGCAATGCTTTCAAAGCTCTCTGATGATCAGCTTGATGTGGTCTTGCAAAAAGAAACCATTGATTTAGATTCACTAAGACCCGAAAATGTCGAGATTAAAGTTTTAAAGAGAAAATACGCCAAAGAAAACATTACAGACTTAAAAGAGTTACTGTACTATCTTCATGAAGAAAACGGCTCCGATTTACATATTAGTATCGGCTTGCCTCCAAGTATCAGAGTTCACGGTGAACTGGTCAGAACAACCTTTGAAAGCTTAACTCCCGAAAAAAGTAGGTATTTGCTTTTCTCTATCATGAATGAAGCACAAAAACAAGAATTTAACAAAACCATGGAACTCGACTTTTCGTATGAAGTTCATGATTGTGCTAGGTTCCGCGTAAACGTTTTTATGCAAAAAAACGGCATGGCGGGTGTTTTTAGAATTATTCCGAACACTGTTCCGTCTTTTGATGCCCTGGCAATGGACAGAACAATAATGGAAAAAATATGTAATCATAAATCGGGCTTAGTTCTTGTTACCGGAGCAACCGGTTCCGGTAAATCGACAACTCTTGCCGCAATGATAGACTACATAAACAGAATCAGATATGATCATATTATTACAATCGAAGACCCGATAGAATTTGTTCACCCCCATAAGCGCAGCCTTGTAAGCCAAAGAGAATTAGGAACAAATACTCTTTCATTCTCAAATGCTTTAAGAAGCGCTTTGCGTGAAGATCCTGACGTTATTTTGGTCGGTGAAATGCGTGACCTCGAAACAATGAAATTAGCTATTGCCGCCTCAGAAACCGGACATCTTGTGTTCTCTACATTACACACTAACAGCGCTTATGAATCAGTTCACAGAATTGTCGGAAGTTTTCCCGGCGATGTGCAGCAGACTATCAGAATGCAGTTGGCAAGCTCTTTGAGAGGTATAATTTCGCAGCGCCTTGTTCCCGCATATCTTAGTACCGGTCGTGTACTTGCTTATGAAGTGCTAATGGGTTCAACTGCCATAAGAAGATGCATAAAAGAAGACAAAACCGACCAGATCATTTCGCTAATGCAAACCAGCAGACAAGATGGAATGATAACAATGGATCAATGTCTCGAAGAACTTGTTATCGCAAGAAAAATTGCATATGACGAAGGTTATAAAAATGCGGAAGATAAAAAAGAGTTCCAAAAACGCCTTGAAAAAAGAATTGGAAAACAAAATGCCAGGGCTTACGGTATTAGCTCTCAAGACGATAAAAATGAACAAAAAAATTCTGATAAAAGGCAGTAGAGCATTTGTATAATCGGTAAATGACTATTGCCATTTAACTTTATATGCTGCCACAGGCTTTGCTATACCTTTAAACTGATGAGTGCCATGAGGTTCAAGTTCGAATACAGACTTATCAATTCTTGCTAGAGTGAATTCCGATATTACTATTTCGAACGCGTCGGCTATTCCTTCTATTCTTGAGGCCAGATTGACCGCATCACCCATTACGTCGTTTTCGGTTCTGATTACAGAACCGCTATTAATGGCAATTCTTATCGCAAGTTTTCGTTCTTCGGGAACAGTTTGGTTAAATTCTCTGAGTCTTTTTTGTATTTCAATAGCAGCTAATAAAGCATTGCTGTGATTTTCAAAAACTACAAGAAATGCGTCGCCAATCTTTTTGAGAGCATCGCCGCCATATTTTTTGAAAACAGGTTGAAGAATTTCGTCGTGCTGCTTTAGCATAGACATAACTTCTGAAAGGGAAGCCTTTGAACTGAAGGCAGTAAAGCCCTTTACGTCGGTGAACATAATAGCTAAATCCATGGTATGACTTACTTTTATCAGTTCATCATACTTCTCAATTTCTTCCATTGCTTGTTTGCGACGCTCTAAGACTTCGTCAAGATGGGAGTCGGACAAAATCACTTTTTCCTGATTTTTCTTTCTTAGCAAGGTAGGATCAACTTTGCCGCCGACACTTTCAATTAAATCAATAATTGCTTTTCTGTCAATTTCATTTTCAAAATTATCTATACATTCTGCCAAAGGTTTTTCGATAAAAGTGCCTAGCTCAAGCATAAATTCTGTGACAGCACCCTTAAGTCTGAAATCATCATGAAATAAAAACTTTGATAGGGTCTTGACAGCACGCTCCATTATTTCGGGGTCTTCATCGGGAATAAGGTTTTCCATTATTGAAAACGCAAGTTTTCTGTCGCTTATTGAATCTAATGCTATAATACAACACATTCTGTATGCTTTGCTCGCAGAAGATAAGCCTTTTATAAGTCCTTCAGGTGAATCTTTATATAAATAACTCAAAATGTTTCCGACTTGTTCAACATCTTCTAAGGTTATTATTTCTGAGTGTTGGTTTATATAATTGTCCAACATTTTAAGACATTTAGGATGACTCTGCTTAGCCGCTTCAAACATTAAGTCAAGCATTATTGGGGGATCGCAGTTTTCAAGAAATTTATTTAGACTTTGAAGTGCAGATTCAAACGGATTCTTTGCCAAAATTACAACTACTGCACGCAGATTGCGTACGGTTCTTTCCACAAATAGTTGTCTGCCAATAATTTTAATGTCGTTTTCTGTAATGTTTTCCCAGGATGCAATTACCGTAGAAACATAATATCTGACTTTTTCGTTAGAATGGCTCAGCCCTAAAAAAACAGTCCGGCGGGCATTTAAAGACTTAAGCTTGGTAAGTAACTTTGAAAGCCATATTGCAACACGTTCTTCGGGGTGGGTTAACAGACCCAAAATGGTGCTGACTACATCTTTCGAAGTTATTTCAGGTACCGAAGCGAAAACAGATTCAATTCTGTAATCATCATTGTCTTCTAAGAATTTTGTAACAGCCGGAACTGCATCAGGATGACTCATAGATAAAAGAGCCGATATAATGTGAGGTATCAGATTTGGGTCGGTTCCGTCTGATAAGACATCTGTTAATACTTTTATAGCTTTAGGTCCTATTTGTGACAGCACTTTGCTTGCCCAAAAACGCACATCATCTGATTGATCGTTTAAGGCTATTACTACTGCTCTCACGCCGGCAGTTTCGTATCTTACCAAACAGTTGGCAGCTGCATTTCTTATTGGCCAATACTTATCTTTGAGTAGATTGATTAAAAGTGCGATCAAAACTTCGTTGGGAGCAATTTTTTGCAAAACGCCCAACAAAAACAAACGTTCCTGCTTTGTACCATTTTCAAGTATTCTAATAATAGGAGTTAATGCTATACCCCCAATAGAGCCAATGATTTTAATAATCTGAAATCTTAAATTTTCGTCTTCTGTATTTAGCTTTTCGATTATTAAATCAAGATTTAAATTGCTTTTTTGAGCTAAGCAATCTGCTGCGTAATCAGAGACTATTCTGTCTTGGTCAGATAAGCATGAAATAAGTGTATTTGTGGCTTCATCACTTTTCAATCGCGCTAAATTTTCAATTGCGAGCATTCTGTGCTCTTGATCAGGGGCAGAGAGAAGTCTGTTTATTAATGGCAAAGCTTTGTCTGAAAGAAGACTTACAAGAATCTTTACAATTTCGTGTCTTACAATTGAATCGGTGCGTCCAAATGAAGCTGTTAATCTGTCGAATGCTCTATGACCAAGTTTGCTAAGTTGTTCTGAGGCTATAAGTCGCAATGCCCAAGATGGATCTGATAGTCCATCTATTAAAAAGTCTATGGCTTGATTTGATTCCAGTTCTCCGATGGCAGATAAAATTGCGTGCCTAACTGCAAAAGACCCTTTTGAATAATATGTTTGTAGCTCGGGAATCATATCGTCTCTGCCTATTTTTATAAACAAAGCAATTACACTGTGATTTGATGAATTAAATGAGGCGAGTATTATTTTTCTGAGGTCATCAAGAATAATTTCGCCAAATGAAAGAAGGTGTTCAAAAGCCAGTTTTCTGACTGCCCAGTTTGTGTCATTTAGCATTGGGTATAAGGCCCTGGCATTATTTAATGAACATTTTAAGCCAAGTGCACGAACTGCATAACCTCGCAACTCTGAGTCTTTGTAAGATAAAACCGGTTTGATTAACGAAATACACTCTTCGGTGCCTAAATTGCCAAGAATTTTAAGAATCCAGTAAAATTGGTCAATTTGAGAAGGGTCCAGACAATCTTTGAGCAAAGACGGTAAATCAGGAGTTTGCCAATTTTGAAGAGCTAAGGCGGCCGCTTCTCGCTTATGCCATGAAATATCGCTTAGCATAGAGACAATGCCGTTAAAAGAAGCTTTGTCGTGTTCCTTTATAAGGATATCAAGACCGTTTCGCCAAATGGCCTCATCATTACTTTTTATTAAGTCGAAAGGAGACTGACTCATATTTTTCCTCAAAATAAACTTGATTATCTTGTATTAAGTATTAAGACTAACATATAATTTATTATAAGTGAATAATTTTGGAGATAAATATGCCTCTGTATGAATTTTTCTGTCGGGATTGCAATAAATACTTTGAAGTCTTGGCGGCAATCTCAAAACGAGATGAAACACATATTTGCGCGATATGCGGAAACAAAAATATTAAAAGGGTTATGGGAAAAACGAAAAAAATTACGTCAAAAGCAGAAATTTTTGATTATTTGACGAATCCCGAGGCATATTCCCATTTACAAAATGATAATGATGCAGATATATTGTTAAACATGACAAAACTGGCAGCGGACAGTGTGGGTGAAAACATTGGCGAAGAGCTTAAAGAATTGGCAGAGGAAGAGAAGGAGAGAGAAAAATGAAAAAAAATAAACATGGTTCGATTTGGGTATTGTTGTTGGTTCTGTTTGTCATTGGAGGCATAGCGATTTATTGGGGATATAATAAATATATGCAAACCTTATATATTGGCTTTTATGACGGCAATAAGATTCGATATCTCGATGTACCGCCTTTTGCCGAAAGAATTACCCCGGCAAGTCTTGAGGTGCTTGGTGAGTGCGACATTCGTTTTTCGACCATTGACGAGCAGGTGTTACAGTTCTTTAAGGCAACGGCGACAAGATACGGATACTATTTTTCCCGTGCAGATACTAAAAGTGACAGTAGCTTCGAAATAACAGTAAGAGGTGATTACGTTATTAAAGGGACTTTCGATAAAAATATTTTGCAATTAAGATGGAACCCGGTTTTGCCGCCCGATATGCAGAAAAAAGCGCGTGCAATGAGGTAAGCGGTGGTTCAGCTTCCTGCCGATGTATAACTTCTGATGGTTTTCTTCCAAATTGCTGATGAAATCAAAAGGCTTAATATCGAAATGATGAATCCGTATATAACGGGTTCTGTTGAGCCTAACCCCGAAATTGTTTGTGCCGGAACTGTTGAAATATAAGCAATCGGGAAAAAAGTAAAAAATAAGAACTTCATTTTTGCAGGGTAAATGTCGGTAGGATACCTGCAAAAAGAAAATAAAGACCAAATAAACTCGGACGCGTCCTCCATTTTTTCGAGCATTATTGCAAGAGCAGTCAAAGTTATGTATATAGAATACACAATTATGAGGGCTGAAAAAATTGAAATTATAAATAGTAATACGCTTTGAAAAGTAATAACAAAGACCCCTTTTGAAATTAGCCAAATAAATAGAACAATAGATGTACTTAGGCTGCCAAGTTCTTCTAAAGAAATCTTTCGAAGCAATACAAATAAACGAGCATCGAGAGGCTTAGTTAAAAGAAGATCCAGGCCCCCGGTATTAACCATTTCTCCCAAGACGGCGATGTTTGGATACAAAAATATAAATTGTAGTGAATAGATAAACATAAAAACCGAATAAAGGGCTAGCATATTGTCCGAAGACCATCCCGCTATACTTTTGGCGGCAGTAAAAAATACCAGATACTGCAAAAGTCCAAAGATAAAATCGAAAAAATTTGCAAAAATAGAGAATATAAAGCTGCCTCTGTATTCCATTGATTGAATAATAGAGGCTTTCCAAAGTTTCATAATTATTTTTAGCTGAGAAAACATATTAACCGCCATATGCGGAATATATCTTTATTCCGCGTTTCCATATAAATCGGGCTGTGAAAGAAAAAATGATTATCCAAAAAAACATTACGGCAAAACCTTTGTAAATGGCTAAGGTCGTTAATCTGCCGCTAAAAATTTCGATTGGAAAACTTAACATATATCGATAGGGTAATAATTCGGCAATTTGCCTAATTTTTTCGGGAAAAGTTGCTACCGGAATAATCATGCCGCCAAGCAGAGCCCATATGCTGCCATTTAAAAGTAAATTCAGTGTCGTGACGTCTTCTAGCCAAAAACCGGTCAAAGCAATCGATCCGGAAATAAGCAGACGTGTAAGTGCACCGAAAAAAATAGCCAAAATAGAAATGGGAACCATTTTATAGCTTAAAAAAGAGAAATCAAAATGTGATTGAAATAGGAAAACAGAAATTAAAGTAAACGGAACCAGATATAAAAGCATTTGCAAATTATTCGTAAAAGACTCTATCACTATGTTCATTAGAGGAGGGTAGGGCTTTATAAGTTCGCGGCTTAAGGTCCCGTCTCTGACAGAAACAGGAAACCTGAAAACGCTTCGACTGTTTGTTAAATTCATTACCAGCGGAACAAGCAAATAATATAATAAATAGTCAGAGTTTTCATAAGGATTGCCGTCGGCTTTTTCTATAGAAAGCCATGCTGCCGCTATAACTAAGGGCATGAGAACAACCCTGAACAGGTGCAGAATCATCATGCCTCTGTAAGTCAGCATTATCTTTAAATATGCCTTTAAAATAGCAGCATGAGCTTTTAAGTGTAACATCTTAAACGTTCGTCCTAAATTGCTGAAAATTGGATTTTTCTGTGAATAAGTTTCCGATAATGTCTTCGAGTGGTGTGTCTTCAATTGTCAGGTCAATTGTTAGGCCGGTGTTGTAAAGAGCTGCCGCTAATTTTCCGACATTTTCTCTTGGTGCTTTCAAGCGGAACAAATTGCTTTCTTGAGAAACTATATTCACATTTGGAATTTCAATCTTTGGAAAAGTTTCGGAATTTAGAATAACCGTTATTATTTTTTCAGGCTGCATTTTTTCTGTTAAATCTGATAGTAGGCCGTCATAAATTTTTAGACCGTTGTTTATAACTATCACGCGTTTTGCAAGGGCCGCTACGTCGTCCATATAGTGCGATGTTAACAGAATCGTCGGCTTAAATCGTGCATGATAATCTAATAAAAACTTTCGTATTTTTTTCTGCATCAAAATATCTAGTCCGATGGTGGGCTCATCGAGAAATAAGACTTTAGGTCGGTGTAAAAGTGAAACTGCAAGTTCGCAACGCATTCTTTGACCTAATGATAGCTTTCTGGTCTGAGTTTCAAGGCAATCAGAAATCTCGAGCATGTCGATTAATTCTTCGATTCGACCTCTAAAGTCTTTTTCGTCTAAGTTATATATGGAACGATGAATTTCAAACGTTTCAATTGGGGGAAGATCCCACCAAAGATTTTGCTTTTGCCCCATTACAAGGGATATTTGAGAGAGAAATTCACGTTCTCTGCTAAAGGGAGAGTGCCCGAGAACCTCAAGTTTACCTCTGCTTGGGAAGAGTAAACCCGATAACATTTTTAATGTGGTGGTTTTGCCGGCTCCATTTGGCCCTAAAAAACCTACAATTTCGCCGAAGCCGATTCTCATACTTAAAGATCTGACTGCTTCAACCAGCTTGTAAGAAGGGCGAATAAAGTTTTTTATGCTTGCGGCAAGACCTTGGCTCTTTTGCCTTATATTGAAATCTCGTCCGAGTTCTTCGGTGAAAACACAGTTATCGCAATTTGGAGTGGAAATTTTCATTTTTGCATAATAACACGAGATTGTCTATTTCTCAATTAGCTAAAAAGGCTGTTTTATTTGTTGATTTTATTTTGCTATTAGAGTATATATCCGAACAGTAACGGTTTTTGTACTTATTAATCTTATTTATAGTTCAGGAGATATTTAAAATGGCTAAAGGTCCAATTTCTGCATTCATGGAAGAACATTACAAGCATTTTAATGCCGCAGCTCTTCTTGATGCGGCAAAGGCATACAAAGCTCATGTTGATGCGGGCGGTAAAATGATGATTACCATCGGTGGGGCAATGAGTACAGCTGAACTCGGTAAGTCATTGGCCGAAATGATTCGACAAGATAAGGTCTCAATAATTTGTTGTACCGGTAACAATCTCGAAGAAGATGTAATGAATCTGGTTGCTCACAGTCACTACAAAAGAATTCCCAATTATCGAGATTTAACACCCCAAGACGAATGGGAATTACTGCAAAAACACCTTAACAGAGTTACTGATACATGTATCCCCGAAGAAGAAGCATTCAGAAGACTTCAGTCACATATTTACGATATCTGGGCAGATGCAGAAAAAAAAGGCGAAAGATATTTCCCTCATGAATATATGTATAAGATGCTTCTTTCGGGAGTATTGGAACAATACTACGAAATAGATCCCAAAAATAGTTGGATGCTTGCAGCAGCCCAGAAAAATATCCCGATAGTTGTGCCCGGTTGGGAAGACTCAACAATCGGAAACATTTTTACCTCTTACTGCATTAAGGGCGAACTTAAAACTACTACAGTAAAAACTGGGGTAGAATATATGATTTGGCTTGCTGATTGGTATCCCAAAAATTGTAACTGCAATAAGGGAATCGGATTTTTCCAAATCGGTGGAGGGATATCAGGCGATTTCCCGATTTGTGTTGTGCCTATGTTAACACAAGACTTAGAAATGGAAGACATTCCTTTTTGGGGCTATTTTTGCCAAATCTCAGACTGCACAACAAGCTACGGCTCTTATTCCGGCGCAGTTCCAAATGAAAAAATAACTTGGGGAAAACTAAACATAGATACACCTAAATTTATCATCGAATCAGACGCCACAATAGTTGCACCACTTGTGTTCGCCTGGGTATTAGGCTGGTAATTTTTAGCGCAAAAATTATTCGGGCTATATTGACAAGGTTCGTCTAAATGTATATAATTTGTCCATATCTTGGCAAAATGGACAAAAGTCCATGACGCAAAACTATAGGGCCTTTGAAATGGTAGCCGGTTACATGTTAACACTTAGCATTGCTGAAATATATGGCAATGCTTTTTTGTTATCAGAATTACTGCCGGTGAATATAAAAATTGGAGAAATCTGTATAATTAAAGATTCCTAATGTAGAATATAAGTTGAAAACAGGGGGTTAAAACAGTATGACCGAATTAGAAACATTAACCACACAGCGAGATAA
>MWDD01000023.1 GCA_002070375.1 bacterium ADurb.Bin157 | reverse complement strand
GTTATCGGGAGTCGGTGGTTAGTCGGGGGGTGAGGAAATTTTTTGTTGTGGGCGGTCGGGATTTAGAAGCGTTGTGTAGGCGTAGGCTGATTGTGCGTTGCTTTTGGGGCTGTGCGTTGTTTATAGTAGTTGAAAAATATGGGGGAATACGGTAGATTGAGGGTTGTTGAAGAAATTCCATTAGGCTGAATCAGGTGAACATAGTGAAAAAACTTTCGGTTTCGATTACTTTTGGATTGTTGGCTTTATGCCTTAGTATGACGGCTTTTGCAGGCGAACAAGCGAAAAAAGTTCATGCGATGCGGCCGCAAATGATAGTGTTTGAAGATAGGCTGGAACTGCAGGGGACCGTTGAGGCGGTCAATGTGGCGCGAGTTTCGCCGCGTATTCCGGGGCCTATTGATGAGATATTTGTTAAAGAGGGCGACAGGGTTGAGGCAAACAAGACCAAACTCTTTGTTATAGACCCCCTTAAACTCGAAAAGAACCTTGAAATCAACAGACAAAACCTTGTTATCGCGGCTCTTTCGCTTAAAGAAAAAGAGGCGCGGATGAAACAGGCGGCGGCTGACCTCGAGAAATCGAGAGTCGATGCCGAAAGATTCAGACTCCTCTGGGAAGACAAATCTACAAGCCAGGATAACTACGAAAAAGCTCAGCTTAAATTTAAAGTGAGCGAAGCCACGGTCGAACATATTCAAACTTTAATCGACCTCGACCGCGAACAGCATAAAAAGGCCGCGCTGGCCCTTACGATTGCCGAAAAAGATTTTAAAGATTCGGCAGTGTTCGCCCCGATCGACGGAATCGTCTCATCTAAACTGCAGGAACCGGGCGAAATTGCGGCACCGGGCAAACCGATAATTATTGTTAAGAATCCCGACGAAACTGAAGTGGTGGCGTTCGCTCCGGCTGAATACTACCATCGAATTACCGCTCAAACCACCGACGCAGAGATCAGTAGCTACGCAAATAACAAAATTCTGGCAAAAGTCAGCTATAAAAGCCCCGAAATTATGCCCGAACTCAGAACTTTTCAGATTAAATGCGAAAACACCGCTAACGACCCCTCGATGGTTCCCGGTGCCCTGGCAAAGCTCAGTCTCATTTTAGATTCAAGGAAAGGCCTAGCGCTGCCTTCTTCGGCCATTCTCAACCGTGGCGGCAACAAAGTCGTTTTTGCGGTTAACGGGAATAAAGCGAAAATGATAACCGTTCAAACCGGGCTCGAAAACAACGGTCTCACAGAAATTACAGCCGGTGATATTAATCTTGAAACTCTCGTTATTGTAAGGGGTCAGCACCTTATTAACGATAACAGCCCCATAGAAACGGTTTTGAGAGAAATAAAATGATTAGTTTTTCAGTCAGACGCTGGGTGGCAATTTTTTGCCTGATGATAGCCGTTACCGGACTGGGCCTGAATTCATACAGAAAACTGCCCCTCGAAGAATTGCCAAAAACAGATGTTCCCTATATTACCGTTATCACAGTCTACCCCGGAGCATCGCCCGCAGAAATTGAAACCGATGTGGCGAAACCGGTCGAAGACGCTATTAGCTCTGTTGACGGCCTTAAAAACCTTTCTTCCTCGTGCCTCGAAAATATATGCCAAACGTTTCTCGAATTTCAGGTTGGCGTGAACACAGACCAAGCGGCCAACGATATTCGCGATAAACTCGATACCATAATACGCGATTTCCCCGACGGCGTCGAAAAACCGATCGTCTTAAAATACGACATTAACGCGCAGCCTGTCGTAAGTATGGCTGTCGCAGGCACCAGGCCTCTCGATGAGCTTTTTGACTACGCTGACAACGAGTTTAAAGACTACTTTGCCACAGTTAAGGGAGTCGCGGAAGTCCGTTTGATCGGCGGCGCAAAGCGAGAAGTGCAGATATTGTGCGACCGCGATAAGCTCGCCGCGAGAGGACTCACGGCCCTCGACTTGGTGGCGGCGATTAAAAGCGAAGTTAAGCTTATCCCGGCGGGCAGAATAACCCAAGACGGCGAAGAATTCCCAATTAAATACGACGCGGACTACAAAACTTTTGCTCACCTCGAAACACTCGAAATAGCAAATAAAGACAAAAGCAGAATCGCACTTAAAGATGTGGCAAAAGTGGTTTTGGCAAGCGAAGAACGACGACAGGCCGCCTTTATAAACAAAAAACCATGTGTCGCGGTGCAAATTGTTAAAAAAGCAGACGCAAACGCAGTCGAAGTCGTTAAGTCAGTGCGCGAAAAGTTCGAATCCTTAAAATATGAGGTTCCCGGAGGTGTCGAACCAATTTGGGTCTCGGATATGGGCTCATTTATAGAAGCCTCGGTTGACAGCGCTGTAAACAATATTTGGCAAGGCATTCTGCTCACCGCACTGCTGATATTTTTCTTTTTATATAACTTAAGAACGACGCTGACTGTTGTTGTTACAATGCCGCTCACCGTAATTGCGGGCGTATTGTTCATTTATCTGATGGGTTATACCCTCAACACCGTCACCCTTTTGGCTCTGGGGCTGTCGGTGGGCATACTCATAACGAACTCGATTGTCGTTCTCGAAAGTATCATACAAAAAATCAACGAAGGTAAAAGTAGCGCGCAATCAGCTGTTATGGGCGCTCAAGATGTGCTGGCGGCAGTTATTGCCAGTGCCGGCACAAACGTTGTTGTGCTTTTCCCCATAACGATAATGAAAGGTATTATCGGGCAGTTCTTTATTCCGTTCGCCCTCGCGATGGTTGGAATCACCGTCATTTCGCTTGTTCTTTCGTTTACCCTCACCCCCGCCGTGGCCGGGCAGATAATTAAAAAAGACAATTCGCAAAATAAGCTCTTAGCCAAAGCGGAGGCTTTTCAGAATAAATATTTCGACTTATGCACCGAGCGTTTTATAAAACTTCTTGACGGCATTATCACAAGAAAATGGCTTTCGGCGCTTGTTTTGTGCATCGCAGCTATTTTGTTCGTGCATTCGTTCTATCTTGTTAAACAAATCGGCTTTACCTTTTTGCCCATAAACGACAGGGGCGAGGTAATAGTTAAATTAGAGTTCCCGCCGTTTTATTCGCTTGAAAATACCGTCACGCGGGTTGCGGCTGTTGAAGACCTTATTAGCGATGTGCCGCATCTCAAAAACCGCCTGACTACAGTCGGCAAAATCGACGGTTCGGTAGGACAGACCTCTGAAGGCGTTTATCTGGCGCAGATTGTGTGCAGATTTAGCGATAAAACCGAGCGCGACAGCAGCATTACAGACCTGCGAGATTTGATAAATGCCCGTTTAAACGGGCTGCCCGATGTTCTGATTACCACCTCTCTGCCCGACCAGGGGGGCGGGGGCGCTGAAATAAAAATGATTATCAGGGGCAGCGACCTTGACACGTTAGACAATATCGGCGAAATGCTGGTAAAAGATACGCTAAACTCTTCTCTCGTCCAGGACATCGACTCATCGGTGCGCCCGAAGAAAAAAGAAATACGAGTGGTGCCAAAACGCGCGGTGCTCTCTGACCTAAAAGTGCCCGCCACGCGTCTTGGCATGGTGCTGAGAACTGCCATAGAAGGCACAAAGTCAGGAACTTACAAACAAGACGCGCGCACCTATAACATCAGAGTAAAGCTCGAAGAGCAAGAGGGAATCGATAAAATCGCGCGCCTAGATCTGCCGGGCCCCCCCGGTTACCCGGTTATTCTCGAAAACTTTGCCGAAATAAGCCAAGAAGAGGCGCCCGTAATGATTTCGCGCCACAACAAGGGCAGGGTCGTCTTCTACTACGCGAACCCCGCTTTTGGCGCGCCGCTTGCAAAAGTCGCCGCCGAGCTTGAAAAAAAAGTTAACGGCGGTAACCCACTGCCTGCCGGCTATTCAGTCTCTTTCAGCGGCAAAATCGAAGCGATGAACGAAAGCATCGACGACTTTGTCGAAGTCGGCATTATCGCCATAATCTTAACCTATCTGCTCTTGGCGGCCATATTAAATTCATTCGCGAAACCCCTGATAATATTGCTTACGATCCCCCTGGGCCTGGTGGGCTGCGTGTGGTCGCTGTATCTGACGGGCGAATCCATATCGGTAATGGTGCTGTTAGGCGCCGTAATGCTCGTGGGCATAGTCGTAAACAACGCGATTCTGATCATGGACCGCGCGAACTTACTCACCGAACAGGGCAAAGCACCAAAAGAAGCCATGTTCGATGCCCTGCGCGTCGAAATGCGCCCGGTGGTCATGATAACTCTGGCGGCGGTTTTTGGTATGCTCCCCATGGGCTTCGACTCTTCTCTCGGCAGTGAGCTGAGAACGGGCATCGGCCTGGCCTCCATAGGCGGCATAATCATCTCGGCAGTGCTCACAGTGTTGCTTATACCCATAATTTACAGCCTGTTCGCAAAAGGTAAAAAACAATGAGCGCCACGCAGAACAAGGTTCTGGCGGTGTTAGGCCCTACCGCATCGGGCAAAACCGGCTATGCAATTAAGTTAGCGCAAAGTGTGGGCGGTGAAATCGTTAATTGTGATTCAAGACAGATTTATAGGGAATTAGTTATCGGAACCGCCAGCCCGAGCGATGCCGAGCGGGCTTCGGCGCCTCATCATTTGTTCAATTTTTTATCGCCCGACAAGCCTTTCAGCGCCGCAGACTACCAAAAATTGGCCTGCGCGTGCATTAAAGAGATTTGGCAAAGAGGCAAGGTGCCTGTGCTGACAGGCGGAACGGGTTTTTATTACTCGGCTGTGGCCGACGGGCTGGGCGAGGCGGGTCAGTCCCCCGAGCTTACCGAAAAGCTCAGGGCTCTTTATGCCGAAAAAGGTTTGAGCTATATGATAGAAATGCTTGCCAAGCTTGACAAAGAGTGCGTCGAAACCATCGACACAAACAATTCGAGGCGAGTGCTGCGCGCTATCGAAGTGGTTACGCTCACAAACAAGCCTTTTTTACAAAACAAGCCCGTGTCGCCCCTTGAAGGGGCGCACTTCGAGCCTAAAGTCGTTATCGCCGACAGAGAGGTTCTGCACCACAGAATCGAGCGGCGCGTCGAAGAAATGTTCAAGGACGGCTTAGAAAAAGAAGTGCGCGACTTGTTAAAAAAATACGACCGCAACGCGCCCGGCCTCTCATCGATAGGCTACAAGGAATGGTTCGACTATTTCGACGGCAAACAAAGTTGCGAAAAAGTTAAAGAGCTAATAATTATCCACACCCGCCAATACGCCAAACGCCAGTGCACCTGGTTCTCAAAACAACCCCCAAAAAGACAAGAAATCAGTCTGAACGCTTAAGTTGATTCTTAATCTGTTATTCTATCGGCAAATCATTTCCGTAATATTGCTTAATTTCATTAAGATTGAAAAACTCTAACTGAGTATTAACTATGTGTTTTTCCATTTTAACTTTGTATTCTCTTCTTTTTTGCAAATTATCAAGTTCTAACCTTCGGGCTTTTGACAGTAAAAGATAGTTTTCATCTTGATCAATTCCTAAAAATCTTCGATTTAATAAGCTTGCGGCAATCCCGGTTGTTGATGAACCCGTGAAAGGATCCATAATCCATGCGTCTTCTTTTGTTGAGGCAAGAATAATTCTGGCTAACAAATGTAACGGTTTTTGGGTCGGATGTTTTCCGCAGGATTTTTCCCACGGAGCTATAGCCGGAAGATTCCAAACATCTTTCATTTGAATTCCGCCGTTTACCTCTTTCATAAGTGTGTAATTAAAGAAGTGAGAGGCTTTTTTATCTTTTCGTGCCCAAAGTATAAATTCTGTCGAATGAGTAAAATATCTGCAACTTAAATTTGGCGGGGGATTAGTTTTAACCCAAGTTATACAGTTTAATATTTTAAAATCTAATTCATTCAGCATGTGCGCAACTGAAAATATATTGTGATAGGTTCCTGATATCCAAATAGTACCGTTCTCTGCTAATTTTTCTCTGCATAAAGCAAGCCATTGTTTATTGAATTCATTATCTTTAATGAAACCCTGTGATTTATCCCATCCGCCTTTATTTACAGAAACCTGCTTTCCACTTTGAACGGAGAAACCACCATTAGAGAGAAAATATGGGGGGTCAGCAAAAATCATATCAAATTTAAAAGTAAATTGTTGAAGCAGATCTAAACAATTACCCTGTAATAATGTAAAATCAGCGTTATTTGATTTAAAGTAAGATTTCAGCATAATTAAAGCTCTGATTTAACTAATCTTAAGAATTTATCTAAGTTTGAGAGATTATATACATGCGGGATATTCGAATAAGCCTCTTCAAGTTTGTTTTTAGCTTTAAGCCAACCCTGTCCGTCAGTAATCCATACAAACGAATAATTTTTGTTTTTATTGAATTTTTGGGAAATATTGGAATATGCTCTGGCTACTTCATTAAGTTTTGAGCCACCAACATTATAAAAATTAGTCTCTATTAAATATATTTTTTTTCTTGTTTTTATTGCAAAGTCAAAGCGTTTAAGGTCTGTGTCAAAACTATTCAAATCAGGGTATGTTTTACTGTTAACTTCTTCTTCAAAGGGAATCTTTGCATCTGAAAATCTCTGTGAGACAATATGTGCCATATTTTTTCCGCCTCGATTTTTTCTCGCATTAGTATCCAGTCCAACTTCTACGCCAAAAACATAATCAACTAAATTCGTCACATTTTTATTAGATAAAATCTCAGCAATTCCGGTCTGCTCAATATATTCAATTACCCCATTTAAAGAGGTAACATAGCTTTCTAAAAGCACAAATTCACCTTTTGAATTAATAACCTTTTTTTTGCCCTTAGTTCTAACTGCCAATAAAATGTTCAATACTTCAAAAGAATTTGGGTTTTCATTATATAGTTCTTTTATTGCCTCTCTTAGATTGGTTTTTCCAATCAGATAATTAAGTTGATGAAGTTTCAGTGAAATCTGAGCAACATTTTGTTTTACTTTTTTAAAATCTGTTAAGCCTTTAAGAGTTTCGTTAGTTTCACTTAAACTATTAATAAATTCCTTAAAAGAACTTTTCAATGAAACACTCCTTAAAAATTACAAATTAGCAACTCTTTTATAGAGCCTCGGCCCGAAGAGTTGCTGTTTATCATTCTTTTGGCTTCAATTCGATTTATTGTGTAATTAGCGTATAATTCATCGAAAAAATTATCTTCAACATTTGTATTTTTAGGATCAGAGTTGCTTAGAACAATTTTTGCGCCTTTTTGTGTGATGCAGTCTATAAATTTTCCCAGATTTTGTTGTTCTTGATCTGAAAAAGTAAATTCGCTATAAGCGGTAAATGAGGAAGTTGCTGATAACGGTCGGTAGGGAGGGTCTATATATACAAACGTTTTTGAATCTATAAAATCGTTAGTTGTAGAGTAATCAGCGCAGGAAAATTTAACATTTTTTAATAGTTTTGAGCAATAAATTAAATTTTCTTCGTCACAGATCGGAGGCTTTTTATAAGAACCAATAGGGACGTTGAATAAGCCTTTTGAATTTACTCGATATAAACCATTAAAGCAGGTCTTATTTAAGAAAATAAATAACACAGCTTTCTCTAAATTTTCTGCTTCTTTTTTCCCGATAATCATTTCATTAAACTTGTTTCTGAGCAAAAGATATATTTCTCTTCTTTTTTCTTCGGAGCCTAACCAAAAATGATTTTGAAGGGTGTTTAATTCTTTTATAATAAAATCACAATTAGTTTGAATATGCTTATATGTATTTATAAGTTCTTTGTTGATGTCATTTGCTAATATTTCTTTAGGTTGAAACAACTTTATAATATCGAACATAACTGCCCCGCCGCCTAAAAACGGTTCGCAATATCGTTCTATTTTATCAGGATATTTGTTTCTAATATCTGATAAAAGCTGGCTTTTTCCACCGGCCCATTTTATAAATGGTTTTCCCATACTGAATTAACTCCCTGTTGGGCATTATACTAAAAAATATGCTATAATGCCTAATCTTATTTTTGGAGTTAGTCTGTGAAATTATCTTCTTTGCAACGAAAACATCTTGAATCATTGGCGAATAGCCTTGAACCTATCATAAGAATCGGCAAGCAGGGCCTCGAAGCCAATATAGTGCTGAGCCTGAACGAAGCTTTCAATAAACATGAGCTTATTAAGATCAAAATTTTAGACACGGCGCCGGTTGAAGCGCGAGATGTGTCAGAGCTTGCAATAGAAGAAACGGGCGCGATTCTTGTGAGAATAATCGGAAGAACTATTGTGCTTTATAAGCCTTTTGAAGATAAACCCAAGAAAATTGAATTACCGAAAAGCAAATAACAAACCGGATACTGTTTTTGAAGTCGAGAACGACAGGTTTTTTGCGGGCGGCTACCCTTATAACCCCGGAGCAAAAGACCAGTGCGAGGTTTTGGCGTATCTGCTTGACAAAGGTGTTAACGCTTTTATAGATCTGACCGAAGAAGACGAGCTTGTGCATTACAAGAAGTTTCTGTCGGCGGGCGGCTCAGGGGCAGAACGGGTTCATTACATAAGATTCGAGATTGAAGACTATTCCGTCTGCGATAAAGAAACGATGAGCAAAATAATCGCGAAGATAAACGGCTTTCTCGAAAGCGGTCTCAAAGTGTATCTGCATTCGAGGAGCGGGGTGGGCAGAACCGGCCTTGTTATCGGCTGTTGGCTCAAAAGTCGCGGCTGCACTTTTGACGACGCGATTAAAATAATGGCCGAAATGTTTAAAGAAACGGCGGCATCGGCATATACAACACTGCCCGATAATAAAATACAAATTGATTTTATAAAGAATTATTCATGAAAAAAGCTGTTTTGATCGGTTTTATCCTGATTGTGGGCGTGGGTGCCCTGCTTATGGGAGCAAGAACGTCTTCGGGCGTGTCGGGGCTCCCCGAAGAAATGCTTTACCCAAAATATTTAAAAAATCGCGACGAAATCTCATATACAAATGTTCGAAACGAACTGCGGTTCAGATTTTGGGCGCACAAATTCAATTTCAGAGAATTGCCCCACGAAAACTGCTATAAAATGCAGCGACGTTTGGGAAAGGCTCTCGAAATAATGCGCGAGGCCGGTGCGCCTATTCCCGAAATAAATGACGAAACGGCGTTTGATGAAAAATCACCCATACGCGTGTATATGAAACTGCAGGCAAAAAGACCGCATGGCGAGTGCTCATTTAGTGCTTACAAAGAAGATGCAAACGCGAATGAGATAATTTATTGCAAGTATCACGGGTTAGACCGCGATATGCACAACGATTTTGCAAAGAGACACATTGGCGATTTTAGGGCCGCGCGGCCGCTTATTAATGCTTTCGATGTGGCGGAACTTATACTATTTTTGCCGGCTTTGATAATATTTGGGATAACTTTGATTGTTCTGAAAAAAATAATTTAAAGCAGAAACGGGGTTGCGATGTTTTTATTTAAATACCGTGAGTTTTTGAAGCTTTGGCTTGGGCAGGTTACAAGTCAGGCCGGGAACAAAGTTTATTTGATAGCCATGAGTTGGTGGATCATCGAGAACAACCCCGAAAACGGGGGCTTTTTGCTTGGCTGCTTTATGATTGCGGGCGTTTTGCCTGCCATGCTGTTTTTTAAGTTTATGGGCAAGACTGTCGATACGAACCCGACCCGAAAAATGCTTGTGTCCTGCGATTTAATAACATCGACGCTGCTTGCATCGTTGGGGTGGCTGCTTATCGCAAATAAACTTAACTTTTCTTATGCTTTGCTGTTCGGCTTTGCCATTGCAGCGGTTGAGGGGTTCTTTAACCCGACCGTTTCTAAGGCGGTGCCTGAACTCGTTAATAACGAGGCCGACCTTGAAAGCGCCGTGGCTTACCAATCTTCGACGCAGTATATGGCAAGCTTCGGCGGGGCTATGCTTGGCGCGGGGCTTATCAATTTGGTGGGGATACCGAATTTGGTGGCTTTGACCTGTTTGAATTTTTTCATCTCGGCTATGATCGAGATTACGATTAAGTTTCCGAACGAAGTTGAAGCGGCCTCGGGCGCCGATGCCGTTGATTCTGCGGCCGGCGAACAAGCTTTGAACTGGAAAAAACATTCGTTTTTGCTTCAGATGCTTATCGGGTTCGGCTTAGTAAATCTATTTGCAACACCCGATTTGTTGATAATGCCGGTCTATGTGCAACGGGCTTTGCACGCTAAGGCCGATGTTTTGGCGCTGGTTGAAGCAGCTATCTGGATGGGCATTTTAGCAGGCACCTTTTTGGCTTCGTATATAAAGAGCGACGGCAAAACCGTTTTGCTGGGCGTTATTTGTATGTTAGTCAGCAGTGTGGCCCATGTTTTTCCGGGGTTGATAGTTGATTTTAAGGTTTTTGCCGCCTCTTTGTTCGTTTCGGGGCTGACGGTGGGCTTAAATAATGTTAAGTTTGTGACCATGTTTCAAAAAATCGTTCCCCAAGAAGTTAAGGGCAGCTTTTTTGCCCGCATGCAGGCGATAATAAGCTTTACTTTTCCGATTGCCTATTTGTCGTTCGGGTTTTTGAGCGATGTAATAAAAACCCCACACTTATGTTTGATTCAAAGTGTGGGGATATTTTTCACGGCACTTTGGTTTGCAAGGCTGATTAAGAAGGAATCAGTAATTGCCGCCGAGCTCGTTTAAGGCATTTTTTACAAATTCGTATCTTTCGAGATCCATTTTTGAGCCGGTTTCTGTGATAAAGAACCCGTCTTCGATTCTGCCGCCGAGAATAAAGAAAGCGAAACTTTCGGCCATGTCTTCGTAAGGCAGCGACTTGCCGTAATTCGACGGAGAGTCTCCGGTTATTTCGTTGTTGGGCCAGAATTTAGCCTGCCATTCGCGGTAAACATTCGGGTAAGTATGCTGCAAGCAGTGCGTCATTTCGTGGGCAATTGTATGTTTTAGCTGAAATTTAAACTGATATTCGATTTGCGCCGCAAGGTTTCTTTCAACGTATCCGTCTACGTATTCGGTAATGAGAACTTCGGGCGGATCCTCGTTGTATTTTTCTTTGTACGTTTTGATATATGCTTCTCGTGCAGCTTCACGCATGTTATCTTCTATCAGCTCTTGGGTGTCTTCGGATACCTCTGTTGCAAGATCTAGAATATGGGCTTCTTGTTCCATGTATTTTACGTATCCGAGAAGATTTGTTGCAGAGCCTAAAGTTGTGTTTTCTTCGACCTTAACGTCGCGGGTTATTTTTGTTGTGCAGTCTAAGAAGCCCTTTGGAAGTGTGGCAAAAAGTTCGTCTGCCGCTTCGAGCTGTTTAAGAGACCAGTCGGCTGTTCCGTCGCCCATGTCGATATCGTATTTGTCAGATATGCTGTTTTTAAGGCCGTCGACAGTAGAGGTGTCGGTTGATGTGTTTGTCTGAGTTTCGGTTTCGGTCTGTGTGTCTGTATCGGTAACGGTATCCGTGCTTGTATCGGTATTGGTATCGGTAACGGTATCCGTGCTTGTATCGGTATTGGTATCGGTATCGGTATCTGTGCTTGTATCGGTATCAGTAACGGTATCTGTGCTTGTGTCGGTATCAGTAACGGTATCCGTGCTTGTGTCTGTATCGGTAACAGTGTCTGTGCTTGTGTCTGTATCTGTATCTGTATCGGTAACGGTATCTGTGTCTGTGTCGGTAACAGTATCTGTGCTTGTATCGGTATTTGTGTCGGTAACCGTTTCGGTTTCGGTGTTTGTTTCGGTTTCGGTTTGTGTTTGAGAGCCGGTGTCAGAGAGGTCTATCAAGTTTAACGTCGGTAATGCCCCGCCTAATTGGCCGGTTAAAATTCTTGTTATATCGTTTAAAATGGTGTTTATTCGCTGAATTTCGGGTGGAAGTTCTTCTGTTTGTTCGACTACGGCTTCTTCGTCGCCTGTTTCTATTGTGACGCTCTGTTCGCCGCCATCGCCGTTCTCTTCGTCTTGGGGCGCCGAAGCTTCTTGCGAGGTGCCTTGCTCTGATTCCAGGGCCTGATAAATTGTGTCGATATAGCTTTCGCTTTGCGCAAAAGCGGCACCTGTGCCGGAAATAATGATTAATGCAGAGACAAACAATATAATAAGATGTCGAAACATATAAACTCCTGTTTTCGTACCCTCTGACACAAGTATAAATCAAAAACCGACAAAATGCCTACCGATTTAATTATTTTTTTATCAAAAGTTAAAGCCGAGAGTAAATAATTGGTCAGAAGTTCGCGTTGAAAGTCAGGCCCACGATTTTTTCTTCCACGTTGTTTGATGTGAAAGTGTCGTGTTTTTCGATGTTTTGCTGGTAGGCCAGTTCGAGTGAGGAGTATGGTGTGAAAGTTTTTTTGATTGCCGCTCTTAAAGATTTGCGGTTGTAGGTTGAATAGAGCTCGTTTTCGAAGTTTTTGTATTCGCTTTCTGTCAGCTCGCCTTTTGTCATGAACTTAATGCTGTCTGTGATTAAAAAATCGTAGCCTAAGTTGAACCTGAACTCGTTTTCGTCAGGGTAATACAAAGCGGGGTTGTCGAATCTTCTTTGGGCGGTTCCCAACAGTAGAGTGCTTGTTGAGCGGCCGAACGAATAAAACCCTTCGTAGGTAACGGCGTTAACTTTATAATCTTCGGTTTCGGCGTTTTTGTGTGACAGGCGCTCATTGCTGAAAGTAAGAGTTTGAGCGGTTGTCTCGCTTAAATCATGGTCAAGGGCGATTGCTATGTAATTCGATGAGTTGTCATATAAATAATTCAGCATGGATTCTCGGTCGTATTCGGTTTTTCTGTAGACCTCGTTCAGTCTTAAGGCCATGTTTTCGGCCGCTTCATATGAGACTTCAAAGCCTCCGACCATTTCTTTGTATTCGTTTGTGAGTTCGGTCAGCTCACCGGCGGCCATTTCGCCAAACCCTTTAACAATGAGTTCGCCCATATTTTTGCGGCGCATATATTTAGCGCCGGGGTCAGAGTCGTAGGGGTTTGTTTCGTAGTCGGTGTAGTAATCTATGGCCCTTTTGGGCTTGAGTGTGCCGGGTATTGTCTTGAAGTATTCTTTGCTGCCGCGTGCGGAATCGGCAATTTGAATGTATTGGTTTTTTGAGGGCAGCAAGCTCGATACGGCGAGCATTACGCGAGATTCTTTGTAGTTGCGCACCGTGTCGAACTCAAATTCGCGTTCTTCGATGTTGCCTATTATCGATAAACAGGCGCGTTCGTCAAATTCGTGGCTGAACATGGCAGAGCCGCGATTAGACTTGCTGTTCAATACTTCTAAGTAGTCAAAATTTAAAATGCTGTTATAAAAGTCTAGTTGAAAATAGTCGTGCTCGCCGGAGTTTATACCTAATCTGGCGTTGAAAAGATGGTTGATCTCGTTGTATCTGTATGATTTGTGCCCTAAACTCAGAGGTTCTTCGTCGTTATAGTAACGCAAATACAGATTTTCGGTGAAATCCATGAAAATGTTGTCGTTTATGTCGGTTTTCAGTTTGAAGTTCATGTCATTGGCTGTGCCTAAAAAGGTTTTGTCGTATTGCCCCGGATTATAGACGGGAAAAATCGAATCGGGGCTGAATACGGCCTCGTAATATTCGCAACGCGCGCTTTCAACGAACGACGAAGACTGAATGTCGCAGATGAATTTTGCTTTGTCGTCGGCAGCACAAAAATTTGCGCAGCCGGCAAAGAAGAATAAAGAAAACACTGTTCTTAATAATAAAGCATTAAATCTCATGAAATAGCAATCGACAGAGCACGTTAATTATTTAATCAAAAAAAAGATTATTTTTTTTATACGGTTTTTTACTCTAACTGCCGATGATACGTTTTGAATACTCGAATTATAAGTTCCACCCGGAGGAACCAAAATGGTGAATAAAAGATTTTCTAAATTTATCTTAGGCGGCGTGACGCTCTTGTTCTTGTTCCTGATCGCTCTGCCAAGCTACGCTGTGATAACGCAGCCTACCGTGTTTTTGTCGTCTGACAGAAACGGTGACGGTGTTGCCGGAATCGGCGACGTGCTCAGTATATCTTGTTTGAGCACGACAACAGACACCACAGGACAATACCCCGACGTACAGTGCGAAGGTTTGGGGCTGTCTATGACTTTAGGGCAGTTAGCCGGGACAAAATATTCTGCCCTTCTCACAATTTCTGCGGGAAGTGTTGACGCGAGCGACGGAAATCTGGGCCAGCAGGTAACATTTGAGTTTACCGACGACGGTACCACGACACCGTTAAGCAGAACCATAAGAGTCGACAACAAAGCTCCGGCTTCAAGAGTGGGGCCCATCAATGACACCACTCAGTCTAAAGGTATAGACAGCACCTACATCGTAGGCGACAATATAATAATCAACCTCGAGCTTGATTTTGACGACGACGACGTTGTTTACGCCGATCTGAGCGGCATCGGCTTAAGCACCAACTATCCTTTTACCGGCACCACTTCTGCCACAGGCTACCGCCTCACGCGCAAAGTTCCGGTCGGCAAAGAAGGCAGCGCTGTGCTTATTCCCGTAACCGCAATTGACAACGCGGGCAACGCGAAAACATGGAAACAAATCGCAATCGACATTGACACGATTGTGCCTCAGATTAACTCTGTTACAGTAGCGAATATGACCGCAGGTAAAAGCTACGTGACCGTGGGCGACACCTTAAGAATTCAAGCGGTAATCGGCAATTACGACAACGATACCGTTGTGGCCTCTAACAGCCATTTGTTCGGGGACCAGCCTGTAGTCATGGAAAAAATTTCGTCAGTTGCCGGCGGCATGGCCATTTTTGAATACACTCACCCGGTAACCGAGCGCGACATCGATCTTATCAGCACCAGATTTGAGATCACCGCCACAGACGACGCGGGCAATGTTACCAAAAAAACAAGCAACTATTTTAACCTCGATACTCTCGAACCTTTCTTTGAAGCTCTTCAGATCGAGATTCTCGCCCCTCAAAAAAGCGAATTGGCTAATACCGCGATTATCGGCGATGTGGTTCGCGTTTACGGTAACGTAGGCAAAACCGCCGCTAACGAAGTTATGAAAGACGTAACCCTGACCATCGATTTAAGCGGCATCGGCGGCGCTTCGAACCAAATCGTTCCTTTCAGAGACTTTTCGACTTCTCCGAACGTTGCAACATCGGCGTTTGAGCTGCTATACACGATCATTAACTACACTTCCGAAAACAATGTGCCGCGTGCCTTCGTTGTCACGGCAAAAGACAAGGCTAATAACACTCTGACGCAGGTTACCATGCCCGTGCACTACGTCGATAACTACGCCCCCACAATCAGCGGCGGCCAGGTCATAAACGTCACAACCTCGAACAAGCCCGTTAAAAACGGCGACCAAATCGCAATTTCGGCTGTTGTGGGCAATATCGACAACGGTTTTGTCACTGCGAATTTGAGCGAAATCGGCGGGTCGGCGAGCGAAACCATGATGCTTTCCGCGAACGATACTTATGTGCTCAATCATTACGTAACTTCAGATGCTTCGGGAAAGGGCATAGATGCCGTCAAAAGTTTCGCGATTACCGTTGTTGACGATGCCGGTAATAAGAAGTCTACATTCACGAATACGATAAGCATAGATACAGAAGCTCCGGTTATCGAAAACGCAACATACACGGTAACACCGGCTTTGAATCCGTTAAATCACCCATATGTCAGAATCGGTGACAGGGTCACGTTCAGAGTGCAGCTGGCCAGTTCGGCTGCCATGATTCACGACGGAGAAACCGTTTCTATAGATATGACACCCTTAGGCGGCGACGCTGACGTGCAAATGTCTTACGGCGGCGGCTGGTACAGTTACAGCAAAGTTGTGGAAGCCGGCGATTTAAACTTCGACGAAGATTTCAGAGTTGTGGCTGTGGATAACGCAGGCAACGCGGTTTATAGAAACATCACAGTTCCCATAGACAACAGAGGCCCGGTTGTGGGAACAATGGGCGTTAACTTCTTAACCAACAAAACTTCCGCCGATTTCGTAAACATAGGCGATGTGCTCGAATTTATCGTTCCCGTTGACGACGCCGATTTTGGCTCATGCCACATGGACCTCTCTATGATCGGTTCATCGAGCGCGATTGTTCTGCCTTATACCTCTTATGACGTTACAAGAAAAAGATATTACGTTACACAAGAATGTAATGCCGCTTCAATGGCTAATCAAAGCTATGTCTTTACGGCTATAGTATACGATAAAGCCGGAAACGCCATGAACTCGCTCTCGCAGACCTTTAAGGTCGATTGTGTCGCTCCGACTTTCAGAGACAGCTTTGTGCAGATAACCAATTCAACCACAAGAAAAGCGACTATCGGCGGAGCCAAATACGACATGGCAGTGGTAGGAACAACCTTGACATTTACCGTCGAAGTAGATACCTCGCACACTGATTACACTGTTCCCTTCATTAACTTGAGTAAAGTTGGCGGCAGTAGCAGACAGGCGATGAACGACACCGGCGACGGCGTGTTCAGCTATTCGCACGTGGTAACAGAAGGCACTACTAACGGCGAATTGATGAAGTTTAAAGTAACCGTTGCCGACAATGCCGGCAATGAAAGCTATCTTTACAACGAAAATCAAATATTTGTAGACAACTACCCCATTGAAATTACGTCTTTGAGCTATGTGCATTCCGCTGACGACAACAGCAACGGAATTGTTAATCTTGGGGCAAGAAGCGCAACAGAAGTTATTTCTGCGACCGATACCGTAACACTTACCGTTGAATATTCGGCGGTGGGAACAATCTCGGTAGACCTGACCAAGTTCGGTTATAACGGCTACGAAGAAATGGTCGAAACAAATACCAACGTTCAAAGCGTTTCTGTTCTCGAAACCCCGACCGGATACAGGGCAGAAATGGTATTTATGCCCAAAAAAGGCGTTACAAACAGCGAAAACGTGTATGCCAACATCAGGGCGGTAGACCCTAACGGAAACATTACAACGGCTGCAAGCTCGAACTATTTGAAAGTGGACAACTTCCCGCCGAGAGTTCAGGATTTAACCATTACAATTTCGTCTGACAACGGAACCTTGGGCGAAGCAAATCTGAACGACATAGTTCAGGTTAAGGTTACTTTGTATAATCATGACAACTTAGAGCCTTTTATAGACTTCTCTGAGCTTTACAGATCCAACGGCTTGACGCCCCCTGATTGGACAATATTCCCGGGCAGCACAAGCAACACATATACATATTCTTGGACAGTAAGAGACGCGTTTGGCACACGCAGCCCGCTTACCGTAATTGCAACCGACGAATCGGGCAACAAAACGGTGGTTAACACTTCTCCGATTATATTCCTGTCAAAGGTGCCTTCGTTTAAATACGCTTACGCCGAGTTGAAGAGCGATATTACGCCGGGTGCCGACGCGAACGGCATAATTAACCCGACAGATACCGTAAAATTTACATGCGCGTTTAATAATCTTTATACTACAAACGAAGATCCTAATGTGCCCGCAAAGGTTCTTGTAGACATCAGAGGTCTTGCAAACACCAATACTCCCGCCGTAATCGGCGGCACTCAGTATGAAGTTGACGGCGACACCAAAGCGGTTTGGCTTGAGTTGAGCCGAACTCCGGCCTCGCCACTGGTTTACACGGGCGAATATACGGCGGTGGCTGCGGATACCCGCAATCACGGCATGGACACAGACAACGCCAGTTTCACTTTTGTGGTTCTGCATCCGACAGACTACACAATCGGCACCGCGCGCTATGTGGGAAGCAGCAAAGACGGATATTATTTCCCCGCTGATACGATCAAGCCCAACGTGGTGTCGAATAGTTACAAGCTGACAATAAACTCAAGCAACGGCGATAATCCGACACCTTACATTGTTAATATAGGCGATAATATTACTGTCGAGAGTGAAATAACCGACTTCAACGACCCCGCGTCAGCGACTATGGTGCTTTATGGGCGTGATGTCATCGGCAATTTCATTCCCTTCTACCGCAGCTATATGATGAAAAAGCCCAATACTTCGACCTGGTTCGCAACCTTTGATGTTGCCACCGGCACGCTAAATGCCGACGCGGGGGACTACAACGTCTGGGCAAAATGTGACGGCGCGGTTCTGGCCGTTCAGATTATCGCTTCCGACGATGCCGACAACGTAACCGAAGGCGCACGCAGGGCATTCTCGCCCACCATTACTTTCGACAATGTGCCTCCTGCTATTGTTAAGGCAGCGACTAAGATTGAAGTAATCGACAACAACGATTTGGGCCCTGACGCCCCTCAATATCGCTGGATAGCGAATATTGCAGACGGTTTGGCGACAGATACCATAAAAATTTCAGCCACTATCGACGGCTTTGTTCCGAATTCTTACGCTTATGTTGATATGTCTTCAATAGGCGGCACTTCGACTTACATGCTTACAACCACGAACAATATCGACTTTACGACTATCGACGGCACATCGTTAGAGAGCGGAAGGGTTCATTACCCCATTACCTACGATGCCCGCACCGCTGAGTTTGCAACTCACACACTGCCTGTCTATGTGGTAGACGCGGCGGGCAACCGCGATATGGTTGCCGATGTTTATTGTCGGGTTGCCATTGACAGCAAGCGCCCCGAGCTTGTTTCGGCGCGATACGGTGATGAAAATAACGCTTCGGTTTTGACTTTGTTCTTCAGCGAACCCATTGTGCCTCAGAGCTTTGATTATTCAACTTCGCTGCGCATAGGGCGAACTTCTGATCACAAAGATATCTCGAGCGGTTATTATACCGAAGTCAGTTCTCTTACCAACGATCTGCTTATCAGCGGCAATCAGCCCACAAGCGAAATCAAGATTAAGTTAGGCACGGCAACGAGCGGTAAAATAGCAGACTGGAACGCTACTTTGCTTTATGTGTCAATCGCGAACGACGATTCGGCGACCGGCGAAGATGCGGATCACAGACCTATAGCCCGCGACAGGGGCGGCAACTGGCTTGTTCCGGTTCCTCGTCTGACAACCACCACCGTAACTACTTACGCCGATTACCTGTTGCGCCCGAACTTGATAAGCGGCTCATATAACGGAGCCGACGCGGACGAAGCAGATTTCATATATTTGACATTCGACAAGAATATTAAGTATGAATCTATAAGCACTGCAACTTTGAATCGTTTGGCAGTATGGTATAACCGAGGTTCTTCAAACGAAACATTGTTGAATCGCTACAGACTTAACAACGAATTTTTGGGCGATACCTACATTCAGGCCGACCAAAGCGGTGTTGCCGCGATTAACACCGTAAGAGTGCGTATCTCTGATGCCACAAAACAGTGGCTTGCCATAACATACGGCAACAGAGCTACTCAGATGCACTTGAGTGTTACCGACAATAAGGTTACGCCGCTTATTCGCGACGATTTGGGCAACAGAGTTAACGAAATTCTGCCTGCACGTTCGATTGCGGCCGCCTTCACACCTATGACCGAAACATTTGGTTTGGGTGTTACTCACCTTGACTTCTCTGACCCTGCGAACCCTGTGCTTACTATAAGCTCAAACGGCCGCAAAATGAGAATATATCAAAATGGTTACAGCGGAAGCGATTTGCCCAGAACACTGCCTGCGGATCTTTCGGGAGTAGTGCTGTGCAGCACCGCCAACTTGAGCACCGGCAGCTACCTTTCGTTAGGAACTTCCACACAAACTTCGACTAAGGTAGTAAACTGGACAAAGTTCAAAGAAATGAACACCGATTACGCGTCTACAACTGTTCGCATTCCTCTTGAACCCGATGCGGTCAAAGTTATGCTCACATGGGGCACAAAAGATTTTTATCTGCATTGCAACGGCAGCGCGTTTAAAGATTTGTGGGGCAACGGCAGTGAGGCTTATCCTGATCAATACAGCAACACGGCTGAATTGCTGCCCTTCACGCAGCCTACTGTGGGCTCGGTCTACGAAAACAAGCCGCGCGTTCACAGTGTTGCGATAATGCCGATAAGCAAAGATAATACGGGGTTGTTTAAGGGGCAGCCCGCAGGCAATCTGTATTATGAAATCGCTTTTAACACGGCGGATTTGGCCACAGACGTGAAGATACCCATAGACAGAACGGTCAGGCCGAATATGTATCTTTATAGGCAGTCTGACTGGGATCTGGGCAGTCTTACACTTAAGGCGAGCGCGTCGCCGATCGACACCGGTGCCTTTGTGAGCTGGGTTGATCATAATCAGGGCGGTTTGATGCGCACTGCAATCAGGTTTACAAGCTCTTCGAGTTTATTGCAGGACGGGACCATCGACCGTGAGCCTGTAATGATTTACTTAGACGGCTTCAAAGATATATTCGGAAACGAAACTTTGGCATCAGACGCCACAGGTTTCAACGTGGCCTCGCAGACATTCGACCTGAGCAAAAAGAAGGATTCCGCCGCTTACACTTACGGTTTCGACCAGACAGCGAGTTACAGCATGGAACTCGATAACTGCAAGCCGACAGCTGTTAACGCCACCGCAACTAACCTGATAACTATGCAGCCTGTGAACGTTATAGGTGTTTTGGCGGCCGGCAACTTAAAGGTTACGGTTACCTTCTCTGAGCCTATGAACACTACGAGCAACCCGGCGTTAAGGCTTATGAACGGAACAAACACCGTTATGACCTTTGGCCGCGGAATCTGGAAAGACAGTTATACGGCTGAATACACTAACTCATCTGCTTTTAACGCGAACACAATGCAGGGTCTGGCAAGATTCGTCGTAACCGGCGGAACTGACGAAGCGGGCAACGTGGGCGGCGAAAAAGAGTTGAGTGCTGCCGATCAGGTTGTAACAATTAAATCTAAAGGCCCGGATATCGAGTCTATGACTGTTTCTACGCTGAGATGCACAACTGCGAACAGTGTGACTGACAGCGTTGTGGGCAGTTACTTCAGCCCCATGGTCAGCAGTGTCATAGACGGTGATTATAATGACTTGAACAACAATGTGGGCGACGGTATAGCCACTATTACGATAAACTTCGTTACACAGCCTGATGATGCAACGGGAACCATAGCTATTTACGCGGTAAACGGCGGAACTCCCGTGGCTACGCTAATGGCACAGCCCAGCCCGGCCGGAAGCAGCTGGTATGCGGAATGGGACGGTCGCATTAACGGTAATCCTCCGGTTGAGGTAAGAGGCGCCACGACCTACGAAGTGCGCTTCTATGACCTGGCAGGTAACGAAGGCAGCAGCCGCGGAACAATTATATATGACACGTTTGCGCCGAGAGTTGTAACACCCTGGACGTTCCCGACTTTGAGAAAAGACGCGGCCGGCAAAGTTTACGCGAATTCGACCGCAAAAATAGAAACTACGCTTTCTGCGGCTGAAGGCTTAAGAATGCGACTTTACGGCAGCAGTGTGGGGTATCAGCTCTATTCTATGAGTAACAGCGTCGGAACAGTATTCTCGCTTAACTTTGAGGGTAAAGACAATAACGGTACACCTTTGGCAGACGGCGAATATTTCTTGAGTGTTGTGGATATGGCGGGCAATTTGGGCGTCATGACCACTAATACGACTGAAATAAGCTCTGCGACATATGTTATCGATAAAGTTGCTCCGGTCATAACCGACATTAAAATGTATCGCAAGGGTAAAAACCTGACCTTAGACGAAGACGACAGCTTCGCGGTGACAAGCTTCAACTCGAACAGAAACTATATCTACTTCAGCATAAGCGAGAGCGGCGCCACCATTGCGGACGGCACCGGTTATGTGAAAGTTATGTCAGGTTCGACTCTGCTTAAAGAACTTACTATCAAAGAACGGCCCGCTGCCGATGTTAACGGAACCAAGCTCTACGCTATATGGGACGGCAAAGACAGCGGCGGCAACTTAGTGAACGACGGCACCTACAGAATCGTGGTCTGCGATTTGGCCGGAAACGAAGCGACTTACAGCGATAACAACAATGTAAGCGTTGTTAAGTCTGTGTTCAAGCTCGAAAGCGCAGCGCAGGTAGGAACCCGGGGCCTTAGGCTGGCGTTCAGCCATGATATCAGCCCGACACAGGTTTTGACTCCGGTTTCAAGCTATTTCGGAATCACCGGTTTAGCATTTGATTCGGCTGCTATCGACCCGAACAACAGCAAGGCGATTGTGGCAACTTTCAGCGCTAACTTCACTGCAGCAATGCACAATAACGAATATCTGGTAACAATAATACCCGACTCGATTATGACCGCCGAAGGCGATACCATCGGCGCGGGCTACAACACAGGGCACTTCACGGTAGACGCGATGGGCCCGCAGTTGGTTGGCGCTCCGACCTATGACGGTGTAACAAGTCAGCGCGAATTGAATTTGGTATTTGACGAACAAGTCGTGTTTGCTCTTAATGTAACGAGCTCACCGTCGTTGAACCCGCTGAACTACGTATTCACGACAAGCGACGGCAGCATTATGGTCGTAGATTCGGTTGCCAAGGGCGCAGACGTGAAGACGGTTAAGCTTACTGTCTCGTCTGACCTGAGTGACTCTGTAACCTACACTGTAACGGCATCTAATATAACCGACTCATTCGGCAACAAGGGTTCAAGCACCATAAGCTTTGTGGGGCGCGACGTAACCGCTCCGAACATAACATTGAGCGCGTTTAGCAACCCCGCAAATGAGTTTGACATAACGATTTTGCTGGGTTCAGACGAGGCATTGGGCGGCGACCCGCTGGTGACAGTTGCACAAAGCGGCTCTACGGCGGTGTCGACCACTTTGAAGCTTGTAACCTCAACAGCTGTGGGCACTTACAAATACATTTACAGCGGCGGCACGCACTTGAACAGCAGTTTCTCGGGTGTTGCCACCATAAAAGCCGTAGCCTCAGACGCGAACGGCAACGAAGCGGTCAGAACGATTTATTTCACCACGGCCTTTGTAAACAGCTCTGTGAGAGCCTCGGTCATGTCTCACGACGAAAAGATGGTCGCGGTGTTTGAGCCCGGAGTTCTTAAGGCCGATTCTATGGTTCTTTTGATGCCCGAAAGCTTAGAAAGCGCTCATGCAAACGAAGTTACCGCATCACGCAAAATGTCTTTGAGAGGCAGCGTGACGGCTCAGAGCGAAAGTGTTGACAGGGCCCTCGAAGAGCTGGTTCCGGTGGCGTCATACGCTTATAATCTGGTTGTTCCGGCGGGCAGGCTTGCCAAATCGATCTCTATGAGCCTTAAAGAAATGCCTAAAGATGCGGCCGTCGGCCTGTATTGTGACGAAGGTAATGGTTGGAAGCCGGTTTCTTATTCGCTGGTCGAAGGTGTGATGAATTTTGAAGGGAAGGGCGCAATCTATGCTCTTCTGCGAGATTCGATGCCGCCGAGAGCTGCGCTTGTTAACGATCTTAAGACAGCTCCGATAAGAGAAACACGACCTATGTTTGTTTGGAAGGTTGACGAGTTCGGTTCGGGCGTTGACGCTAATACTGCCGAAGTTATTCTTGACGGGAAGCGATACGCGGCGATGGTCGATAAAGAAGGCGGCACCGTTAAATTCATTCCCGAAACCGCTATGGCAAACGGCGATCACGAAATAGCCCTGAGATTGGGCGACAAAGCCGGCAATACTATGGTCAGCGAATCTGTTCGTTTCGATGTAATCGGCAGTCTGACAATACATCAGATTGTTCAATTCCCGAACCCGGCGCGTAATAATGTGCGAATCAGGTTCACAACCAATGACAATACCTTAGGTGTCGACGATGTGCGCATACGCATATACGATACGGCGGGTCATCTGGTGGCTAACGAGCGCAACATTGATATGACCGGTGCCGCGAAGGCGCGCCTGGGCATGTTCGACTACGAATGCCGCTGGGATCTGACGAATCGCAAGGGCAAAAAGGTCGCTAACGGCGTGTATTTTGCGAAGATTGAGGTTAAAGACCCGTTTGACCCGTCGAAAAAGGCAAAATATACTCAAAAAATCGCAGTTCTAAAGTAACGGAGAATCATATGAAATACAAATTCGTTTTTGTGCTGGCATTACTGGCGGTAACGATTATAATAGCCAATGGTTGCGGTTCAAGCTCAGGAACAGGGCGCTACACAATTCCGTCAGAAATAATCGGCGGCGGTGACTCAGGCACCGGAACCGGCACAGGCACCGGAACCGGCACTCAAACCGATGTTGAAGCCCTGCTTTCGTCAGCTTGGAGCGACTTTGGATACGGCGCCTACAGCAGCGCCATAAACAAATTTAACGAAGCTACTTTGAACGCGAATATTACCGCAGGTCAGCTGGCAGACGCCAACAACGGCTTAGGATGGGCGCTGACCAAAGCGAACGGTATAGCGGCGGGGCAGGGCTACTTCGCAAAAGCCGCCGACTTAAAAGACGAAGCCAAACTTGGGTTAGCCGCCGCCTATATTCAGTCGGGCGACTACAATAACGCTAAAAATTACTTAGTGCTTTTGGGTTTGAGCGATACTTCCTTTTCGCTCACAACACCGCACGCCGTAGGTGTGAGCAACGCCGAAGCACACGCAATGCTTGCTCTCGCCTATTTCATGACAGGCGACAAAAGCGGCGCCATCGACCAAATGAAGTGCGCCACAGCCAACGACCTTTCGTCAGACTCATCGGTTAAGCAGATCAGAGCAACTCTGCTAAGCTTAGACCCGACCCTGGCGAACTCAATATAGAAGAGGCGTTGAAAGGGAACTAGGGACCGCGCCCGCTTTTGCTACCCCGCAAAAGCGGGCGCCCTCATTTTAGACCAACTTGAAGTTCACCGCCGCTGCAAGCAACTCAATAGAATGTAAATCAGTGGTGAAACTACTTTTACATTTCACCCGAACCGCTAATGGGGCTAATGACGCTAATTGCGCTAATGTTTTTTTAGGGAATATGTTAGCGAGGGTTTGGGTGGCCGCATTCGCGAGCGGGGGTTTATTGGCGACCTTGACGGTCTATAATATTTGGTATATCATTAAAGATATGAACGGTAAGCAGGTTATTAAAAAGTTAGAGGTTGCGGGTTGGGTTGTTATCCGAACTAGGGGGAGCCACTATATTATGGCAAAGGAAGGGGTTGCCCGTTCTGCGCCTGTTCCTTGTCATGGTGCGGTGGACCTTAAAAAGCCTCTTGTTAAGGCGTTAGAAAAACAGACTGGAGTGAAGTTGCTATGAATTTTGAGTATCCCATGACAATTACGAGCTGTGAAGAGGGTGGGTATTTTGTGCAATTTGTGGATATAGAAGAAGCTTTTACTCAAGGTGAAAGCATTGAAGAGTGCGTGTTTAACGCCGCCGAGGTGCTTTCGGCCATATTAGAATGTCGCCTCGAAAATAATGATGAAATACCAGAGCCATCAAAGGGCGATTATGAATACAAGGTGCCTCCTACAGCTTCTATACAAGCAGCTTTGCTTATTAGAGCTACTCGACAGGATAAAACCATCGCCGAGGTGGCCCGGGCACTAAATACTAGCTGGCCAGCAGCCCAAAGACTAGAAAACCCAAAGCATTCTCCAACCTTGCGGCAACTCGAAAGAGCGGTAAACGCCCTTGGAAAACGTTTAGTTTTGTCGGTAACAGATTAAAGAGCCAAACAGGTCATTTTGGCAGGCCGAACCGCTAAGGGGGCTAATGACGCTAATTGCGCTAATGTTTTTTTAGGGAATAAGTTGGCGTGGGTTTGGGTGGCCGCATTCGCAGGAGGGGGACGTGGTTGAGACGGCCGGGTCGGTCGTCTTTACAGCGCTGATTTGGAAGCAAGGGCCCAGTCAGAAGAGCAGGCCGATTTGTAGGTGGAGGGTGGGATGTTTGAGTTGGCAAAAAAGCTGTATAATCTTGCATATGGTATGGATTAGGGGTATACTTGCTGGAGTAGCAGAGAGTTTTGCGTAAAGGAGCTAGAGATGAGGGAAGTAATTTTTGATTCCTATGATTTTGAATATTTAATAAGCCGCAATTGTCTTTATGTGGACAAATCGGAGTATTATTGGAAGCTTATCTCTTCTGCAGCTAAAACATATTTTATGTCACGGCCTCGGCGGTTTGGCAAATCTCTGACCATATCGGCACTTCATGCCATCTTTAGTGGTAAGCGTGATTTATTTAAAGGGCTTGCCATTGATGCAAAGGATTACGATTGGGCAGTTTATCCTATTATTCATCTTGATTTTGGAAACGCAAAAGCTGATTCTGCTGAAACTCTTGAAGAATACTTGCGGTTGCGAATACAGCAAGAGGCTGATAAATTAGGCAAGAACCTTAAACAGAATGATTCGGCTGCTGCTTTTTATGAATTAATTGCTACACTTGCTAATGATGAGCAAAAAGTTGTCATTTTAATTGATGAATATGATAAACCTATTCTGAATAATATTCTTAGTCCGAAAATTAAAGAGATTTTAAATGTCTTGAAGGGCTTTTACAGCACAATAAAGACCTGCGATAGCATGGAACGGTTTGTTTTCATGACCGGCGTGAGTAAATTTTCAAAGGTTAGCGTGTTTTCTGATCTTAATAATCTTGTGGATTTAACTATGGATGCCCGTTTTGCTAACATGATGGGCTACACTCAAGAAGAGCTGGAAGACAATTTTGGTGCATATCTTAAGCCTCTAGCAGAGAAGCAAAATATTGATTACAGTGATTTTTTAGCAAAGATAAAGCTTTGGTATGACGGCTTTAGGTTTGAAAAAAGTGCTGAAACGGTTTATAACCCAGTTTCATTAGCTAGTTTTATTGTAAATCAAGGTGATTTCAGAAACTACTGGTTTGCAACGGGCACACCTACATTTCTTTTAGAGCTAGCAAAAGCAACAAACTTCAACATTGAGCAAACACTAGCAGAGCCAGTTAGTGAGTTAGCATTTTCTGCTTACGAGGTGGGTAATGTATCTCCGCTAGTTCTCATGATTCAAACGGGTTATTTGACCATAAAGTCATACGAGCATGGAATAATTGGTTCAGAGTTTTATCTTGATTTTCCAAATTTAGAAGTAAAATCTTCGTTTCAAACTTATTTTCTCGCCTTTTACATAAACAAACAAGCTTTAGAAACTGATGGGTTTTCTAAAAAGCTTGTGAAAACCTTTAGTAACGGGAAACCAGAAGAATTTATCAATGTCTTCAATTCCTTTATGGCAGGGGTTCCCTACGATTTGCATATAAAGGTTGAGCGATATTATCAAACTATATTTTTTGTGATTTTCAGAATGATTGGCGTTTATATTCAGGCTGAAGCACGCACTTTTGATGGCCGTGTAGATGCCTTTGCTGCCTACGGCGACAACGCCTATATCTTTGAGTTCAAGCTAGACAGCACCGCAGAAGTGGCACTAGAGCAAATCAAAACCAAAGAATATTTCAAGCAGTTTGAAAACTCGGGCAAGAAAATCACACTAATCGGCGCCAACTTCGATTCCAAGACAGGCAAAATCACCGACTATAAAATAGAACCTAATAAATAACAATTAGCAGGCCGTTTAGCAGGCCGAACCGCTAAGGGGGCTAATTGCGCTAATTACACTAATATTTTTTAGGGCTAATTTTATTGGGGTGAAATTTTTCGGCTGTACGTAGCTATTAGAGACGGGCAACGGAGAAGCTGGTGCCCGCCTAAAGTCCAATGCTGTACCATTGGATCCAGAATGCTGTTGACATTCTGAATCCAATGCTGTACCATTGGATCCAGAATGCTGTTGACATTCTGAATCCAATTATTACTTACAGGATTCTTATTTTAGTGGTTGAAATTAGGAGTGCTGAGATATGAGAATTTTTAAATCCTTGGTGTTGTATTGTGTTGCTCTGGTTCTTCCATTGGCCTTGATTAGTGGTTGTGGTGGTGGAGGCGGCGGTGGTGGTTCAAGCAGTAATCCTGCAGGTAATGGATCCGATTATCCTGCCCAAAGGGTAGTTTTGAACGCTGTTGTTCCGCCGATTCTTTCTGCGATTGAGGCTATGGGTGGCGAGATTGGCAGTTCAATGAGAGCCTCGCTTTTGGGTAATACTCAAGAAAATGCCGATTTGAACTCTGTTAAGAATGCTATTAACACCACCATGGACGTTAATAATTTGCTCAATATTCTTGCGGCCGTTGCGCCTACTATTACAGGCGGCTTGATTAACACCGAAAATAATGATGAATATCAATGGACAGAAGCAACTTACGAAGGTAATGTTCTCACAGTAAAACGCTATAAAAAAGGTTTTGCTACTAACGATCAGAAATACGTGTCTGGTGAGATGAAAATCGAAAATTGTTCTGCTACACTTAATGGTGGTGCTTTGACAGCATTGACACTTAATAACGGTGCTGTTGTCACCTTAAAATATGATAAAAGAAGCAGTGATCTAGTCGGTTGGCAACCAATTGTTTATGAAACAAAAAAGAAGTATGTTGCCAGTGCTAAAATAACAGTTAAAGGTGGCATTACAGTTAAGCTTTCTAGCGATGCACCTGTTAATGTTGTCGGCGATAAATATTTTGATTGGAATGGTGTTGAAACAAGTCTAGATAATGCTTACAGTGCACTTAAGGGTGAAACCACTCAAAAAGAAACTACAACATTGACTTTAAGCAATAATCTTGAATTTATTGTCAGTGATGTTATATTTAACGATGGCACAGTCAATCATGGTAGTGCCAACATAAAAATCACTGGCATTAGTGGCGATTATATTCAGATTGCAGACAAAGTAAACGGTAAGTGGCTATACCGGCAATACGTAGACAATTACACTGAATTAACTGATGAAAATAGTTCTGAGCTGCCATACGCTACAATATTTGAGGCAGCTAATCTTTTTATGCTCGATAACAATAAAGCTGAAAGTGGCCAACACAAGACATATACTAATGCAGAGAATGAGGAAGTGAGTATATCTTGGTATGATTGGGATGATTATTATTATTATTATTATTATTATGAAGATTATCCTTTTTATATCGATCGTGTCTCTCAAGAAAGTAAGCCTATACATTTAAATATTTCCAATTATTATAATTATAATTATAATTCTGTTTCTGTGGTGTTATATAACAACAAGGTGTATGTAAATAAACACGATTCCTTTTTAGTATGGACAGAGAGCCAATACGGCCCAACTGAAGTAACCCGTAATACAGATAACTACAACTACATAAAACTTGATAGCAAAGTTGATGTTGAAGTTACTGGAAAATGGAATGAAAAAGGGTTAGAAATAAAGAAGTTAAAAACTTCTCTTAGCGGTATTACTGCTTTAGATAATCCAGGCTATAGATTCAAAAAATATAATGTATCTAATGCGTCTGTTGAAGTTGAGATAGGTAACAGCAGTTACAAGCTTGATGATACTTACCAAAATTTGCAGGTTAAGAGTGCCAAGGTAAATATTACTGGTTTAAAATTCAACTATGACAATCCACTAAGTTTCTATGAAAACGCAAAGGTGAAGCTTGAAGCAGAAAGCCTGAGCGGCATGAAAATAGGTTTTAATACCGATCTTAAAACAAATAAGGCTCACATTAGTCTTGCAAACCTTTTTCCTGTAACTGATCCTAAAAATGATAAGTTAACCTTTAACTTTAAGAGCGCACTTGTCACTGCAACAGCTCCTGGTTCTTCTTTTGGTGTTTCTAATTGGAATAACAGATTTGAAGGTACAACTTTTCAACTCGCAGCGGTGGAAAATGATGGTAAGATCACACAAAGAACCTACAAGATGAGTGGCGGAAAATTGATTTTGCAAGCGGGTTCTCAAGATAAAGTTCCTGTTGACACAGAGTTAGATAAAATTCCTGATGCTCCAACCAGCGCACCCGCTGGATACAGTGAGAAGCCAATTACTGATGCTAAGTGCTTTGTTTCCACAGATAAGAAAAAGGCAACGATGAAGCATGAAAATAAGAGCAAAGGCGTTGAATCTAATGTGAAATTGCTTAATACAGCAGGTGTGTTTAGCGGCAAATCAGATAGTATGTTGAATAGAACTCCTTATAGTATTAATTTTACTATTTTGCCTGGTACAACCTTTATCATAACGGGTAAAATAGGTGAATTGGAATTTACTGTTTGGGGCACTAAAGAACATTTCGATATACAGATTTAACAAATAAATCTTGTAAAAGTAAAAAAATCCCCTGAAGCTTTATGCTTCGGGGAATTTTTTTCTATAATACCCATTACTTGCAAATATAATTAAGAAAATGCTTTTAAAATGAAAAAACAAAATTTATTGTTCCTGTTTTTTCTGCTTACATCCTGTAGTGCTTGGGCAGCAGATGTTTTTAAGTACATGTCCATGACGGATGTACCCTTAAGTGTTTCTTTACCCGTTTGGTCTGAAATGCAGAGCAAACTATCATTTGGTTATGAGGTGAACGAAGCCTATAAAAAATGGCTTGATGGTGTAAAGGTGGCCGATTTTTCAGGACATAGCTTTCGTGAAGCCTATCAGTATAAAATAAACGAACGCTTTACAGCGGGCGCTTCTTTTATTAATGGGGGTAAGCAAAAGTGGAAAAATAAAGAAAAAAAAGAAATGTCTGTTTTTAATTTTGATTCAGGAAGCAGTACAGACGAATTTTTTGTAAAATATAGTGATGAATATTTTTCTGCGGTGCTGGGTAAGGGCCGAGCTAAAGACGAATTAGAAGGTTCTTACCATTTGCATAAGGATATAGTAAGTGCTTTGGGAGCCAACCCTGAGATTTTTTTTGACACGGATACGGATTACACTTATTGGCGTCTCTATAAAGAACATAAGAAAGCTAAGCTGTTGATTGGAGGTGAAAAGTCGCAAATTGACCATGAAATTTATACTGAAACTCCTGCAATGAAGCTGACTTTAAATTTAAATCGAAAGGTTTACGAAAAATTCGCTGAAATGAGCTATGAGGTTAATTCTCAGTGGGCGCCTTATTTTCGCAGATATCAATACAAAGACCTCGGTGCTGGAACAAATTATCGAAGCGATGTTTACGAAGTGGGTAATAACGGTATGCATTTTAAGTCGGCTGTCAGCACTTTTGGCACTGCATACACTCGCAAAAATGCCGACTATTGGCTGGATTATTCCAAAATATCTCTAAAAGCTTCTGCTAATACTTTTTTTAACCTTGGAAACATAGAGCCTTTGTTTTTATTTTCTAGTGGCCCCATAGCTGTTGATTATAACGTTAAATATTCACCCGAAGAGGTTAGAATGGCTCGTTTTGGCCTTAAAAGGCATTATAGGCAAACAAATTATTTTCTTCAGTATTCCCTTACAAAGCTTGTGGGTGATACAACGCAGCATTCGTTAAAGCGGTACAGCCCATTTTTTTCAACTCCAGATTTTGAAGAGAGCAAAACGAAAAAGCGTTCCACAAGAATGCATAGATTTGATTTTACCTTAAAAGCACCGACCAATAAAGGTCACTGGGTTTACAAATTAAATCTGCTTGCTCCTATAACTAAGACCTTAAGAAAAGACAGTTCAGACGGAAAAACCACTCCAGACGGAAAAACCACTCCAAAGCCAGATAAAGATATTCGGGGCGGCTGGCAGCTTATTATTGCACGAGAATTTAATTTTTAGGGGTTAGCGGGCAGGCCGTTTGGCAGGCCGAACCGCTAATGACGCTAATTGCGCTAATATTTTTTAGGGAATATGTTGGCGTGGGTTGGGAGGCCCGCCTACCGGACGGGGCGGGACAATTGATAATTGAGAATGGATAATTGTGTAAATGGTAATATATATTCTAGGTTATCGGGGAAGCTGGTTTTCCCAGTTAAGTCGGAAGATGAGTTTCCCAGTTTTGTGGGTAATTAAATTCTTGCAAACGCCATACTTATGGGCTTAGTAAAGCCAGAACTAGAAGAATAATAAAACTCTCAGACACAACAAAATCCTGGATAATCTATTACTGAGCTTATATCAATTTTAGAGATTCAAAAAAGTTTAACGCTCCGACAAGAAAAAAGCGGAGCAAAAATACTAACTCTTATTCAACAAACCTTATTGTCAATCCATGTGTCTTTTTTCTAAAAATTAGCAAATCCATGTGTCGTCACGCCAATCTAAAAAAATCACTCCATCGCCGCGCCATTTCAGAACTTCCCACTAAATCCCGCCTCTTCCCAATTATGTCAATCCATCTGTCGTCCCACAGCCGCTGCAACCACCCGCAAAAATGTAAATCAGTTTTGCTTTTTATATTGCATTGTTTGATTTAATTTATTATAATTAAAATATGATAATGTAGCTATTTATATACAAATAAGATTGTAATGTATAAAAATATGGAAGTTATATGGGCAGAAAAGCAACAACAATTTTACCTGAGACCAGAGATATTCTTTGCCGGATGGGTGAACAGATTAAGTTAGCCAGATTGCGAAGACGTTTGAGCTCACAACTTGTTGCTGAGCGCGCCGGTATTAGCCGTTCCACAATGGTCGAAGTTGAAAGAGGCTCTCCGTCAGTGGCTATTGGAACATATGCCGCTGTTTTGCACGCTTTAAACAAGATGGATAAAGATTTGCTGCTGATTGCAAAAGACGATATTCTCGGCAGAAAACTTCAGGATCTAGAATTGCCAACCCGTGCAAGAGCACCTAAGAAGGAATAATTAAAGAGTTTTAATATGCCGGAAAAAATATGGGTTTATGAAAACTGGAGCGGAGAAGAGCCCGTTATTATTGGGGTTCTTTTCGTTGATAAAATCAGAGGAAAAGAGCAGATTTCCTTTGAATACGACCCTCTTTGGTTGAAAAAAAGCTCATATAATTTTGTAATAGACCCTGATTTAGGTTTATACAGCGGCAGACAATATGTTCCGCTGGATAAGGTTATGTTTGGTATTTTTGCCGATTCCTGCCCCGACAGATGGGGCAGATTACTGATGAGCCGGCGTGAGGCTATCCTTGCAAAACACGAAGGCAGAAAACCTAAAAAATTATCGGAAACAGATTATTTGCTGGGCGTTTTTGACGACGCCAGGATGGGCGCGTTAAGATTTTCTAAGGAACAAAACGGAGCTTTTCTTTCTTCAGAAAAAGACCTGGCTACTCCGCCGTGGGTTTCTTTAAGTAAGCTTGAAACCGCTTCATTGGCTTTTGAGAATGATGAATCCGGCTTGGAAGAAAAATGGTTGAACCAATTATTGGCACCGGGATCTTCCCTGGGCGGTGCAAGACCTAAGGCAACAGTATCAGCGCAGGACGGTTCTTTGTGGATAGCCAAGTTTCCATCTAAGCACGATGAATGGAATGCGGGAGCCTGGGAAAAAACAGCATCGGATCTTGCCCTTTTATGCGGTTTAAATGTTCCTGAAAGTAAGCTCGAAAGTTTTTCCAAAACCGGCTCAACATTTCTGGTAAAGAGATTTGACAGAAATGGTTCAAAACGCGTTCATTTCGCTTCGGCAATGACTATGCTTGGTAAAACAGACGGTGAAGAAGCCGGGTATCTTGATATTGCCTCTTTTTTGAAATCAAACGGTTCTAATCCAAAGGCAGACTTGCTTGAATTGTGGAAGCGTATGGCTTTTAGTATGCTTATAACCAATTCGGACGATCATCTGAGAAACCACGGTTTTTTATTAACCAAAACCGGTTGGCGGCTTTCACCGATGTATGATGTAAACCCGACTCCTTACGGCGAAACTCTATCTTTGCTTGTAGACGAGAATGATAATAGCATTTCAAAAGAATTGCTCATCTCGGTTGCTGATTATTACGCAATAACTAAGGTCAGTGCTGAAACCATTTTCAAAGAAATGCAGCAAATAATATCTAAAAACATCAACAAAACTGCCAAAACAAATGGGCTCTCATCTGCTGCAATAAAACGAATGTCACCGTCTTTCAGATTGTGCTATAAGTAATTGCAACGTATACACAACTCTCGAATAACTTTCAACTCTCGATTAATCTCAAACTTGCGCTAAACGTCTAATTACAGCACCCCCGCTGAAAGTCGGCGTTAAAATCACCCGACATCTCTGCTAGTTGCAACGCATATCCACCCTCGAATAACTTCCAACTCTCGATTAATCTCAAACTTGCGCTAAACGTCTAATTACAGCACCCCCGCTGAAAGTCGGCGTTAAAATCACCCGACATCTCTGCTAGTTGCAACGCATATCCACCCTCGAATAACTTTCAACTCTCGAATAACTTCCAACTATCGATTAGCTTCCAACCCTTGAATAACTTCCAACTCTCGATTATCCCTGCAACTTGCGCAAACGGTCTGCCCGGCTGTTTAATTCGCGGTGCACCCGCATCGAAGTTCACCGCCGCTGCAAGCACCAGGCATTTCCGATAGCCGCAACATACAAACAACTCTCGAATAATTTCCAACTTTCAATTCCTTCTCGCAACTCGCGCAAACGGTTTGTTCAGCTGTCAAGTAGGCTTGTGCACCCGCATCGAAGTTCACCGCCGCTGCAAGCACCCGCTAATTTTTTTGCCGCACCTTAAATCATGGCTTGAAATTGGCAGAATTATGCGGTACTCTCCTTGTGTCATTAATTTTGACTCAGCTTTTATTTGTGCAAAAAATTGGAGAAAACCATGACGGGGCATGTTTTGGGTGTTGTGGGTGCCACAGGCGCTGTCGGACAAAAAATACTGAAGGTTATTGATGAGCGTGTTAAAAACATCAAAGCTTTGAGATTGTTCGCCTCTGCACGAAGTGCAAAACAAAAAATAGCTTTCAGAGGCCATTTAATAGAAGTTGAAGACCTTGAAAAAGCAAACTTTGCCGGTCTTGATTACGCGTTTTTCTCGGCGGGCACCGAAGTCAGCGAAAAATACGCCGAACGGGCCGTTGAAGCAGGCGCTGTCGTAATCGACAATACAAACGCTTTTCGTATGCGATGCGACGTGCCTCTTATTGTGCCCGAAGTTAATTTTCACGCAATAAAACCGCACCATAAACTTATCGCTAATCCAAATTGTTCTACAATTCAGATGGTGTGCGCGATCGCGCCGATTCACAAGGTTAACCCCATAAAACGCATTGTTGTAAGCACCTATCAATCTGTTTCCGGCACCGGAACAGAGGCAATTGAAGCTCTTAAAACGCAAAGCGCGCAGATATTGAACGGCGAAAACCCGACTGTGAGCGTTTACCCGCGCCCCATAGGGTTTAATCTGATTCCGCAAATAGATGTTTATATACCTGAATCAGGGCTTTACCGCGAAGAAGAAAAAATGGTGAACGAAACCTGTAAAATACTCGAATCAAACATTGCGGTGTGCCCCACTACGGTCAGGGTGCCGGTTTTCTGCGGACACAGCGAAGCCGTTAATATTGAGCTGACAAACGAAATGTCCCTTGACCGGGTGCGAAATCTCTTGGCCGGCGCCGAAGATGTTGTATTAATCGACGACCCCGCCAATTCGGTTTACCCGACCCCCCTCGAGATTCAAGACAAAGATGAAGTCTTTGTGGGCAGACTGCGCCGCGATATGACGCTGCCTTGCGCCTATAATATGTGGGTGGTGGCAGACAACCTCAGAAGAGGCGCCGCCACAAATGCCGTTAAAATATATTGCAAAATGACAGAAAACTGTAAGTGATGAATTTTATAAAGTCTCTGATTATAGGTTTGTGGGTAATAGGGCTGCTTATTGCTTTAAGCTGCCCCGCTTATGCCGAATACGCGCCCATGACGCCTGATATGCCCCAGGTTAAAGCCATTTTATATAAAACGGGAAATCCCCTAGCGATTGTCTCGTTGAACGGCTCTGATTATCACGCTTTCAACGGCGCCGTTTTTGAAAATGAATGGCAGGTCGAAGAAGTCAGAAGAAAAAGCATCTTATTCAGAAAAAAATCAAATTATATGTTTGTCGAAATATTTTTGAACAACAAAAAAAATCTGCGCCAAACCATAGATACATCATTTCTGGGTAGAGATATTTGGCTTTCAGAGGCTTTAGAGATGATAGCAAAAGTGTATGATGTTAACATCATGATGCACCCGGCATGTGAAAAAAAAGTCTCGATTTCGACGCAGCCGCGCACCTTGCAGGCTTTGGTCAAGGGGGCGGTTCACGGTTGGTGCACTGCGGTGTTTGAAATGCCGTTTGTGTATGTGGTGCCTGCAAAAAGCGATTACTTAAAGAGCGCGAACTATAATTATTTTGTGTCTTCATACGATTTGTCGAGGTTGGAATATTTTTATCCGGGTTTAAGAGAACAAGGTTGGCTTGAATCAAGGGGCGACGATATTAAATTGGTCTTAAGACGTCTTTCTAACGGAATGGGCATACCGCTGATGTTTTCTGAAAAGTTAAATTTTCCCGTTTATGCCTCTTTTCGTAATGTAAAGTTTTCTGTTATACTCGAAAAACTTTTATATTTGAATGATTGTTATGTTATCGAATATGAAAAAGGCTTAGAAATAGCAAGATAAATGCAGATCGAACAGGGAAAAACAAAATTGGACTTTAAAGATAAGTTAAATAAATTTCAGGCTTTTTTGCTTGATAAAATAGCAAGAAAATGTGCACGAGGCAGGTTTTTGCGCAAAAAGGCTTTTGTTAAGTTTTTGGTGCGTTTCTTGAAAATTATGCCATTTTCAAGATGGGCTTACACTGTTGATTCAATTGCAAGGCATTTAAAGTTGAGCATGCCCGAGGCCGAAAAGCTGACTTCCGATTCGTTTGAAAGCTTTATTACAAATGCTTTTGAAATGTCGAGCTTAAAGTATTTAACCCATGATGAGCTTGCAAATAAATTGCAGGTAAACGGGTTAAATAATTTAGAGGCGGCTTTAGCCCAAAAAAAAGGCGCAATAATTGTTTCGGCGCACTTTGGCTTATGGGAATTCGTGCCCCCATGGCTGACCCTTAAAGGCTTTCAAACCACCACGGTTGTCAGGCGACAGAACAATAAGCACATCGACGCCTGGTTTGAAGAGATGCGCCAAAAACACGGAGGCAAAACTACCGATTCGGGGTTTGGAATTCGTGAAATTTTGCGTGCACTTAAAAAAGGCGAGATATTAGCTTTGATGGTAGATCAAGACAACGGTAAAGCAGGCATATTCGTTAAGTTTTTCGATGAATGGGCCTCTGCTCCGACCGGCCCCGCAATTATTTCGATGAAAACCGGCGCACCCGTAGTGCCCCTGGCTTTGTATCCGGATTATGAAAATAAACACCGCTTAGAAATATTTGAGCCGATTTATCCAAAAAGCTACACTGACGATTTTGCGGGACAGCAAAAATTCACGCAAGATTATACGAAAATAATCGAAGACATGATAAAGCAAGATCCGAAACTTTGGTTTTGGGTGCACAAAAGATGGAAAACAAAGCCTTCTGATGCTCCGAATAACCCTTGGCTGATAAAAAGTGAAATGGCAGATGAAAATATTTAATTTTTTTCCTAATGCTTTCTTAGAATACTGCCGATTCAATATCTACGTAATAAAAACAGATATGAAAGAAAGCAGGGAGCGCCAAGTGTGGAATAATCTAAGAGCACGACACTATGCAGTATTGATCCTTCTGGCTATAGTAACGCTGGAAACATCGGCTATTGCGATAGACAAATTTATCAATCGCAACAGCGAAACGGCTTTTGAAATCGAATGTTCGTTTCAGAACAATGTCTTTCTTCGAGATTTTAAAATGGCCGAAGCAAATTCGGGTATGGTTGTCGAAATAGCAAAAAGCGAATGTGCTCAAGAAGAAATCAGTCTCCCTATTACGTCTGCTTCTGAATCGAATTTTGATAATTTTATCGAATATGCAATTCAGCCGGGTGATTCGCTTTCTAATATCGCTGTCAGATTCGGATCCGAAACCGGTACTCTTAAGCGCATGAACAATATTGACGACAGTCACGTAATTAGAGCCGGCGAAACAATTAAGGTTCCGATGCCTTCAAAAGAAGTGCAATATGTAGTCAGAAGAGGCGACTCCTTGACAAGAATAGCTGCCCGTTTTAAAATTTCGCTCGAAGATATAATTTCGGCAAATGATTTGAAATCTCACGTGCTTTTGACTGACCAAAAATTGGTTATACCTGTGGGAATAGCCCCTGCGAACGACCAAACGGCCAAGTCAGAAGCAGTAACATTTAAATTCTCGACGGGCGAAAATGTGCAGGCTGCAGCGGCACCGGCTAACAAACCCGATATTAAAATTATTGACAAAGTCGCGTTAAACGCGGCTATAAGAGGTAACGCGATTCAGGTGGCGAAGGTTGAAGTGCAGCCTGAACCGGTAAAGCCTGAAGTTAAAGCCGAAGTAAAACAAGAAGTTAAGCCGGAAGTCAAATCTGCTGAACCGAAAAAAAACGAAACGG
>MWDD01000022.1 GCA_002070375.1 bacterium ADurb.Bin157 | reverse complement strand
TATTACGAAAATTATGTTCGGGCAGCTTGCCATGATTGTTTCGATGGCTCTTATTGCCTCTTTGTTTACGGCGCTCTTGCTTGCTCCGATGATGGCAAGTAAGATGCTCAGGATTGATCATAAAATTCAAAATCCAATTTTTGTGTTCTTTGGAAAATTACTGGAGAAAATTGAAGTTTTATACGGCAAGCTGTTGCAAATGGCTCTTTCTAACCGATTTAAAGTGCTGGCCCTGCTTGTAGTGTTATTTGTGGCTTCAATGGGTATAATACCGCTTGTAGGTGTTGAATACATGCCTCAGCAAGACCAAGGAATGCTAAATGTTGAAGTTGAGCTTCCGAGCGGCACAAGGTTTGAGGAGACGGGCAGAGTTTGCAAAGAAATTGTTTCAAAACTTAATACCGAACTTGAAGGATATGTTAAAGCTACGTTCGCTTCATACGGAGTCGGCGAAAATATGGAATCTCTTATAATGAATCCAAAAAAGGCTTCAAATTTTGGGAAAATCCAAATCGTGCTTATTTCACGAAATCTGCGTAAAGAGGCGGTTAAAGATATAATTCCCCGCTTAAGAACAGTTGTCGATAAGATTCCCGGAGTTGTGGTCAGATTTGTTACAACAGACCCTATCGGCGAACTCATTACCGGCGGCAGCGCTGATTTTGCAATCAATATTTACGGTCATAACCTCGAAGACGGCGTTGCTTACGCAAATAATATCAAAAATGCGTTAGAGAAAATCGAAAATCTCAAAGACGTTGAAATAAGTCAAAAACTTGCAAAACCTGAATTAAAGGTTAATGTAAACAGAGAAAAAGCAGCCAGTTTAGGTTTGAATGTTTCTGATATTTCTGAATCGGTTGAGCTTCTTTTCAGCGGCAACAAAACAGTTAAATATCGCGACGGCGGAGACGAATACGATATAGACGTAAGGCTGAGAGAAGACGACAGGGCTACTGTGACAGACTTAGAGCAAGTTTATATAATTACTCCCTCGGGAGAAAGCGTAAGACTTAACAACGTTGCCGAAATAGCGCAGGGCGTTGGCCCTGCCAAAATAGAAAGATTAGACCAAGAGCGATATATAAAAATAACGGGCCAGGTCTTTAATACTGACCCGGGCACAGTTAACAGAGCCGCCGAAGAAATAATCAATTCGGTTCCCGCACCCCCGGGTTTTTCTTGGGAGCACGCCGGCAGCGAAAAAGAACGCAAGGAATCGTTTGTTTTGTTGATGCAGGCAGCAGTATTGGGAATGATTCTTGTTTATATGGTTATGGCCTCTCAGTTTGAGTCTTTGTTGGCCCCGTTCATTATATTTTTCAGTGTTCCCTTCGGATTCATGGGTGCGATACAAATGCTTGCAATTACGGGTAATCGTATCTCGGTTGTATCATTTTTGGGATTCATAATACTGATAGGAATAGTTGTAAATAACGGCATTGTTCTTATAAGCTATGTTAATACCCTTATAGGGCGCGGTTACAAGACAAGAGATGCGCTTATCACAGCCGGTGTAAACAGAATCAGGCCGGTTATATCGACCACAGGCACAACTATTTTAGGCATGCTTCCTATGGCCCTTTCAAGGGGCGACGGTTCTGAAGTCTGGATACCCATAGGCTTGAGCGTTATTGGCGGTTTGATCGTGTCTACTCTTATGACATTAGTTTTAATGCCCGTATTATACAGTTTGATGCAAAAATGGCTGGTGCCGGCCGAATTGCGCTCGGTATAAGGCAATTGAACATAACAAAAGAAAGAAAAAAACATGGAATTTAACTTGATAATATGCAGTTCTACCTTAGAAGAAGAAATAATGGGTTTTTTTAAGAGCAACGGCATTACTTCCTACACTGTTTTGCCAATGGCCGTAGGCTCGGGTAATGGCGGCGGCACAAGGTTCGACAACGAAATCTGGCCGGGTCAGAATATGGTCATTATGGTTTGTTTGCATGAAAAGCAACACGAAGCGTTGCGCAACCTGGTTTCGGAATATCGCAAAAACGATATCCGAGAAGGTTTAAAACTTTTCACATTGGGCTTGAAAGAAGTAATATAAGAAGCGGCGGGGCGCTAGTCGGTCCAGGAATGGTGCAGACATTCGCCGGCCAATTCCCGGCCTAAAAACTTAACTGCGATTTCTCTGAAAATATCGGGACTGTCGGAAACAAAAAACCGTTCGGTTCCGATTTTTTCTGTGTCGGCTACTAAGCGTCGCGCCGCAAGAAGCTCTTTAACTTCTATTGCCGTTTCTTGTGCCGAGTCGACTAACGTGATTTTTTTGTCGAAATATTCATTGATGAGGGGCTTTAAGAGCGGGTAATGAGTGCAGGCCAAAATAAGCGTGTCGACTTGCAGTGTTTTAAAATCTTTAAGATATGTGTCGATTGTAAGGCGGGCAAGATCGGTGTTATGCATGTTTTCTTCGACAATCGGAACCAAGAGCGGGCAAGCCTGCGCTATTACCTTAATTTTTGAGCAAAGTCGTTCAAGTCGGCTTTGGTAGGCAAATGAAGCGATCGTGCCTTTTGTGCCGATAACGCCGATCTTCTGCCCCTTAACGGCTTTGACCGCTGCTCTTACGCCCGGGTCAATCACGCCCACCACAGGCAATGAAGTTAAGGTTTTCAGCTTGTTTAAAGCCAAAGCCGAAGCGGTATTGCAGGCAATGACAATCATTTTCACATTTTGCATTAAAAGAAAATCAAGAATTTCTTGCGAATAGCGCTGAATTACCGGTGCGGATTTGCCTCCGTAAGGCACTCTTGCGGTGTCACCAAAATAAATAATATTTTCGTAAGGCATAAGGTTTTGCAGTTCTTTTAAAACCGTCAGGCCGCCGACTCCCGAATCAAACACACCTATGGGTCTGTTATCTGAAATAATCATATTATTACTCGGTTAGTTTGATTTTACCTTCGACTATATCTTTTTTTAACTGCGCCAATTCGCTTATCAGAGCTTCGCCGATTACATTATGGCTGAGCTGAAAGTCTGTAAGGCTCAAAGCGTCTTCTGCCAACCCGTATGAGCTCTTCATTTCGCCGGTGTTGTCTGAACAAACTTTTTCGATGATTTTGACAACAATGCGGTCAACTCTCTTTAAAAGGCTTGTCAATACAAGGCCGGGTGCGAGCGAGTCTTGGTTGTTGTCGATTCCTATTACATACTTTCGGTTGGTGACCGCCGCGGCTATTACACCCTGTGCGGAAGCCCCGGCTGCGGGGAAAATGACCTCGAAACCCGATTTATATAATTCGTCCGCTATTTGCTGTGCTTTTTGAGTGTTGTTAAAGCCCGAAAAATCATCTGCTATGTATTTTGACACCAGATCGATATCGGGGTTTGCGTGTCTTGCCCCTTTAAAAAAGCCCGATTCAAATCTTTTAATAACCGGTATAGGTAACCCGCCGATAAAAGCTGCTTTATTTGTTTGGCTCTTTTTTGCGGCCAGATAACCGCATAAAAATGCACCTTCTTCTTCTCTGAAGGTTATACCTTTTATATTATTTTCTGTGTAATCCGAGTCTATTACATAAAAGGCCGTGTTAAGATTTTCCGAAGCTATTTGCTTCACTGCATCGTTAAACCCAACTCCCAATACGATTATTGCGTCAAACTTTTGCCCCGCAAAAAACCGAAGCGACTGTTCGGGGTCTTGCCAGGTTGACGGTTCTATTATGGTTGTTTCGATATTGTGCAGTTTTTCGGCTTCTTTAAGGCCTCTGTAAGCACTGTCGTTGAAGCTTTTGTCGTTTAAGCCCTGAGGGGATATCATGAGCCCGATGCTCTTTGCCTCACTTTTCGGCGCTTTTTCAATTTTGTCACAGCACCCGCTTAAACAAAAAGAACAAATCAGTAATGTCAGAACTCCAATGCAGAAAACTGATTTTTTGAAAACAGTTGATTTAATCGGCATTCTTTTGCCTCCCGTGCGTATTCGTCGGCCAATTCCGGTCCGACTTTTGAAAGATATGCTTGTCTTAACGCTTCGTTCGGGCTTTCAAAGTTAGCTTTAAATTGCCCCGGTAGCTTTTGCAGCATAGATTTAATATATTTTGTGCGCTTTTTAATTTCGTATTGTTCGGGCGCTGTCTGTTCTGACCACTCAGTGTGGTTTTTGGGGACAAATACAGAGAATGTGGCCGAAACGGATCTGTAAGAAGGTGCTATTTTAAGCACTTTCTCTATTAAATCAATTGTGGCCGCGGTGTCTGAATCTGTTTCACCCGGCAGGCACGAAACAAAGTACATTTTAATATGTTCGAATCCGTTGTCAAATAATTCGTTTATTTTATTTAAAAATCGTCCTTCGTCCATGGGCTTTCTCATTTCTTTTCTGAGTCTTTCGCTGCCCGTTTCGGGTGCAATTGTGAGCCCTGTAATGTTTGATTTTCTTAAGGATTCTATAATTGTGGGGGTTATTTTTTCCCACTTGACCGATGAATTTCTGATTCTGATATTGCGCTCGGTGAGCATTTTAAAAAGTTCTTCAACTTCAGGGTGGTCAAACAAAGAAGGGGCCACCAAACCTAAATCTGTGCAGTCGGCGTGTGCGTCGAGCCACTGCTCTATGGTTTGCAGACTTACCGCGCGGGGCGGCGAGTATATTGCTCTTGCCAAACAAAAAGAGCAAACTCGCGGGCAGCCGCGCATTACTTCAATTATGTGCGCTCCGCCAAAAGCATTCTTTTCTGAGACAATATGGGAATAAGCCGGCGAAGCGTTTACGTCATGATAAGCCTTTGCGGGCAGATATGTTTTTGATAAAGAGGGCACCCAAACATTATCGATTTGTGCGATGGCTTCTTTGTCAAAACCCTTATCGTTAAGCGTTGTAATAATCGGAACAATAGTGCTTTCCGCTTCGCCCGGAACAATAATGTCAAATATCAGCGAAAGGGCGGCGGAGTTAGAGGCTACGGCGGCGCCGCCGGCAATCAGTATGGGGTGTCTGTTGCTTCGCTCGGAGGCTATAACGGGCATTCCGAGGGCGGCAAATATGCCGGGGATTTTATCAAAATCACCTTCAAAACTGAAAGAAAACATTAAAACGTTAAAATCACCCAAAGGGCGACCCGTTTCAAATGAATAAAACGGAGGGTTAAGGGGGCTGTCAGGCAAAAGAGCCGGAAAAAAGCGTTCGATGCCTATTCCGGGCATAGACCCCACAAGCCGATGCACGGTTAAAAAACCGAGATTGCTCATTCCCAAAGAATATAAATTGGGATAAATAACAGCACAGCTAAGTTTGCCCGCAAATTTAATTTGAGAATAATGTTTTTCGCCGGCCTTAAGCTGCTCTGCTACTGATTCAAAATTATGTCTGTGTTTTAGCGACATTTTCAAAGAAAAATCGAGGGCAATCGCCCTCGATTTTATTAGCTTTCAAAGTCGGTTTATCAACCGTTTCTTCTTTTTCGTAAAAAAGCAGGTATTTCGCGAGAATCTGCAATGCTTTGGCTGCCGTATGTGCCGTTAACAACCTGCTGAGCCGGTTGCTGAACAGGAATTTGAGGCTGTTCAATAGGTCTGTTGGTGACAGTGCGAAGTTCTTCGATGATGCGTTTCTTGGGGTCAAGAGCCGCTTTGGCTTCTTCGCCGAAACCTGTGGCGATAACGGTGATTTTGATTTTATCACCCATTTCTTCGTTAATTGCAGTACCAAATATGATATTTGCATCGGGATCAACAGCTTCTTGGATAATTGAACAAGCTTTGTTAACTTCGCCAAGACCGACATCGCTGCCTGCTGTGATGTTAAGAAGAACACCGCGTGCACCCTGAATCGAAGATTCGAGCAACGGGCTGGAAATAGCCTGCTGAGCTGCGGTAACGGCGCGATTTTCGCCCTCTGATATACCAATACCCATGAGGGCAGATCCGGCTGTGCTCATAATTGTTTTTACGTCGGCAAAGTCGATATTTATTGTGCCGGGCACTACGATAAGGTCGGAGATACCCTGAACACCCTGAAGCAATACGTTGTCGGCAAATCTGAATGATTCTATGAGAGACAGGTTGTCGCCGGCGATGTCAATAAGTTTGTCGTTAGGAACAACAATAATCGCATCAACGCGTTCTCTTAAGTTTTTGATTCCAAGATCGGCTGCATTAGCTCGTTTTCGACCTTCGAAGGTGAAGGGTCTGGTTACTACGGCAACAGTGAGTGCACCAAGTTCTTTGGCAACTTCCGCAACTATTGGAGCAGCACCGGTTCCGGTTCCGCCGCCCATGCCGGCTGTGATAAATACCATGTCGGCCCCGTCAAGAGCTTGAGAGATTTTATCTCTGTCTTCTTCTGCGGCTTTTTTGCCAATTTCATAGTTGGCTCCGGCTCCAAGACCTTTGGTGAGCTTGTCGCCAATTTGTATTTTCATTTTGGCGGGTGAGCCTGAAAGGCACTGTGCATCAGTGTTGGCTACTATGAACTCAACTCCTGAAAGACCTGCCTCAACCATTCTTGATACTGCATTGCAGCCGCCACCACCCACGCCAATAACCTTAATCTCCGCAGAATTATCCACTGTTGTGTTGAAATCGAACACCATGCCTGCCTCCTGTTTGCCTAACGCCTAAATCTATCTTGAGTCGTTAGTGTATAACAATTTTTTTAATTTGTAAAGAACTTCTCTATAGCTGTGCGAATTTTATCGAAAAAGCCGTTAAACCGTCTTGCTTCGGGCACTGTGCGTCTTTCATTTTGTGCACCATATCTAATTAATCCGATGGCTGTTGCAAATTGAGGACTTACAACTTTTTCGCGTATTCCTGTTACGTTTATTGGCGTGCCCCGTCTTACCGGAAGATCAAGAATCTCGCGAGCCTGTTCTATGCAGCAGTCCATTAAAGAGGTGCCGCCCGTTAATACAACTCCGGCGGGAATCATATTGGGCGAACCGACGTGCTCATCTATAAGATTTTTTACTTCGTAAAAAATTTCTTCTAAACGAGGTTCGATTATTTCTGATAAATAACGCTGTGAATATTCTTCCGAGCCTTCTCCGCCCGCTACGGGTATTTTCAGCATAAGCTTTTCGTCGGCCTTGTTTGGAAGAGCTACCCCGTGTTTTATTTTAAGGTTTTCAGCGACAGAGGTAGATGCTTTTAACCCTACGGCAAGGTCATTGGTGATCAGCTTGCCGCCCATGTCTATACAGCCCGAGTGAACCACGCACCCGTTTTGGAAAATGGTAAGGTCTGTGGTGCCTCCGCCTATATCTACCAGCACAACACCAAGTTTTTTTTCATCTTCGTTGAGCACTGCCAAACTTGAGGCGTAAGGCTGTAATACCAGCTCTTCAACTTTCACATCAGCGTTGGCGCAACATTTCATAATGTTTTGAATCGCCGTGATAGCGCCTGTTACGATGTGCACATGCGCTTCGAGACGGCTACCCACCATGCTTAGAGGGTTGTGGATCTCTTTTTGTTCGTCTACCACGAATTCTCGGGGTAAAATATGTATTATATCTTGGTGAGCCGGTATTGTAATGGCTGTTTTGGCGTTTTCTACCGCTCTGTCGATATCTTCAGAGGTTATTTCTTGGTTATTGCCCTTGATAGCCACAACGCCTTGGCTGTTTATAGAGTTTATATGGGCGCCGGCAATGCCTACATAAGCACTTTCTATTACGATGTTCGCAACAGATTTATCCGCTTCTTCGAGAGCATCGATAATTGCTCTTGTTGTGCGTTCGATATCAACTATTGCGCCTCTTTTAACGCCGTCGCCGGAAGGCGCTATGCCGACTCCAAGAACATTTACGGTGTTCTTGTCTGTGCATTCGGCTATGATTGCGCAAACCTTTGTTGAGCCTATGTCAAGACCTATTATTAAATCGTCCACGAGTAGGGAGCTCCTGAATGTTAACTTCCTAAAACTTTTTTGGGCGAACAACAATATGATCGCCCCGCATATCAAGGTAGAAAGGTTCTACATTATTTTTTCTTAGATTGTCAAGGAGTGCATTCAAAAAATCATATCGCTTTTTGAAATCATCGGCGCTTTTAGGATACACCTTTTCGCCATTGAACAATATAAGATAAGGGTTTTGAACGCTGGAAAAATTTATTTCGGAAATATTTTTTAATATTTTTTCGCCAAGTTGTGTGAGCCATTTTTGTGCAACAAAATAATTGTCGTTTGTAAGCAACGAATTGCCGGCAACCAGACCTGCCGTATCGATGCCGGTAATGATAGGTAAATCTTTTTCGCCCATGCCTTCGGTGCTTATTATTATGCCGTCTTCGGCTATTTCATAAAAAGCAAGTCCTGCTTTAACGTAATATTTTGGGATTCTTTCGGAGACGATGATTTTTATCTTGTAAAGCCCCTCGAATTCGATGTTAGCGTTTTTGATATGAGGTTCTTTAAAAAGATTCTCAACAGCAGATTCGCGGTTAACGCTGAAAATATTCATGGCGGGCGCAAGACCTGCGGTCTTAATTATCTGTTCTTTTGAAAAATAATTGTTCCCGACCACTTCTAAGTCTTTAATTTCAAAATATGAAGTTTTGAAAAAAAGGTAATTGAGACGAGTTACCGCAACGTAAAGCAAGGATATGATTATTAATATGAAGCCCAGAGCTTTCAGTTGCGGTAAAAAGCGCGACAAACCCAATTTGATGGCTTTGTTGCGTTTATTTTTAAGCTTCTTTCGAGTGTCTTCCGAAAGATCTTTCATGACAGGCATTTGACTGCCGGGTGTGTATTTTGGATAACCCATATTGGGTGAAGTATACCAGAAATGAATTTGTTTAACAATAACAAGAGTATTAGCGTTAAGTTGTTTGAGTTATTTAATTTTGTCGGTTGTGTTTTAATTTTTTCTAATGTAGTATTATTTTGCTTAAACACTGTATAAAGGTGACAAGATGAAGATAGTAATTACCGATAAAAGCGGGCAGGTATTGTATGACGGCAGTCCCGATTTGCATAGCGACGGAATCGTGATCGGAAGCGCTCCAACCTGCGACATCCGTTTAAATAAAATCGGCATAGCGGCGGCTCATGCTCAGCTCAGATATAACGCCGACGGGGTTTTAACTCTGCAAGATTTGCAAAGCCCGATGGGCACATTAGTCGACGGTGTTCGTTTGCAACCGGGCTTTATTACCGCAATAAAACCGGGTGCCTTTTTAGAACTGAGCGAAGAAGTTTTTGTCACATTGCAGCCCGAAGCCGACGACATATATCTGGCAAATTCAGGCAATAAACTTTTTCCGTTTTTTTTGAACAGCAATGAAAATTTCGTGCGAAAACTGTTTGGAGCTATACGTGCAAGGCTTCCAAGAGAACATTATCAGTCTATCTCGGCGGCAGAAGGCGAGATTGTAACGCGAATTAAAGAGTTGGCGGCAGTTTCAGAAGTGGCGGGGGCGTTAAATTCGTTCACAAGCCTGCCGCGGTTGTTAGATTTTTCGTTAGAAATGGCAATTGCTGTAACGGGTGCCGAACGTGCTATGCTTTTGCTTTATAACGAAAACTTGAAGCGCCTCGAAACCATGGCCACGTCTAATTTTATGCCCTCTGATTTAGCTGAAGATATTTTGTCTGTCGGCACTTTTGTGAATAAATGTTTTGAAGAGGGAAAGGCCTTGTCGGGGTCTTCGCATTTGTTCAAGTCTCTTGCAACAAGACGCACCAAATCATTAGAAGAATCAGGAATTGCAGCAGTTGCGGCGGTTCCCTTAAAAGAACTTGGAACGGATATAGGCGTGCTTTACGTTGATACAAAAAAGTTTAACAACGTTATGAGCGGAAGAACCGATGAGCTGCTTAAAATATTGGCCTCACAAATTGCAATTGCAATTAACAGAACTAAAATGTTCCACGAAGCTACAACCGACACCGTTACCGGAGTGGCAAATCAAAATTTGTTTTTAAGAAGGCTCAGCGAAGAGTTTTGTCGTGCACAACGACATCAAAAAGACATTTCTTTGATTTTAATGGATATTGACCATCTCAAATCAATAAGCGAAACCTACGAAGAAAATGTTGCAAACTGCATTTTGAAAGAAGTTGGCAAAATATTCCGAAGTGCGACAAGGATACACGATGTTGTTGCACGGGTCGGAGCAGAAACTTTCGCTATGATACTTCCCGAAACTCCCTACACCGGAGCTTTGGTAGTTGCAGAAAAACTCAGGACCAACTTGGGAAAAACAATTATAAGAATCGAAGGGCACAGCATTCAAGTTACCGGCAGCTTTGGAATCGGCTCGAGTTCGGCAACAACATTTAAGCCTGCCGATCTTTTAAAAGCCTCGGAAAAGGCCCTTAAATTGGCGCGAAAACGGGGCGGCAATCAAATAGCTTAATGATGGGTGGTTTATGTTTAATCCTTTAGATATTCTCACTAATGACCAAAAGTTAAAAAAAATGGCTGAGCTTGAGAAGCTTGCGGGGTTTTCTCCGACAGCTTCTGAAAATAAATTCGTTGATGTAGCCGATAAAATTGGCAAGAGCAAGCTTGATGCGGCAAAAGACAGTGCCGAAAAAGCGAATGAAGACAAGTATTGGGTTATTTATAAACGCTTTGCAAACGTCTTTGAAAAGTATGAGCGCCCTTTCGCTTTGTTTTTGGGCGACTTCTTAGATGTGATGCTCGGCGGTTCTTTGCAAACGAAAATTGTTAAAGAACTGATTGAAGAAAAAATAAACAAAATGCGCAAGGTGCGTGAAGCGGCTGCTATTGAAGAGGCTGTTTCGAAAAAGCATAATGTCCAAAGAAAAAGATCCCCTTTGGCAGAAGTTAAAATAGGCGGCGAAAAGCGTTTGTATTTGCAGCATTTTATAAAACGCAAATATTTTTTGTCGGCCCTGTTCTTAGACAGTGATGAATACACAAATTATAAAAAACTTGTCAAACAAATTGAAGAGGCTTGCGTCGAAATCGTTAAAGAAGAAGTGCCTCCGAACGAAGATGCGCGAAAAGAATTATTGGCGCAGATAATCGGTCAACTCAAATACGAAATTTCACAGCACGATGTGTTATATATCTGGAAAATTTTGGCGGCCGATGAGTTTAACCTCTTAGAGTGGACATACGGCGAATGTAAAACCCTTAACTTGCTCAGGCCTGCTTTTTATGAAGACCTCGACATAGCTTATCAGAACGGCAAAAAAATGCTTAAATTGCTGATAAGCGATGTTAAAGAAGAGTTTCCGCCTGACGAAAATAAACAGGATGCTTATGAAGACTATTTAAGAGATATTCTTGAAATATACCTGTATCACCATTTTGTGGTTAAACATCTTAATCAGAGGGTGCCAAAAATCAGTCTTAAAGAGTTCGAGACTCTTAAAGACGATTTAACAGACAAAATCCGAACTTTAAGAATGGAAAATGATTCGCTGCGTGCCGAAATCGCCAAACTTAATGTTGAAAAAGATCAATTTGCGGCAGAAGCAAGAATGCTGAAAAATGATAACGAAAAACTCATTCAGCAAAACGAAAAGCTTGATCCGAATGAAGTTCGAAGAAAGCTTCAGGCCGCCGAAGCTAAAGTTAATGCCGCAAAAAAAGAGTTGCAAGAAACACTGCTCGAAGAAGCCGAACTCAGAAGCGATATGCGCGAACTTGATAAAGAAGTGCAAGAGCTGACCGAACAGCTCAAGAAACTTAACGCACTGCCTAACGAAGCCGCAAATTCTGTGGAGGGCCTCTTAGAAGGTAAAAGAGTGGTAATTTTCGGGGGAGTGGGCAGAGACCATTATTGGAACACTCTTAAAGAAGCCGGAGTTAAAAATGAAGACTATGAATGGTATGAAGGTTATCACACCATCAGTCTTGCCCGAACAGCCGAAATAGTCGGAAGAGTAGATCTGGCTGTGGTAGTGACAAGCTACGCGGGACACTTGCTGCTTTATCAGGTAAGGCCGTGCATTAAGCCGCATCAGCATTTCTTTAAAATACACAACAGCGGCGCCGGTTCGCTCAGAGCCGAAATACTTAAAACATTCAAAAACTAAGAGGGGGTTATGGCGTTTGCTTTATGAGCGTCTGACACCGTTTGCTCTATGTTCGGTTCGGCTCCGTCAGGGGCTAAAAGAAGTTTCCAATAAGAGACGAATTCGATGTTTTTTCTTTTGCTGACCAAGGGCACGGGTGTGAGTCCCCATAAATAGAGGCCGTCGTTAATAAATAGGTTTTTAAGCTTGTTAATAACATCTGTCTGGACGTTGGGGTCGATTATTATTCCGCCCTCGGGAACCAAATGTTTTTCGGCTTCAAACTGAGGTTTAATAAGCGCGATTATTGCACCTTCTTTTGTAAGTATTTTTGAGGCTTTAGGCAAAATATGTTCAAGAGAGATAAAAGAAACATCGGTGACAATTAAATCAAACGGTTCTGAGAACTCGCTTGTGTCCATTGTTTTAAAGTTTGTTTTGTCTTTAATTATCACTCTGGGGTTATTCTGAATTTTTGGGTCTAAAAGTTGGCGGCCGACGTCTAGGGCAACAACTTCTTTCGCGCCCTTAGACAACAGAACATCTGTAAACCCGCCGGTTGAAGCTCCGATATCAAGGCATCTCAGGTTTTGAGGCGACACAGAAAAATCTTTAAGCGCTTTTTCAAGCTTTAATCCGCCCATAGAAACCCATTTGCAATGACGAGGTTTGTGTTCTAAAATTGTTTCAACCGGGATTTTCTCGCCTGCTTTGTCCCATAGACGGTCTTTGGTTCTTATTTCTCCCGACATGATCAGTTTGCGTGCAGTCTCAAGGTCGTCGGCCAAGCCTTGTTGTACTGTCATTTCATCGACGCGCGCCTTTTTTGCCATTAGAATTACCTTTATAATTGCAAATTTGTGAATTTCAAATTATAATACATCACTGAGGAAATCAATAGGATATATTATGTTTGAGAAAAATTGCGATCAATGTTCTGCCAAAATTCAAATACCCGATGACTATTCGGCTCCTTTTGTGCAGTGCCCTGAATGTGGTTCACATCAAAGATATCAGAAACCTAAAGATCTAAACGAACCCGAATACAAACTCGGAAGCGCAAAAGTAAGTTCCGAAGCGCTCAGAATACCGGGTAAGGTATTGGAAGACTCAAAAATTTTTGAAGACGCCATAGGAAAGACAGCTTTAGAAGAGGTATACAGGCAAGTCGCTATTTATATGAGCGAAAAAAATGTTCTAAAGCGCAGAACTTTGAAAAGCAAGTCAATTCAGGCTTTTATGCGCAAGTTCAAAATTTCTGCCGATATGACAGCACAAATGCTTGATTACGCAGAAAAATCACCTCAAACCCAAGAAATAACCGTTTCTTTGCATCGCAAAAAAATAATTGTTGCCGGTGTTGTTTCGGCTTTATGCGTTGCATTGCTTATCGGGCTTATGCTGGCTTTTGTCTGATATATTTGAATTGTTATTCGAAGCGTCTTGTGATAATATTCGCGAATGGATAAAAATTTTGATGATTTGGCCGAAAACCTTAAGTTAGGGGTTTACGGCTCAGGTAAAGGTGAAGTGCGTTTGTCTGTTTTAAAGTATGACATTACGCGCAATATACCCGAGATCGAATGTAAAAAAAACTTAACTATTTTAGACGCGGGCGGAGGCATGGGGCAGATCTCTCGCTGGTTGGCCGCGAAGGGGCATGAAGTGCTTCTGGCTGATGTTTCCGAGCAAATGCTTGCAATTGCCAAAGAAGAAAATATAAAAGAGTCGCTGCAAGATAAAATTAAAATTGTTCGAGCCGCTATTCAAGAATTGCCACAGCTTTTAAAAGGGCAGACTTTTGATTTAATTCTTTTACACGGAGTAATAGAATGGATGGAAAAACCAATTGAAGGTTTTGAATGTCTGATTCCTCTTTTGAAGCCAAACGGAGTTGTTTCATTATTGTTCCACAATCTCGATAAACTTATCATGAAATGGGGAATTAATTCGCAATACGAAAAAGCTTTGCCCGGTAAACCTTGCAAAACGAAAAAGCTTACGCCTAGTAATTCCCTAAGTTACAGAGATTTAGAGCCGGTATTCGACAAAAATAGATTCGATGTGGTCTCAAAAGCCGGAGTCAGAATATTTTACGGTTTTTTTGCTAAGTTAACAACTGAAGCGGTGGATGAGACGTTTGAGTTAGAAAAAAAATACCTTTACACAGAACCATTTGCCTCTATGGGCGAGCATATACACTACATTTTACGTAAAAAGAGTTAAGCAAGATTATGAAGAGTAGAGAACAAACGAAGGAGTTAGAGACGCTGCCTGTTTCGCGGCTTTTATTTAAATTTGCGGTACCGGCAATGACCGGAACTTTTGTAAACTCGATGTATAATGTGGTTGACAGAATGTTTTTGGGGCATTATGTGGGCGAAATGGGTATAGCCGCTACCACTGTAGTTATGCCTATGATGATGATTGTTATGGCGGTCGGCATGCTGATCGCTTTTGGCAGCAACTCTCAAATGTCTATAAAGCTCGGCGAAAAAAACTACGACGAGGCCGAAAAGCTTTTGGGCCAGGGTTGGTTTATGTTTGTAGTTACCTCTTTGCTTATCACTGTGTTTTCTATATGGAATATGGACGCGCTTCTTACTCTGTTTGGCGCGAGTGAGCAGGTCTTGCCCTATGCACGCACTTACGCTATAATTATTATGCTCGGCAACGTTGTGCACGAAATTTCCTTTGGGGCGAACAATTTTGTTCGCGGAGAAGGCAACCCGCGTTTTGCAATGATAACCATGATTATTGGCGGAATTGTGAATATAATTATGGACTACATATTTATTGTCAGAATGGGTTGGGGCATGGAAGGTGCGGCTTGGGCAACGGTTATCGGTTACAGCTGTTCGGCGTTTTGGGTTCTTTCTTACTATTTAAGAGGTAAGAGCGTCGTTAAGCTCAAGTTTAGCAACTTTAAACTGCATAGCGGCTTGGTGAACCGAGTTATGGTAATGGGCTCGCCAAGTTTTATAATGAATATGATAGCCAGTGTTCAGGCGTCGATTTTTAATAATCAGCTCCTTAAATTTGGCGGTGACGTGGCAGTATCGACCATGGGCGTAATTATGAGCTTTAACTTTTTTTGGCTAATGTTTGTTATAGGTATGTCGCAAGGTATGCAGCCTGTTGTCGGCTATAATTACGGTGCACAAAAGTTTGATAGGGTAAAGCGTGCTCTTTATGGGTCTTTTGCGGCAGTCACTGTTATGTGCACTGTTTTGTTTGTTGTTGTGCAGGTTTTTCCCGAATATATTTTTAAACTGTTTATAAGCAACGGGGAATCAAGCATTATGAAAATCGGGCCTAAAGCGATTCAAGATGTGTTTATTCTGTTGCCGATTATAGGTTACTTAGTTATTTGCGCGAACTATTTTCAGTTCACGGGCAGACCCATGGTCAGTTTAGCTCTTACTTTGCTGAGACAGGTTGTGTTCTTGATTCCGTCTCTGCTTATTCTGCCCAAATATATAGGAATTCTGGGAGTTTGGTATTCTCTGCCCCTGGCAGATGTTGGTGCACTGATTTTTACTTTGTATTTCTATATCAAGGAATTAAAAGTTTTGCGTGTATTGATCGCGGAGCAGCGGGCAAAAGAGAGCGCGGCGGTACTTTTTGCGCCGGCCGCCTAAAAATTGTTGCGGCATGAAACAAAAAGGCCTGAGCGCGAACTCAGGCCTTTTTGTTTATATTACAGTTTTTGAGCCGGGTTGTATCTAATCTCGCGTCCGTTTCTTAACGCCACTATTTGCGCCATAATTTCAATTACAATTTCTTCGGGAGTTGTACTGCCGAGGCTTATTCCGATGGGGGTGTAAAGGGCGTCGACTTTTTTGGGGTCAAAACCTCTTTCTTTAAGAGAAGCTCTGAAGTTGGCAGATTTTTTACCCGAACCGACAAGACCTATGTAAACGGCATCGGAATTAAGCACGTATTCTATGGTTTCACGGTCTTTTACGTGCCCCGGAGTAGCCACTACAATATAGCTGTTGTCGTCTATTTTTGCTGCTTCTACCGCCTCTTTGTAAGGCTTGCAAATTACTTCGATTCCGTTGGGGAAAACTGCCTCAGATGCGAATTCGGGGCGTTCGTCCGCTATGGTTACTCTGAATCTTGAAAGGTTAGCGACTTTGGCCAATAAACAGCCGATGTGCCCTGCGCCAAATATAATCATGCGAGGTTCGCTGTTCTGAAGCTCGAGCAATACTTTTGATTCCCCCCCGCAAACAGGGTCTCCTTCGAACATATCGTTGTTTGACATGTCAAAGCTTAATACGGTCGAACCGCCGGTTACAAATAGGTCAAGAGCTGTTTCTTTTGCGCGGTTTTCGTTGATTCCGCCGCCTATAGTACCTACTGTGGCGCCATTTCTGAATACAATCATTTTTTGTCCGACTTTGCCGGGACTGCTGCCTATGGTTTCAATAACTGTGCACAAAACAAATGATTGGTTGCTGTTATATGCTTTTTGTAATTCTGTGTAGAACTCTATTGCCATTGTTTTCTCCGTTTAAATACTGTTTTCTGCTACTAAATGCTATTATAACCTATTTATTCGTCGTGGGCAAGATTTAAGCTTGTGAGAAAAAGTCGTTAACTTTTTTTTGCATAACGCCGATGTATTGTCTGTAAAAAAGAAAAGTGGAGGCAATATGAGCGCCCTGACTCTCGCAAACAATGAATATGACTATTTAGATACTCCTCTCGGAAGTGTGCCTCGCATCTTCGACGAGTTTTGGACAGCTAAGCAAAGACAAATGCACTCGCTGCATTATTCAAATTCTTATCGAGCTTCGTTCAAACCTGAATTGCCGGATTTTTTTATAAGCAAATTTACAAAAAAAGGCGATGTGGTGGGTGACCCATTTGGCGGACGCGGAACGACAGCTTTGCAAGCCGCTTTGAGCGGGCGTGTTGCTTTGAGCAACGACGTTAACCCTCTTTCTGAACGTATTGCTTACCCGAAACTTCACCCTGTAACCGTTGAAGAAATCGAAAAGCGTTTAGAAAAAATAAATTTGAAAAAAGATGTTGATATGTCTGTTGAAGAAGATATGTCCATGTTTTATCACCCTGAAACATACAAAGAAATTATCAATCTTAAAAATTACCTCAAAACTCATCGGGATGATGTAGACAGATTTATCGAAATGATTGCTTTGTCAAGACTGCACGGCCATTCAACCGGTTTTTTCTCTGCCTATTCGTTTCCGCAGATTTCTATTCCGAAATATCGTCAGCAGAAAATAAACGAAACCAGACAAGAGATGCCCGATTACCGTGAAATTAAGTCACGAATAATCAAAAAAGCGAAAGACACTCTTAAAAGCGGACAATTAGAGACATTGAACGCTAATTCCAAAAAACATATCTTTACTACCGGCGATGCACGAAACTTGACCGGCTGGGAGGATAACAGCGTAAATTTGGTAGTGACTTCGCCGCCGTTTTTGAATCAGGTCGATTATGTGCAAGACACTTGGATCGAAAATTGGTTTTGCGGAATTGCACGCGAAGAAGTGGACGGCAAAATTGTGCAAACACCCAATTTAAGCGAATGGTCGCAGTTTATTTCTGACGTGCTTTCAGATTTGCACAGAGTTTTGGTGCCCGGCGGGATCGTTGCGATGGAAGTCGGAGAAGTGAAATATCAGGGCAAAATATTGAACTTGGATGAAATAGTGCTTGGTTTGACTTGTTCAAGAAGCCACAACATGCATCAGTTCAAGGTTAATGAGATTTATGTGCAGAGTCAGCAGTTTACGAAGCTGGCAAATTGTTTTAATGTGTCGAATAATAAAAAAGGAACAAATACCAACCGCATTCTCGTTATGGAAAGAATGTGACGAATCTTGTCAGGAGGCAAATAACATGATTACTACCCCAATGGATATTTTTCAAAGAGAATTTACCAGAAAAAGCATCGGCGGTCTTGACGAAAACGAAGTATACAGCTTTCTGAAAAAGATCGGCCGTGAATATGAAACCCTTTATGCTGAAAATAAGGCTTTAAAAGATCAGGCGCAACGTTTGAGCGGGCAAATGCAAGACTATCTTGAGTTGGAAAAAACCATCAAACAAACTGTAATTACCGCTCAAAAGCAGTCAAGCGATCTAAAAGATAATGCCGAAAAAGAAGCGGAACTGATTGTCAAAGAAGCGGAACTGCAGTCTGAAAGAATTTTAGACGAAGCCAGAAGCGAAGCTGAACAAATTAGCAGAGAAATTCGTGAGCTTAAAAAGCAAAAAAGAACCTTGAGAGTTGAATTAAGAACTGTTCTCGAATCTTATTTGGCAATGCTTCACGAAGACGGCCCTTCTTATACAAGAAATCTTGAGGTTCTTCCGAAAGTAGCTTAATCAGTTAGTATAACCTGAACCAAAAGAGGCAAATAATTGTGTTTGCCTCTTTTGCCTTATGTACAGCGCTTTAACTTTATATTGTGTTTATTCAGAATAAAGTGTATTATTTTATATCAAATCTTGTTATGAGGAGACTTAACATGGCTACAGAATTGAATAAAACCACTTTTAAAAGCGAAATTATTGACGCTAAAGCAAATGCTCTTGTTGATTTTTATGCCCCCTGGTGTGGACCGTGCAGAATGATGGGCCCTATCATAGACAGCCTTGCGGCAAAATTCCCGAATGCAAAAATTGTAAAGGTTAATATAGACGAAAGTCCCGAAATTGCAGAAGCTTACAATGTTTCGGTTATTCCTACGCTTGTCTTTTTTAAAGGCGGAGAAGCTGTTAACACACAAGTTGGAGTCGTTGCCGAAGCCGAATTGGCAAAACAAATACAAGAAATGCTTTAAGGAATATTTATGAATCGGATAATAGACAATGCAGCCGTTGAAAGGATTATAAATACTGATCATCACGATCCTTTTCAGATTCTGGGCATACACGAAACAGAATTTAACGGCAAAAAATGTGTGGCTGTAAGAGCTTTTTTACCTGATGCTCAAACCGCAGATGTTGTTGATACTTCAAACGGCGAAGCTTTTAAGATGAATAAACTTCATGATGCGGGTTTTTTTGAAGCGGTAATAACTGCAAGAAATAAAGTTTTTTCCTATAGGCTGAAGAGCTATTATGCTAACGGAGCCAGCGCAGAGTTTTATGACTCTTACGCTTTTATGCCGACAATCGGAGAAATGGATCAACACCTGTTTAGCGAAGGCAATCATCATGAACTTCATGAAAAAATGGGTGCTCATGTTAGATATTTTGATTATTTCGAAGACAAACTGGGCGGTGTTTCATTTGCAGTGTGGGCGCCTAATGCCAGAAGAGTCAGCGTTGTGGGCGACTTTAATAACTGGGACGGCCGAAGACACGTCATGAGAACACTCGGCAATTCCGGTATCTGGGAAATCTTTGTGCCCGGGCTGCAAGTGGGCCAAAACTATAAGTTTGAAGTTAAAACCAAAGAAGGCGCTCTGCTCGAAAAGATAGATCCGTTTGCTTTCTATGCGGAAGTCAGACCTAAAACCGCAAGCAAAATATATGATATATCGGGTTACGAATGGCAGGACGAAGAATGGATACGTGCAAGAGAATCGAAAAATCTTAAACGTGAACCTATTTCTATATACGAATGTCACTTAGGCTCATTCATGAGAAATCTTGAAGAAGGCAACCGATTTATGACCTATCGGGAATTGGCGCCTATAATCGCCGATTACGTTAAGCGCTTAGGTTATACCCATATAGAGCTTATGCCTGTTACAGAGCACCCTCTTGATATCTCATGGGGTTATCAGGTGACAGGTTATTTTGCTCCCACAAGCCGCTTTGGAAGTCCTAAGGACTTTATGTATTTTGTTGACTATATGCATGAAAACGGTATTGGGATTATTCTTGACTGGGTTCCCGCTCACTTTCCGAAAGATGCTCACGGTCTCGCCAAATTCGACGGCACCTGCTTATATGAGCATGCCGACCCCCGCCAGGGCGAGCACAAAGATTGGGGTACCCTCATATTTAATTTCGGCAGAAACGAAGTTAAAAACTTTTTAATCAGCAGTGCTTTATTCTGGATAGACAAATACCATATCGACGGTTTAAGAGTAGACGCGGTTGCTTCAATGCTTTATCTCGACTATTCAAGAAGCGCAAATGAATGGATCCCCAATAAATTCGGCGGCCGCGAAAATCTCGAAGCCATTGAATTTTTGAAATATTTGAACAGCATTTGCCATCAAAAGTTCCCCGGAACAATGAACATAGCAGAAGAATCAACGGCCTTCCCCGGTGTTTCTAAACCTTGTTCGGAGGGTGGTCTTGGATTCACATTTAAGTGGAACATGGGTTGGATGAACGACACATTGAGTTACTTCAAGAAAGACCCTGTTTATCGCACTTATCATCACAATGATTTAACTTTCCCTCTTATATACGCGTTTACCGAAAACTTTGTTTACGTGCTTTCACACGATGAAGTTGTGCACGGCAAGGGTAATTTGATTAATAAAATGCCCGGTGATTTTTGGCAAAAATTTGCCAATTTAAGGCTTTTATTTTCAATGATGTGGACAATGCCCGGCAAAAAGTTGCTCTTTATGGGCACTGATTTCGGTCAGTGGAATGAATGGAACAGCAATCAAAGTCTTGATTGGCATCTTCTTGATTACGAATCTCACGAAGGTTTGCAAAGATTGGTTACTCATTTGAATCATCTTTATAAAGCTGAAGAGTCGTTGCACGCAAAAGACTGTGAATCTGACGGTTTTGAGTGGATAAGCTTCGAGGATTCCGATCAAAGTGTTGTCAGTTGGATACGAAAGGGTGATAACTCCGATGAAATTACATTATTCATCGCAAATTATACCCCCGTTCCCCACAAGAATTACAGAGTGGGCGTTCCTCGTGAAGGTTTCTATAAAGAAATTCTCAATTCAGACTCTGAAATGTATTTTGGCACCAATGTCGGCAACTTGGGCGGAAAATGGTCCGAAAACCATTCTTGGAACAACAGACCCGCTTCGATTGTCGTTGACTTGCCTCCCTTAGCGCTTATCGGCTTTAAGTTCTCTATTTAACAGCGAACTAAAGCTGTTTATAAATTATCGGCATAAAAAATACCGCCCCTTTTAAGGGCGGTATTTAATTATTTCAGAAGTTTTATATTGTAACAGAGCCTTTTACTTGGTAATCAAGGCCTTCTGAGTTAATCTTAACCGTTGTGGACCGTTTGTAGCTGTCGTTGAACAAATGAGAGAATTCTTCTACCGCCGCTTTGGGGTCGACGGCGTATCTCTGTTGAAACTCAAGGCTTTCTTTTATAGCTTCAAGCATCTGAGTTTTACTGCTTAACTCATTTATTTTGCTCCGATGATATTCGTTGTTGGCGAAAAATTCTTCGATTCGTTCTTTGTCGGGGTGGGGCGATTTAACGTAAACATTATTGTTGGGGCTTATTCCCAACTCTATCTCAGGGTCTCTTGAAATGCCGTTCATAAAAGCGAATCTTCCAAAAGCGTCTTCGAGCTCTTTTGAGAGGGATTCGATTTGTGATTCAAGGCCGTCGATCGAAAAGTCCGCGAGTTCTAAGCTGCCGAGCGATGCTGCAGACGACAACTTTTTGTCTGCATCGGCCGGCTTTTGCGCGGTGCTTTGATTTTGTAAAACTTCGTCTGTTTCTTCGGCAATTTCAAATTTTTGTATATTTGCCGGGGCAATACAGCCGCAGTGTCCGGGTTTCATATTCTTTCCGCATTCGGCGTTCTGAAGTGAAGGCGGGCAATAAGTATGAATTGAAGCTATCGCTATATTAGAAAGTGGATTGATGTTCATAATCTTGCCTCCTTTATTTGCGTTTTTATATATTTATTCCTCTATATATATCGGCATTTTCAGGTAAAAAATTAAGGGTTTCGGTTACAAAATGTCAGAAATTCTGTTAACATGCAGGCAGAAAATTAGGAGACTTGGCTTATGAAAAACATTTTCAGGTTTGCGTTGCTTTTTGTTTTTGTGGTTTTACTTGCTGTTTCGGCTGATGCTAAGCAGTATAGAGTTGCAGTTATAGCTGACAGTGAACGAGATGATTTCGTTTATTTAATTGATGCCGTCAATGGCGAGCTTACTAAGATTTTTTCTGAAAAAGACATTGTTTTATTGGAAAAAACGAACGCTGCTCTGCGCCCGTTCGAAGATGAGTCGGCCATTCAAGCTTTGATATATAAGGCATTAAGAAACGAAAAATATGATGCTGTATTGACCTTGGGGCCTGTCTCTTCTCATTTATGCGCGTCAATGCGTATTTTCAGAAAACCTGTAATCGCGGCGCATATAGTTAACGGACATATTCAAGGCATCGCGAAAAGCGGCAATTCAAGCGGTGTTAAAAATCTGAGTTATATTGATTTTGGGGTAGATTTTCTGCATCAAATCGAGGCTTTTCGCAGGGTTAAAGAGTTTGATACTTTGCATTTGATTATGTCTCCAAATTATTTAAGAGCCGTCCCCCATTTGGCTGAATACTTAAAATCAGAGGCAGATAAGCAAAAAACAGAGATCATAATCGCAGAAACCGGTAAAGGCCTCGATGAAATGAAGAGACTTCTTGTTAAAGCTAAGGCGGCTATGATTGTGCCGATTTTTGGAAGGCCGTTCGATTATCAAAAAGAAATTATTGAATTGCTTAATGAATTAAAGGTTCCCTCTATGGCAATGTTAGGCAGAATACCTGTTGAAAACGGCGTTTTTTGCAGTCTTACTCCCGATATCGACAACCAAAAGCTTGCACGAAGAATAGCGATAAATTTGAACAGGATTTTTGCCGGTGATGATGCCGGTTCTTTTAATACAGATTTTACTATGCCTGAAAGACTAGCTTTTAATATGGAAACAGCAGAAAAAATAGGTGTGTTTCCGACCTGGAGCCAAATGACAGACGCGATTTTGTTTTATGGAAATAGTAAAGGCAATAATAAACAGATGGATATCGGGACAGTTATAGAAACTGCTCTCACCAAGAACTTGCGATTAATTGCCAAAAACCGGGAAAAAGAAAAGCAGCGTCAAAAGACAATAGAAGCGAAATCGGCATACGACCCCGTTTTGCAAATTTCCCTTAATCAACTTAACATCGATAAAGATCGCGCAGATTCGATTTTAACGCCCGCGCAGCATTCGGCAAAACTTGGCGCTGACCTATTATATGTGATTCACAGTGAGAAAGCTAACGCAAATATTGATATTCAGCGGTTGTTTGAAAGTGTGAAAAGCGAAGAAGAGCGCGCGCTGATGCTTGATATAATTAAAGAGGCTCTGATGGCTTATGTGAACGTTTCAAAAAGTCACGCTATGGTAAACATTCAAAAAGATAATCTTGAGGTTACCCGGGTTAATTTGGAAATGGCAAAGTTGCGCGAAAAAGTGGGAACATCGGGGCCGGGCGAGGTCTATCGATGGGAAATTCAAATGGCAGGCGCGCGTCAGGCTGTGATTGGGGCACAGGCAGTCTTGAAAAAAGCTGTAATGGCTCTTAATGAAGTGCTGCAGAATTCTCAGGAAGAAGAGTTCGATTTAGACAATTTCGATTTGAGCAAAGACAGTTTTTATTTGAATTATGTTCAGATGGAGCCATATATCGATAACTTGCGGGGTTACAAGATTTTTAAAGATTTTATGGTGGCCGATACATTTGAGTTTTCTCCCGAAATCAGGCAAATCGACGGGGGAATAGCGGCAGCAGAAAGATTGCTCAAGTCTGAAAAAAAGCGGGGAAAAGACCCAACCGTTGCTTTGCAGTTAAACTTTACCAGAACCTTTAAAGAATGGGGAACGGGCGATGAAAAGTTTGTGCCGCCCCCCTTCAACAGCGTATTTAAGATACCTGATAAAAATGACAGTTACATTGGGCTGAATGTGTCTTTGCCTGTTTTTGAAGGTCGTGCGAGAACAGCATCGATAAAGCAGGTGAATGCAGAAGTTTTGAGACTGAAGGCAGAAAGAGATTATTTGAAAGACCGCCTTGAACTCAATACCAGAGTTGCGTTAGAAGACGCTAAAGCTTCGTTTGCCAGCATAAACTTGGCTAATTCAAGGGCGGAATACGCCGAAAAAATGCTCGCGCTAGTGCAGAATGCATACAGCAGGGGCGCTGTGAGTGTGTTAGATTTAATTGATGCACAGAATGCTTTTTTAGTGGCAAAAGAGGCGGCGGCAGATGCGGTGTTTTCTTTTGTGAAGGATTTTGTTTATGTGTGTCGCGCGGTTGGAAGCTACGATATTATGCTTGATGAAAAAAGCAATGCGGAATGGTTCAAAAGACTTAGAATTTATTACGCCGACAAAAGTGAAAAACCTAATAACAGAAAGAGAGACTGATTATTAAATCGTAAATACAAGAATGGTGCATTCGCAACTCTCTTTAATATCCATAGATTTGATTAAGTTGTTTGTGTAGGTTGCCGGGTCTTTGTGATAAGCGTCGGCAGCTTTTTCAACTAACAATTTGGTGTAATTCGGGTTAGTGCACATAATTATGGCGCTGTTATCTTTAAATTCGAAGTTGGTTTCTTTATAGTTGCTGAGTTCTGATTCGCCGAGCTTGTTTCCTTGGCTGCCTATTGTCATTACGCGTCTTGCTTTTCCGTTAACAAGTATTGGCAAGGCTTTGCCTGCGTTAAGGCACTTGCCTTTACGTTCGCTGATGTCAATGCTTATATACTGTAAAGACATGTTGACCCGCGCACTTTTTTTGATCTGTTTAAGCAGATAGTCGATTCGCTCACCAAGTTTGGCAGGGAATTCCAATAGATTTTTTTCGTTTATGATTGCTGCTTTTACCATCGCCATAATCAAAGCTGCAGCCGTACCGTTTTCGTCCGCGCTGCCTACTATTAGCGATACATTGTCTTTTGAGCTTTCGAAATAATCATAGTATTTACCGTTAAGTTCGCTTTGTGAATGAATCTCTGCATAAACAGAATACAGAAGAGTGTTAGGAACTGTTGACGGAAGCAAATGTTCTTTGATGGCGCCGGCAACTTGCAACTCTTCAAAATCGACCATTGTGTCGTTGAACACTTCGGCAATTTCTGCAAATTCGTTGTTTCCAAGCTTGGGAAGGCGCTTTTTAAAATCACGTCTGGTTAGGGCTTTGGCGCCTTCGGTAAGTTGCTTTATGGGGTATTCGAGAGTTTCTGATAAAATGCGACCCAATATAATTGTAAGCAGTAATGATATTATACTTGCTAAAAATAAATATTTCTTTTCGTTTTCTATTTCGTCAAGTATTTTTGATACGGGGTAAAGGGCAATTAAATGTCTGTTTTCCATCTTTCTGCTTTTTAAGCCCATAAGAAGATACTTAGAGTTGTTATAAGTTACAAAATGTCGCGGCGTATTTGGTTTTTCGTCAAGAGTGGCGGTTGCTTTTTTTAGTGTCTCTTTGTCGGGCGTTTTCGACGGTAATACATTCTTGTTTGAATGTACCACAAAAAATTTAAGACCTTCGATGTTTCTGTTCGCGTGCAATATTTGGCGCTCTATATACATTGACTCGAGGTAATAGTTAGTCCAGTTCATAGCTACAGTGTAGTCGAATTTATTATTGTCGAAAACAGATATAAGTGTGTTGAAAATAGAAATATTTCTGTCCCCGACACCAAAGCTGAATATCTCTCCGTCAGCGGCTATGAATTGATGTTCAATCTCTATTAAGGGTTTTTGTAAAAAAGATTCCGATAAAATTTCAAGCTCGGTTATGGTTTTGGTATCTTGGGGGGTTCCGTTTATAATACCGAGTATAAATCTCAAAACAGAAGCCAGTATATCGAATTCTTCTGCTAAATCTTTTTTTCTTCCGGGTTCATATTCGTTTAATATGATTTCTTCATTATTTATTTTAAGAAACCTTGAAGTTCCTACATCTTTCGATGAACTTGCAATAAAATATACTCCCGATGAATCGTGGTCTTTAATGTTAAGATCTTCTAGAAACTTTATGTAGTTCTCTTTTATTAAGCCCTTTTTGAGAGTTGGGAAAAAATTATTGAGAGCTTTTCTTATATTGTTTATTTGCATTGCATATTCTGATTCCAGTCTGTCGTCGAAATTCAGAATATATTGAGTGCCTTTGGCGTGAATGTTGTCATAAAGAGATAACTCTTTTTGTATTATATACTCGTAGCCGATAAAAAACAGCATAGCAAGCGGGAGCCCGTTAGCGTATAAAAAAAGCAATAAAAGCTTTTTTGAAATACTGAAAAACAAGGGTTTTTGGGTGATTTTCTTTTTAATTGACAGGTATATCCATGGAAATAAAAAGAATATTGGTATAGCTATATATAAATAGTTGTCGGCAAATTTCTCTTGAGAGAAAAACTCTTCTTTTACGCTCGCGTAAACAAGAACTTCATCGTCTTGAAATACCTTGAAAATACCCTTGCTTTCTGAATATTCGGCTACATTTTTCAACACGGCCCGCCCGTTTATGACAGCGTTAAAGATGATGTCTTGGTTTTGCTGTTGAACATGCTCTAAATAGTGCTTTAAAGCGTAATGTTTTTCCAGATTTTCAGGTTCGATGAATACAGCGATTTTGTGAGACATATTTTTGGTTGAGTTAAGCCAAACATAGGGTCTCTCGTTTCTAGTGTCGCATCTGAGTATTGAAGAATTTCGGTTTCCGTTTATATAAACATGGTCAAGCACTATTTGCGGGCCAAAAAGTTTTCTGTAATTTAAAGTTTCTTCTGTCGTGTATACTCTTTTTTCGGGCTTCAAATTAACGCATTTATGAAATGTTTCGTTCCAAAAAAAGCTCCAGTTGCCTTTAAATTCATTTGGATCAATTGAAGATGCCAGAACTCTGTTGTTTGTGTTCCATAATATGTATTCAAAAGAGTCATACAACAGGTCGTTTGCCTGCTCTAAAAGCTTTTTTGGATCATTGCTTTTGATTGTTTTAGTGAAAATGTTATTGAAATAACCGTGAAAAAAGCTTTCATCGTTCAAATAAAACTCAAGTGCTTTATACTCAGTTTCGACTTTGAATTCGGCTGTTTCCAAAAGACTTTTCTCTTTTTGTTCTTTGATGTATTTCAACCCGATAATCAAAACAGATATGGGAACTATCGCGAAAAGAATAATGTGAAAGGCGGCCCACAATGTTTTTGATGAGTTTTTAAACATTGTTTTGCTCCTCACCGGTTTGATTGGGATCAAATCTAATGAGCAAAATTGTTGTGTCGTCGTCTACCCCTTTGCTCCAAGCCCTGTTATTGTTGAATATGTTTTGGTAGTAAATCTCTAAATCTTCGTTCCATAATTCTTCAAGGCTTTTTAGAAGTCTTTTAGGGCCAAAAGCTTCGTTCTTTGCATTTACCGCTTCAATTAGGCAGTCAGTGTAAAGCAACAGAGTGTCTTTTGGTTTAAGTACGAAATCGTAGTTATTGCATTTTAGTTTTTTTGTTATTCCCAGCGGTGTTCCTATTACCTCTTTGAAATGAGCGTTTTTGCCTTTATCACTTACTATTACGGGGTAACAGTGACCGGAGTTCGAAATGGTGCACTCTCCGGTAATATCGTTTATGGTAATAAATTGGCAGGTGAGCATTCTTTTCAGGTTGCTTTTCTTTAGTGTGTAAAGAGTGTTGTGCAGAGACAAAAGTATTTCGGCGGGGTTTTTGGCTTTATTTTTGTTTAGTATAATTGTGGCTTTTGCTATGGCCATAATTATGGCGGCCGGTATTCCGTGCCCTGCCACATCGCCCATTAAAACGCCGGTAAAAGAGTCTGAAATCGGAAAATGGTCGAAGTAGTCGCCGCCTAATTTAGTCATTGTTACGGTTTTTCCGAATATTTCGATATTGTTTCGCTTGTGTCTGCTTTCGGGAAGCAGCGCTTGTTGAACGATTTTGCCTACCGCAAGCTCGCTTAGGCCTTCTGATGTTTGATTAAAAACCTTTCCGAGTTCTCCGAATTCATCGTTGTTTGCAATATTTGTTTTGAATTCGTAGTTTTGTGAGTTGATTTCGTTAACGGCACATGACAGCTCGTGCACCGGAGAAATAAATTGTCTGTTTAAAGTCGTTATTACAGCGGTTACTATTATAAAATTAAGCAACGCCAACATACCCATTTGAAATTTCAAATCATAAATCTTAGCTTCAATTATTTTGGCGGGCAAAGTTGCGCAAAGTGTAATTTGGTCGTTTTGTGAGCCCGGTATAGCTGTCAGAATGTTTCTTTCGCCATTCAATTCAATGTTGTTTACATGTGTGGTTTGTGTGTTTAAAGATTTACTCAATATGGAAATAACTTTGTTGTAGTTGTTCCCTTTGTCTCCTATGAGGCTTTTTTCTTTGGCTGTCATTGCCATAAATCTGAGATTGCCGGGTTGAGAGTTTCTTTTGTCAATTTGGGACTCTATGTATCCCTTTTGGTACTTTTCCATACTCCAAAGCAAGAACAAAACAGAATTGAATTTTCTGTTATCTTTATCTCCGAGAATGTATGCCATACATAGCAGTTTTTCGGTGCCGAAGTTAAATACGCCTAATTTACCTACCAAGTTTGTTGCATGTTGTAGCATTGAGCTGTTAAATCTGTCTAAGTTAACAACTTCTTTCCAGAGCGTATTTCTTTTTAATTTGCCGATTGTTTCATCGTTTTTTAACTGTTCAGCGGAATTTTCGTCTAAGTTTGCGAGTTTCAGTGTGGAAAGTGTGAAAAAACGCATAGGTTCGTGGGGGCTGATAATTTTATCGTTAGCTTTGCAAGATATTATGCTGTTTCCACTTTTGTTGTACACATTGATTTCTTCCGCATTAAGCACGTTTAGAAGTCTTTTTAGTTCGCTTTTGTCAGATTCGTTTGGGGTTCTGTGTTTTGTGTTTTTAAAGATCAGTTCAAATTCATCCTGTGTTTTTTTGGAAAGTTTATTTTTGTGATGTGCGAGTCCCGAATCTATTTCTCTCAGCATTTTTTCATTGTTTTTGTGTGTTTCTCTCAGAATTGCTTTTTCGTATTGCTGAACGTGCTCGTAGCCGATTGTGCACAAAATCAACAAAGGCAGTCCGTTGGCGTAAAGGAACAAAAGGGCTGTTTGTGTTTTAATTGACACAAAATTATTGCCGTTGACTTTTTTATAGCAATAATGCAAGAACAAAAAAAGAAATATGATGGCAGCGATCTTTGTTAAAAGCTCATTTTTTCTTTGAATGGGATATCCGGTTTGCATATTTTCTTTGTTCATTATGCAATATCCTCTGAGGTTTGGGGTGAGCAGTTTAAACGCCATTAGTCTGTCTTTTGTGGTTCTGTGGCTGAATGCCGAATTTTCGTATTTAGTAAGTTCAAGAAGCATGTCTTTTGTTTTGCTGCTTGAATTTTTAATAGAGACGGATTTAATTTCATTTATGTCTATAATTCCGTTTTCGATTTTATCATTGTTTTGGTTTAAAATTTTTATGATTCGGTCTATTCCCGGGGTTTGTCCTTCAATCGGTTTGATGAAACAGAGCATTGTAAGTTCTTCGTTCGAATTAAACCAAACCAGTTGGAAATCGTTTTTGCTGTCTGCGATAATGCATTTCCCGTGTTCTTCGGGCATAAATGGCAACTTAAAATCTTTAGCCTGTATAAATTTCCCGATAAGGGGTCTGAAGGTTTTGATGTCTTTTTCGATAAAATCTATTGCGGTGTTTGATTCTAATCCGTCTTTTTTAAAAATCCGGACGATTGTTGTAAGGTATTTGTGAAGTTTTGCAAGAAAATATCTGTATTTTTTGAGATCTGTGAGTTTTTCGACTATTTGGCCGTTTTTATCCCAGGTAACGATTTTTATTTCGTTGGGGATGTTTTTTTTAAGTTCATTTATTTCGATTTCGAGTGTCTCGAAAGTCTTTTGGCTTTTGGTAGTTTTTTCGAATATGTTTTTAAGTAATAGGTGAAAATAGTGTGGATTATCAGAATATTTAGTCATTAGGCTGAGGTTTTTATCCATCTCGTTGAAAACTTCTTCAACTTCGTTTTCATGCCTAACAAAGAGTATTTCAGACAATACTTCATTTAGCAGAACGGCCGGTATAACCGCAAAGCAAAATATTGCTCCTATCTGCCAGAATAACTTTTTAAAAAACATACAGAATTATTTATAACTTTCTAATTTCCTCAGATTGATATTATAGCAAATAGAATAGCAAGTTTGGATAAAATTTTAAATATTTACAATATCTTTGTGTGTGTGTTAGTATCTTCGCAATGGGTTCGGATTTATTTGTCCGAAGAAACTGGATGGTCGGGCCGCCGTCCGCTTATGCGGGACGGTTTTTAGTTTTAGGTTAATTTGTTCCCGTGTAAAAAAGACAATAAAATATGGGAGACAAATAACTATGTCATCAGACTTCGAACGACCTGCTCCGACACAAGAAGAACTTCATTTAGCGCGCACATCGGATATAAAGCGCAAAGCAATATTTTTTGTAGTTTGTTTGGCCGGAATGTTAATTGCCAAGTTTGTTTTTGGTTTATAAGTTGCGTTGCCGATATTTTTGATATATACTGATAAATAGAGTGGTTGTACAAGCAACTGCCGAAATCGGGGGCGAACCGGTTTCGACGGGGAGCGTGAGCTGCCACCTGCCATTCGCGGTTGATCGAAGGGCCGCGCAAAAAATCGATCAACAATTAACTGCCAACGAAAATCTGGCAATCGCAGCCTAATCGCGCTGTGACGGTTCTCCGGCTGATTCTGCCGGTAAGCTCCGGAAGAACCGACGACAAAACCGGCTGGACTTATACTTGGTCACTAGGGTAAATAAGTCGAGATCAACTAGCTGAATCGGATGAGTAGAGACCCGCCTGTGGGTTACGAAAATCTTAAACAAATAAACGCAGGATATAATGGTAGACGGTGTCTGTGAGCCTTTTCGGACGCGGGTTCGATTCCCGCCGCCTCCACTTTTTCCCCTTGTATTCAAATGGTTTCGGTCGAAGCGTGTGGTTCGAGATTTCGCTCTGCGCTTCGATTCGGATTCATTGAGGCAGTTTGCCCAGCGCTTTGCCAACGACTTTTAGACCAGCCGCGAGGCCGGATTCGATGTACTCATCAGCCGGAAACGGTAAGGAATAAAGCTCTATACCATACAGACGGTTGATTAATCGTGTCGGTTATAGCCGTCTTTCACTGCCTGCTCTATAGCCGATAATTCTTCGTCGGTCAGGAAGTCAAAGTGAGCGGATCTTTTCCTTGCAGAAAGGCTGCCGTTGTTCTGCAGACACAACTGGATGAATAAGTCGATCAGGCGGTCAGGCATATCAATGATGTCCTGTATCGCCTTCTTGGTATTGTCGTAGTTGGCCAGAAAGCTGAGCTCTTCCACGAGTTCTTCTTCGATCGTTTTGGTTACAAACTCGTACAAGGCTTCTGACTGAGCGGTCATGTCCATATACTGATACCAGCATGCTGTATCGTTCTCGACGGTCATTTGCCCCATTTCATCCAGCCGATAATCGATGAGTTGCAACAAGGGTCTGGAGAAAGCTTCCAGCGATGCATCATAGTCCGCCGGATTTTTGAGCATGACAGCTGAAACCGGAAACATGAGTCCGCGTGGCACCAGCTCATGCAGCGAAAGGATGTTGTGTATCAGAAACCGATGCATTCGTCCGTTTCCATCCTCAAATGGATGCAGGAACACAAAACCATAGGCGATAGTCGCTGCGTGAATCACCGGAGAGACATTTCCCGCTTTCATCCGCTTATGGGAGTCAATCAATCCCTCCATGAGGCTTTGCAGATCATCAGGTTTTGGACAAATGAAATGTATGATCTCCTTTTGATAGGCAACCGTCTGGCCGACATAATTCTGGCTCACCCGATAATCACTGTCTTTGAAACGCGGATCGACGATTCGGTTCTGAAGCTCTATCAGCCTTTCCTTTTCACAGAAGTCTTCCTTTTCTGCAAGCTCCAGCGATGTGATGAATTTTTCAGTACGGGAACCATTGGGCTTTATGTGCTCAATTTCAAAAGATGACTTCGTTTCCTTGTTGTAGAGGCAGCTCAGTGCCCGGCGAAGCAGTTCCGGTGGATATGCGGTGACAATATCCTCACACCTTTTGCGCAGGTCGGCTGAATCCAGCTTGGCAAGTTTTTCAGTCCTTCTTACGACTGGGCAAAACGATTTGGGGCCAAGAAGGTTGTTTACAATGCGGTGACGTGAAGATTTCTCTCCGTTCTGAACGGTGTAATAATCTTTGGCTTCCAATGCATCGACATAATTGCCGGAAGTCAGGTCATCGACAGGCAGTTGTTTGCCGGTCAGAAACTCATAGAAGAACCAGATCCTCCGAGCATACTTCCCGGTAGGTTTGGATTTGATAAACTCAGTGAGCTCATCCTGAGAAACCTTTTCGAAGATTCGAGCCAGTAAGCCCAGATTGACCCCGTCATATTTCAGTACGAATTCAAGATGGTCACCGACCTTTTCCCCGGGCCAGTACCTTATAGGGTAGATGTCTTCTATTGTTCCATCCTGAACCTTCGATCTGTGAGTTCCTGATGAGGACACAAACGAGGTATGCCAATGGGGCATGCCTGTCAGCCCCATCATATCAAGCAGATACGCGTAGCCTGCCGGGCGAGATTCCAAAACGTTTATATCCATGCGGTCTCCTCGTAAAACTGTTATTCTGCTGGTAATATAGTTAAAAAACAGGGCATTTGTCAATAAAACAATTAAAAATCAACCATTGTCTGGTAAAACAATTACGTGTAAGCTGCCAACATTTAGAAATTGGCATCTGGCTGGCGAAACTATTATTCGGCTGGTAAAGTGTGCGGTCGGGAGGCTATTCCGGCCCAGTGGCTCGACTGCCTGCAAAACTGCCGCCCAGAGGCCGGAAATCCGCGAGTACGCCATCCACGCCCGGAATGCTTCTGGCCGGTGGATGTTCTGGAGCTGGCTGAAGGATTGGTTAAGACATGAGTTGTAAAACACACCGTCGGGTATTCAATCGGGAATCGAACCCACGTCCGTTCTCTGTTTCGGGAAAATGTAGAGAATTAAATTTCTCTCGGAGTCCGGCAGTCTGAAGGAATCTGATGTGTGGTAAGGTGTTGAATAAACAGGATTTATGGATATGATTTTGTTTGGAGAATGAATTGGGGTAAGGCTCCGTGTCCTCCAGTGCCCAAATCCTCGTCCGCTTTTTAAAGCGAACGAGGATTTTGTGCTTTTAGAGAGGGTTACGCAACTGAATGCATGTCAGTCTTCATTTAACATAAGCGTAGGGTAGAGATGCTATGCTTCGGATTGGCTCTGAGACTTTACCATCTGTGTTGATGAAATATGTGATGTTGTAGTCGAGCTTGAGCCAGGCCTTAAATTTTCTTTCTCTGGCAAAATTGCCGGCGAACTCTTTCAGCTGTTCCTCGGTTGTAAGCTCTTCGGGAATTTTTGCCTCTGCATAGATGCAGGCCATAATTCGGTATACCAACACAGGCTTGAATTTTGGCAATGTCTTGATTTTTTCGAGGATCTGTTTTTCCTGCTCAATCCTGCACTGCGAGCGGTCTGCCTCGGTTACCCCAAGAATGGCCATTATTTCTTGCAGTTTGTTGTCGCGGGCGCCGCCTTCTTCTGCTACATTAATGCGGCGTATACCCTTCACGATGTTTCTGTAGCCAAGTTTTTCGGCTAACTGCTTTGGGCTGAGGCCCATTGCTATTCTTCGATCTTTCAAAAGTTGACCGAACACGAATTCTAAATCTCTCATATACAACTCCTTTTAGCTGTTTTTATTAAGCACCCGCAATCCGGATCAAATCGGTGCTACTTATTTATAACATAAAAATTCAAAATGTTGCAACCCTGCTTCGAATTATTTTGGATTAAACGCTTTTTAAAGATGCTTTTGACAAGATTTAGAAAAAAAAGGTGGGTTTTCCGGCTTTTTTGAGCATGGAAAACCCACCTTAATACTAAGCGGCTACAGTGCCGGTTTGATTGCCCTTTTCGTCATAAATACAAACCATAGAACCTTTTTGAACTGCAGTACCAATAGACATAATAAATTTATAACGGAAAATTTACTTGTCCCACTCGAAATTTTTTAATTTTTTTGCTTTTTTGCTGATGACATTTCCCAATTCAAAAATTGCTTGTAATTATGTGTGTTTTAAACTACAATATAATTAGGTATGTATAAAATAGATCACTATTTATTGGAAAATGGCGCTGATCCATTTGAAAAATGGTTGAAAGAGCTGAAAGACATTAAAGCTAGGGCAAAAATAAATGTGAAAATTGACCGGCTTTCAATGGGCAATTTCAGCAATTCTAAACCTTTGGGCGAGGGTATCTCAGAACTAAAAATAGACTATGGTCCGGGATATCGAGTGTATTACGGTCAGTCCGGGAAATTCGTTATTTTGCTTTTGTGTGCCGGTGATAAAGACACACAGAAAAAGGATATTGAAATAGCAAAAGCGTATTGGTGCGATTTTAAAAGGAGGTCTGCCTTATGACCGGCAAATTAACAAAAGATCATCAAAAGAGCTTGCTTGAAACCTTGAAAGATCCTAAAGAAGCTGCAGCATATCTTAACGCTGCTCTGGAGGAAGGTGATAATGAGTTATTTCTTCTAGCCATGAAGAACGTTGTTAAAGCCTCAGGTGTTAGCAATATTGCCAGAAAAACTAATCTTAACAGAGAAAACCTCTATAAAATGCTTTCTGAAAAAGGCAACCCGGAATTTTCCAGTCTGTGGGCAATATTAAATTCTGTTGGTCTTAAGATGTTTATAGATACAGCTTCGTAATCGCGCTTAGTTTTTTTTATCGAAGAAAGTTAAGACTTCGTTTGCTTCTTTGTCTAATGAGGCTAGGGCCGCTTTGAAAAACTCGCTATTAAAATTCTCTGTTGAAGTAGAGGTGTGACAGCAGATAGCGGCATCTTTTCCCATGGGTCTTATTAACCAATTAATTTTAGCATTCAAATTTTCAACTGTTGAGTTTCGGCGCAAGCATAGTATACAAAAATTACTAATTGACTCGTTAGGCGTATTTTCAAGATTAGTCACGTAAGCGATTCGGAAAAGATGAATTTCTTCTTTTTCCTGCAAATATTTAATGACAGCGAATTCAAAAACCGTAGAGGAATCCACATCGAAAATATATTCATTCTCAGATATTTCACCAATTGTGGGGCGCATATTAGATTTATTGCACAAATCGGTTAGAAAATTATAAAAATTCATCACTTAACTGTCCTCTCAAGTAAATCTAGGCTTTCATGCATAACACAATCAGCAAAAAAAGTAACCTTAAACAAAAACAAGCAATTCGGCTACTATCGCTGCAAGTAATTCAGAATTAACAAAAACACCGCCGGTAAACCTCCGGCGGTGTTTTCTTGTCTGAATAGTATGAAAAATTTTATCTTGAATAAAGAGAATATTTCTCATTAAAATTGACAATGTTTTGTGAAATATTTATATTGAATAATGTTTAATGAGTAAATATCTCTCAGGAGGCTGTAGGATGATTATAAGTTTTTCAATTGAAAATTGGATGTCCTTTTCTGATTCGGTCTCCTTTTCAATGGTTGCTAGCAGAGAAAGACAACACGGAGAGCGGGTCTCAAAGGTTTCTAAATATCAGACGAGAATTTTGCCGGTTGCTGCGATTTACGGTGGTAATGCATCCGGAAAGACCAATTTTTTTAAAGCTTTGAATTTTGTCAAATTAATGGTTGTAAAGGGTGTCGGACCAGATGGCCTTATTCCCGTTGAGCCGTATCGACTCGACAGTGCGAGTGTAGAGAAGCCTTCACGCTTCAGACTGGAATTACTGATTGATGAAATTATCTATGAATTCAGCTTCGCTGTAACTCGAAAAGCCGTCTTAGAAGAAAAGCTGGTTCAAATAACAAGCACGAGTGAAAAGGTTTTATATGACCGGCAGGGAGACATACCAAATTTCGATTCAACTCTAGGCAAGGATCAGTTCTTGCATTTTGCGTTTAAAGGAACGCGTGATAATCAGTTGTTTGTTACAAACTCTGTATCTCAAAAGGTTGATGTTTTTAGACCTGTTTATGACTGGTTTAAGAATACGTTAGAGCTGATTGCTCCGGATTCAAGGTTCGAACCTTTTGAGCATTTTCTTGATGAAGGGCACCCTCTATACAGCACCATGAATGAAATGCTACCACAACTTGATACGGGCATTTCCCATCTTGGGAGAGAAGAAATAGCTTTTGAAAACCTTCCGTTTTTAGAGGGCTTAAAAAATAAGCTGAGGGAAGATTTAAAGGAAGGTATGAGCATCCGTTTTCTTAGTGCGACGACAAACGAGCGGTTTATTATTACAAGGAAATCCGGTGAGTTGGTTGCAAAAAAGCTGGTTACTTTTCATACAAAAAGCGATGGAAGTGAGGTTAAGTTTGACATTCGCCAGGAATCAGACGGTTCACAAAGAGTAATTGATTTGCTTCCGGCTTTTCTTGAAATCTCTGCTACCAGTTCTAAAAAAGTGTATGTCATAGATGAGCTTGACCGAAGTCTTCATTCTCTGCTAACGCGGCAGCTTATAGAAGGGTATCTTGCAAACTGCAGCACTGAGAGCCGGACGCAGTTGCTGATAACCACTCACGATGTTCTTCTGATGGATCAAGGGCTTTTTAGGCGGGATGAAATGTGGGTCGCTGAAAGAAATAGTAAAGGCAGCTCTGAGCTACTTTCATTTAGCGACTATAAGGATGTTAGGTATGACAAGGATATTCGGAAGAGCTATCTTCAAGGAAGGCTGGGAGGCGTGCCCAGATTTCTGTTGAGCAATGCCTTGATAAGTGGAAGGGAACACGACTAATGGCTCTTTCAAGAAGAAATTTTACTCGTGCGCTTGGTGAACGACGCTATCGTAAATTTTCATATTGTCAGTCGAAGGTATAAAAACAGAACATTTGTATTTTGCTCGTTTCAACAACGAGAATTCTGTAGTCAGACTGAAGTGCCTCAAAGGCAAACACGACAGCTCGCCGCCACATGTGCTTGCCAGAATGGAAAAGTACTTGAAAGAGGAAGGATTAAAAGCCTCTGATGAAGCATGGCTGGTTGTCGACAAAGATCAATGGACTGAAGAGCAACTTTCACTGCTCTACCAATGGTCTTTGCGGGCTGCTAATTACGGATTTGCGCTGAGTAATCCTAAATTTGAATTTTGGCTTCTGTTGCATTTTGCGGATGGCAATGGAGTCAGTAGTTCTCATATTTGCACCCAAAAACTGGAACGTTATCTTCCCGGTTATGACAAAGGTATCGATTCAAGAAAAATATCAGATACAATGGTTGTCGCTGCGGTCAAGAGAGCCAGACAACGGGATAATCCTCCCTGTGTTGACTGGCCCCACACTACAGGAACGACCGTCTACAAGCTTGTTGAAAGTATACAAAAACCAATAACGTAATGAGTATGCTCATGTTGCTTCAATGGCATCTGATATTCTCAAAGATCAGAATGGTTTTCTTGGGTTCTTCATATGTTCGATAAGGTAGACAAGTAAGAGGTAAAGCTCTATAATGCAAGGAAGTTAGCCCCTATACAAAAGAAACAATAATGTTTGACGGAGGATTATATCGTGTTTTTATCTCTGTTAGAAGAAAATCAAAAGATTGCTTTTATTGATTTGGCACAGAGGCTGATTGGCTCTGACCGTAAATTTTCCTCTGAAGAAATAGATTTATTTCGTGTAATGGTTGCCGAAATGGATCTTCTGAAAGTTCCAAGCCCGACAAATCGTTCAATTGCTGAGTTAGCAGAAAGCTTTGACAGTAAAAAGTCCAAGTGTGTTGCGGCAATAGAGTTGATAAGCTTAGCTTATGCAGATAACGAGCTAGCAGCCGGTGAAATAAAAATGCTGAAGGAGTTTCTTTGGTATTTAGACTTTAACGAAGCAGAAATTTCGTCTATGCAAAACTGGGTAGTCAGAAAATATGCTTTGGTAAGCGAAGCAAAACAATTCTGGGAGCAAAAATAACAACCGGTTTATCCGGCTCTCTAAAGCATTTATCAACGATGTGATTATATCCATCATCTGCATAAACAAACAATTATGGCTTAAAACCTATCTGTGGCTTCTTTTTTGCCTTGGGATTTAGCATGGTGTTAATAGTGGCAAAAATCAGTTTAATGTCCCCGCCATGCCCTTTAACAGCTTTTTCAAGATCTTTTAATTTTTTGGCCAATTCCTCGTGACTGGCAGCAAACTTTCTTAGTTTCACGAATGCACGCATGATCTGGATGTTTACATCTATGGCAACTTCGCTTCTTAAAACGCTTGATAACATTGCTACGCCTTGTTCTGTAAATGCCATCGGGATAATGTAGCTATGTTTCAGGCTGGCAGGTATGTGGTCACAATTTGTGACCAGTTCAAGCCACTCATCTTTTGTAAGTTCAAACATGAAGTCCGAGGGAAATCTGCGAATATTACGCTTTACAGCTTGTTTTAAGGCTTTGGTTTTAACTGCATACAGCTGCGCAAGTTCAAAGTCCAGTAACGACAGTCGTGACCGGAAAAACGAGACGGGCGCGGGTGTTGCGTCAGCAAGACCCGTGATCCGGCCGGTTTTTCCGCGTCGACGCACTTGTTAGCAGCATTTTTCATACTTTATTTTATTGCCTTCAATTTGTATTTTTTCTGATGTTTTTAATGTTTCGATAATCTTATCTACTTCTTTTTCAGATAACAGTTTAAAGAAATGACCATTAATGGAATTTTGCAACGACTTGACCGTTCCTGGTCGACTCTTGGAAAGGAGTATTTTCTTTTCGTAATATTCTTTTGCCCGTTCATTAGGTGACGTCTTACTGGCAATCCTTATAGCAGGGATATCTCCAACAGAATCCCATCTTGAGCAGAAAATGTGATTCTCCTTAAGATGTGCAACTAATGGATCAAAGCCTTTGTCCTTGGAAATTATATGGAAGTAACTATCTCTATAGGTTTCTGAATATTTGCCTATATAGAAAGAAATATGAAAATCTAGCGCATTAGGGCCGTTACCCACTATCTGGATATATTCGCCATTGTTTCCGAGCGACTGCATGGCCTTAACTAATTCAATATCTAGTCGCTTTTGATTTGCCCCTACAAACATAATTACTCTGAAATGATCATGCGCCAGCTTTTCAATCGAATCTGGCTGAACATTTTCAAAATCTAGCAGTATGATGTTTTTTCGCAATTCTTTTTGTCCTTTTTAGCTGCTAACGCGCAGCTCAAGCGCTTTGTTCTGGCGCAAGGCGACGGGACAAAGAGCTTGAGTTTACTCAGCTCGTCATTCATGGCGACGCAGTCGCCATGAACATTTGCTTAACCAGTGGTTTCGTGCCCGTAGGGCTTGGCGTGAAAATTGCGGAAGCGAAGCGTTAGCAATTTTCATGACAAAGAAAGCATCAGGTTGAAGCAGTTGTTAGAGCATTTTCTTTTATCCATATTAACAGAAATTCTGTTACACGATTACCTTTTTATCTATTCTTACTCTTTGTTTTTTATTGTTTTTTGTTTTCAGTAATCCATTTTTTGCATGCACCTCTTTGATTGAAACACTGTTATAAGAATAACTAACCAAACCGCTTTCAATTTAATAACCAGGTTTAGTACAATCTTCAACATATGAAATCTAGTTGCGCTATGACAAAAATGTTGAGTAGATATCA
>MWDD01000021.1 GCA_002070375.1 bacterium ADurb.Bin157 | reverse complement strand
AATAAACCGAATCGCACAAACCTACAAAACTTCCGAAACAGATGACACGAATAAAGGCGCGCCAAGCACATTATCAAATCTGTTGTCGTTTAGATTAAAAAAACACGAAAACCAAGAAAAATCCGAATTAAATGAAGAAACCGAACAAGAAGAAATTGTTCCGCCCTCAAACAAGCAACAAAACGATACTCACTCTGTCATTGACAAAGTTGAAGCAGAAGAAGCAACAATAATTCCGGTTCCTGCAGAACCCATATCTGTTGCCATAGCACCGGCTACCGAAGTATGCGTTTCGGGAGTTTCTGTTCAAGTAAGCCAGTTTACAGCCATGACAAAATTAAAAACTTCCGTAGAATCCGAAATTGCAACGACCACTCCCCCACCCCACCAGGTAGAATCAAATGACGAAGAAGAATGCCTTGATTATAAAATTGAAGTTGATTTTGATGACGAATGTGATGAGGAAGAGGATGATTTAGAGATAATCGAAACTTCGCAAGACGAAACCGGAACCGTTACAAATAAAACTCCGGCTGTTAATCTAAATATTGTTAAAACAGAAAAACTTACAGACCCGGTTTATCTTGAAGATAATCCGATTGACCGAGAAATAAAAATTCAGGAATTAAACAAAAACAATGAGAATCAAGTTAAAGAAAAGTTTATAGCAAAACTTCCAACCCCTGCAGAGATACTTAATCTTCCGAAACAAAAAAACAACACCGACATAAAAGCGGACTTAGAAAACAGATCAAAAGAGCTATTAAAAACCCTTGCCGATTTTGGTCTTAAAGCGGCCATAACCGATGTTGTGTATGGACCGGCTATTTCGCGATTCGAATTAAAACCGGCACCCGGTGTAAAGGTCAGTAAAATAACAGGACTCTCAGACGACATTGCGCTGGCACTTTCGGCTCAATCAATAAGAATCGAAGCGCCCATTCCCGGAAAACCGGCAATAGGAATAGAAATTCCAAACAAGGAACCGACACCGGTTTACTTTTATGATTTAATTCAAAATGACAAGTTCATCAAATCACCCGTAATGTTAAACATTGCGCTGGGGCAAACCATTAATGGGCAAGCAGTATACGCCGATTTAGCCGACATGCCGCACCTTTTAATTGCAGGTTCGACCGGGTCAGGAAAATCTGTTTGCGTTAATACCATAATCGCGAGCATATTGTTCAAAGCTACGGCCGACCAAGTCAAATTCATTATGATAGATCCCAAAATGGTTGAATTGTCTTCTTATAACGGAATTCCCCATTTGATTTCTCCGGTTGTGACCGACCCTCAAAAAGCCGGCGATGCCTTGCTTTGGGCACAGGAGGAAATGACAAGAAGATACACGGTTTTAGCCGAATGCGGGTGCAAAAAACTGCAAACCTACAACGAAAGTCTTGATAATCTGCGAGAAGAAATCGACCCGAATCTGGAGCCCATGCCTTTGATTGTAGTAGTAATTGACGAACTGGCAGATTTGATGATGACAGCAAAGGACAAAGTAGAAACAACAATATGCAGACTTGCGCAAATGGCCAGAGCGGTTGGGATACACCTTATTATAGCTACTCAGAGACCTTCGGTCGATGTACTCACAGGATTAATTAAAGCAAATTTACCTACAAGAATTGCATTTTCTGTAGCATCTGCGGTAGACTCTAAAACTATCCTTGACAGTAAGGGTGCAGAAAAATTAATTGGCAAAGGAGACATGCTCTTTATTCCCAAAGGCAGAAACAAGCCGCTTAGAGTTCAAGGGGCCTTTGTTTCTGACGCAGAGCTCAAAAAACTGGTAGACTTTGTTAAACAGCAAGGCAAGCCCGAATATGTTGACATTGCCCCCATGCAGAGCGACGATGACGAAGACGACAATGACGATTTCAGAGAAGACTCGGTTGCCGACTCTGATTCGGAATTAATCAACAGAATAGTAAATTATCTTGAAGCACAGGAAAAAACATCAACAAGTATGCTACAAAGAAAATTCAGAATAGGTTATAATAGAGCCGCAAGAATTATGGATCAGCTTGAGGAAAAAGGTATGGTTACACCAACTGACGGATCAAACAAACGCAGAGTACTTATCGGAAGGAGTATCGCTCAGCTATGACCAAAGAAATATGCCCATTTCTGGGAAAACTGAGAGAAGACAATAATTTATCAGGCAGCTGTATTCAAGAACAATGCATGTTTTACAGCAGTCAAAAATCAAGATGTATTTTTCTTGAAATCGGGACCGCCTCCGATGAGTATCTTGAATCACTGAAAAGAATTGCCGAACAAAACGAGCTGACAGTAATGCGAGAGCGCGCCAATAACTTTTCAGAATCAGAGAAAGCCGAAAGAATAAGCTTTTATATCAATCAAGCGAATATATATAAGAATAAAGGCGACTTTACAAAAGCGCTTCTGGAATATAAAAAATCTATGATTCTGGCGCCAAATGATCCTTCTATTCACAAGGCATTAGGCGACATTTATTCTATCCAGGGTATTTTAGAAGAAGCCATCTCTGCCTATAGGCAAGCTCTGCTCCAAGAGCCTGACGACGGTGAAACTTGGATAAGATTAATTCTTCAATATCGTGCTTTTTGCGCTAACATGCCCGACCGCGAAAAGAAGACGAGCGATATTCTCGAAAAACTGACCTCTGAATTAAAAAAATTGAAAAACGAATCCATGGGAAGTTGCATAACCGGGAACGCAAATCTTATTTTACACCCCACAGATCCCGAGAGTTATGCCTTGCAACGTGATAAAGCAGCTGTTTTAATGGAAAAGGCTCTCGAAATAGACCCCGGCAACATATGGGCACACCTTGGCGTAAAAGATGTAAAGATATACGCAAACGATTACGAGGGAGCCGTTAATCAGCTATTGGAAGGCATATCTCACAATCCTGACAACAGTCGCCTAACTTTTGAGTTGGCGGAGTGTTATTTATTGGCACAGGCAGAACATGCCATGTCCACGGAAGATGCTCTTTCAAAAGCTCAAGAGAATTATAAAAAAGTTCTTAAACAGGACCCGGGTTACGCTCCCGCTTATTTCCGCCTTGGTTATATTGCCGAGCACCGTGCTTTTTATGACCAAGCCATCGAATACTACCAACAAGGCCTGAACATTAACCCCACAAACGTATTTGCCCATTTCAGAATGGGCAAAATTCATTTGCTCATGGGCATGTATGAAATGGCTATAAACCGTTTCAAAGAAGTTATTGAGCTATCAAAAAACAGAGTTCAAGAAATATATCAAGAAGGTTATCGTTTCAACAAATTGCGTTTCTTTAATGAAGCCAGCCCTCTTGGTGCCTGGATAGAACTTGGTAAAATTTATGTAAAACGAAGATATTATGACGAAGCTTTTGAAGCATTTCAAAAGGCCCTTGAAATTGATCCTTCAAGTCCTTTGGCCATAATGAATCAAATCGACCTTTACAAAATAAGAACCGACGACTTAAAAGACAAAGACACCCTTTACAGCAAGTATATCGAGCAGTATAAAAATGCTGCGATGGTTAATTTTCAGAATCCGGTTGCTCACTTTGCCTTGGCTTATGCCTGTCAAATATTGCCGGCAAACTTAGCCGAGAAGCAAGAAGAAAGGCTTGAAGAGGCGCTTAACAGCTATCAAATGGCCATAAATCTCACGCCTGATTTCAAATGGGCATATTGGGGTTTAAAAGACTCATATCTTACTGCTCTTCCGGATTCGACTCCGCTATATGACCAGGCATTAGAAGCTTGTCAGCTTGTAACGGCTCTTGACGACGAAGACCCGCGCGCTTACTTTGAAACAGGTGATGTTTACCGAAAAATGGGCAACAAACAGCTTGCATCGGAACATTTTGAAAAGGCCGCTGAAAAAGACAAAGCTTATATTCCCGCCTATTTGAATATGGCTGAAATCCAGTTTGAAGATGGCAATTATGAAGAAGCGGTAAAGCTTTATCAAAAGGTAATCAGAATAAATCCGAACTTTGCTCAGGGCTACTTTGAATTGGGCCGAGTTTGCTACGAAATGAAAGAAAACGAAAAAGCCATAGCAAACTTGAGAAAAGCTATAGAACTCGACATAGATTATACCGAAGCCCATTACCTTATTGGTAAGATCAGCTATGAAGAAATGCAAAACGATGTGGCAAAAATCAGATTCAGCCGCGTAATCGAGCTTGAACCGAACAACGCTAAAGCTTACTATTACCTTGGCATGATAAACCATCGAAAAGGGCACTTCACACAAGCAATCGACGAACTTTCGAGGGCAATTTCCCTTGCTACTGACCCCACGACAATGCAGTTCGACCTGGCAAAACTCTATTACGATTCTAGCAACTGGAGCGAAGCCAAAACCATACTTGAGATAATTCTCAATTTGGCGCCGGATTACGTGGACGCAATAATCTTATACGCTCAAACCCTTGAGCGCCTAGACCAGACGCGCGAGGCAGAGAACGAGTATTTGAAAGCCATTGAGTTGTCTGAAAACAACATCTTAGCTCACGAAAGTCTTGCCAACCTGTATGAAAGCACCGACCAAATCTACAAGGCCGAAGATGAGTATCTTAAAGTGGTTGAAATCAACCCGAAACATATTGAAGCTCAGATGTCGCTTGCCAAAATATACATCATAAGAGATTTAAAAGACAAAGCCATGATGGCGCTCAATACGGTTGTAGAAATAGAACCTCATATTTTCGAAGCGCACCTTGAGCTTGCCAGAATCAATCATGGCAACAACAGTCTTGAAGAAGCCGCTGAAAACTACAACAAGGCAATATCGATAAAACCGAATGCTCCTCAGGCTCATGTTGAGCTGGCAGACGTTTACCTTGATCTTAACAAAACAAGCAAGGCAATTGATGAATACAACAAAGCATTAGAAATAGATCCGTCGCTCTCAGACGCCCTAATAAACCTCGGCGACCTCTATAACCTTGGCGAACACTACGATTTGGCGAGCAACTGCTACCGTCGACTCGTAGAGTTAGACCCGCAAAATCACAGTGCAAGATTCAAACTTGCAGAGACTTATTACCACCTCGGACAGCTCGAAAAAGCTCTCGACGAATATTTGAAAGTTGCAGAAATCAATGACGAGAGAATAGACGCACTAATTCGTCTCGGCAAAATTTACGCATCCCTCGAAAAATGGGAAGATGCGGCGCGATTCTATGTGCGCGTGTTCGACACCGACCCGGGCAACTCGATTATTCATTTTGAATTAGGGAAAGTCTATGACCATCTTAACAGATTAACCGATGCCTTGAACGAGTTTGAGGCGGCCCTCGTCAATGAACCCAACAACTCGGGCATTTTGACTCACATCGGGCTCATTCACAGAAAACAAGGTAATCTTGACCAGGCAATAAGCCGTTTCACGCGTGCGATACAGATTGACAACGACAATCCCGTGCCGCATCGCGAACTTGCAATGGCTTACATTAACAAAGGCAGAGTAGACAAGGCAATCGGAGAATTCAAAGAAGCTTTGAAACTTGAACCGGACAATATTCTTGTAAATATAGAACTTGCCAAAGCCTACGCCAGCCAGGGCATATCAGACGAAGCGATAGAAGCTTACAAAAAGATTATCACTCTTGATCCGAGAAACTCTTCTGCGCACTTTGAGCTCGGAGTCATTTATTCGGCTCAAGGTAACAGTGAAAGCGCAATTTCTGAATTCAGAACAGTTGTCGGGCTATCGCCGACACACAAAAGAGTGCACCTTGAACTGGCAAGACAGCTGAAAATAACCGAAAGAAACGACGAAGCGATAGGCGAATACCTTAAAGCAATTGAACTGGACGGAGAAAACGCAATTGTTTATTACGAACTCGGAGACCTTTATTACCAAAAAGGCAATAACTCCGAAGCGCTCAAAATGTTCGAAGAAGCCTTAAAACGCCAGCATGATTATGTTGATGTATACCAAAAACTCGGCATGATCAGAATGTCTTTCGACGAATGGCAAAAGGCAAAAGAACTTTTCGAAAAAGCAATCGAACTCGAAGCAGACAACTACAGCCTTTACAAAGAACTTGGCGAAGCATGTGAAAAACTTGGCGAAACAACCTGCGCGGTAGAATCATTCGAAAAGGCTCTTGAATTTAAACCGGGCGATTTGAACATCATTTATCGATTAGGCGCACAATACAAGCAAAGCGCCAACTTTGAAGCGATGATAAAGCTTTATTCAAAGGCTGTGGAAGCGGCTCCCAAGAACGCCCTGTTCTTCTTTGAGCTTGGTGAAGCCTATAAAGGCAGCGGGCACATTGAAAAAGCTGCCGAAAATTACGAAATGGCCCTGAGTCTCAATGAAAACCTTATAGAATGCATATATTCACTCGGGAACATATTCTGGGAAAGCGAAAACTATGACAAGATGGTTAAGCTGTATAAAAAGGCCATCAACAGGTATCCAACCAATAGCAAAGCACATTTTGAACTTGGAAAAGCTTATTATAAACAGCTAAAAGTCGGTGATGCCATTGCCGAATTTAAAAAAGTGATAAATCTTGACTCAAATCACAGAGAAGTGTACTTTGAACTCGGCAAATTATATCTCGACAATGGCATGCTTGAAGAATCGGCACAGACTCTTGAAAAAGCCGTTAAAATCACCCCCAAATTGGGCGAAGCCCACTTCCTTCTCGGAAAAGCTTACGAGGGGATGAACGAAAAAGAAAAATCTACACAGGCATTTAAAAAGGCAAAAGGCCAAATGGAAGAAAATTATGAAATTCTTTTGAAGGTCGGCGCCGATTATCTTGAAAAAGAAGCATACGAAGATGCATTAAGAGAGCTTGAAAAAGCGTCAAAATTTGCTGAAGCGGCTTCTACGGTGTATTTCTTACTCGGAAAGACTTACCGTGGGTTAGGCAGAAACGAAGATGCCATAAAAGCATTTGAAAAAGCCGATGAAATGATGGAAAAAGATTAATGACCAAAGCAAACATAGATTTAGTCACAGTATGCAAGGAGACAGGCAAATGATTAATCGTTGGGAAATCCTTTTTGAAAAAGGACAAACCTATTTCGAGCTTGAAAACTACGATAAGGCGGCAGACACCTTTAAAAAGGTAATCGCCGAGAAGCCCGATCTGGTTAATGCTATGAGATATTTAGCCGAATGCAACGGAAAACTAGGGAACAAAAAGGAAGCCATAAACGCTTATGAGCAAATAATAGCATTCGACCCCAACGATATCGAAACCTTAAGTAAACTCGGCAGCCTGTTACTTGAAACCGCTCAACCCGAGAAAGCGATTAATATATTTAACAAAGCTGCGGCTTTAGCCCCTGAAAACAAGCAACTTCAGTATGATTTAGGTCTTTTAAACACGAGACAAAATCACTTTGAAGCGGCCGAGAGACATTTTATAAAAGCCCTTGCCGCAGACGAAAATTATATTGAGGCTTTAACTGAGTTAGCAAGACTAAAAATTGCCACCAACGATATTGAAACCGGAATAGATTACTATTTAAGAGCCATAGAAATTGAGCCTGACAACGCAAAATTGCATTCAGAGTTAGGCGAAGCTTATGAGTTTAACGGCCAATACAATGATTCCATAATGGAATATAAAAAAGCCGAGTATCTTGACCCCAATGACCCAAAAATTCATTTTAAAATAGGCAAAGATCTCGAATCTAAGGGCAAGCTGGAAGAAGCACTAGAAAAATATCAAGCTGTTAAAGAGCTCGATCCCCAGAACATCGAACTGTATTACAGGTGCGGCAAGCTTTATCAGAGGTTAGAACAAAGTCAGGCCGCCCGTGAAGAATTTGAAAAAATAGCTAAGATGAAGCCTGATTGGCTTGAAATAAGATATGAGTTGGCTAATCTCTACGGAGACATGGGCGACTATGAACTGCAAATAAAAGAATATGAAGCTATTGCCGAACACGACACTTCTTCAACAGAAGTTATGAAAAATTTAGGTGCCTCTTACGCTGCCAACGGCGAATTGGACAAAGCGCTTCAATATTACGACCGGGCTCTTGACTCTGATCCATCTGATTACGAGATCCCCGAAAGAATGTATGAGATTGTATTGGCCGGCGGAGACCCTTCTTTATGTCTTGAAGTGCTTGAAGCATTATTCGAAACACGCCCGGACGACTCAGATTTGGCGCTTGTATTAGCCAGAGCCTTTGCTGCACAAGGTTTTATGGACGAAGCAAATGATTTCTATATGAAAATATTAGAAATTTCACCTGACCGAAACGATATAAAAGGTGAATTGCGCACCATTTACAGAAGCAAAGGAATGGTTAACGAAGAAATTGAAGCAATCGAAACCCTTTTAGAAAGCGACCCCAATAACCTAGAGCTTTTAAATGACCTTCAGATGCTTCAAATTGCTGCCGGCAAAGACAGAGAAGCAGTAACCACCATCTCAAAGTTAAATCAAATTGAGCCGTCTTCAAAATGGATGATTATACTGGGGCAAATTTATATGCGCTTAGGTTTTACGGGCGAAGCAATAGCCGTATTACAACAAGCCTTACAAATAAATCCCGAGGACACTTCACCGCATATAGCGCTCGCTGAAATATACAAACAACGTAATATGACCGAAGAAGCGGTTAATTCCTACAAAATAATTATTGAACAAAACCCGCATGATATTACTGCTCATATGTCTTTAAGCGACCTTTACAAAAATCTTGGAAGAACGCACGATCAAATCAGTTCACTAAAACAGGCCGTAAGTCTTGGTGCAAATGACTCACGCCTTTTCTTGGAACTTGGCAGCCTAATCTTGCAAGAAGGCAGCGAAGAAGGGCTAACGTATCTGCTTAAAGCCAAAGAAATGGCAGGCGGTTCAATAGATGTTTTAAATCAACTTATAGATGTTTATTTGGTAAGAAATCGGCATCAAGAAGCTCTGAACGAAATAGAAGAACTCAGGAAACAAACACCCGAAGATATTTCACTTTATCTTAAAATGTCACGAATTTATCAAAGCCGACAAATGTATGCCGAAGCTCTTGAAGTATTAAATCAAGCTTGTATGGTTGCCCCGCAAGACACTGACATAATCCTTGAAATTGCCAGAATATATATGGCAAATAACCATTATGCACAGGTCGTTGAAACTCTGCAAAACCTCAGACAAACCCAGCCCAATAACGCAGAGATTTGCTCAATTATAGCCGAAGCTTACGCAAGATCCGGAGACGCAGAAATGGCTATAATGGAACTCAAGAACCTAATAAGCCAGAATCCGAGCAATTTCGAAGCAAGAGTCCAGCTTGGAAGAATATACGGCATAAGCAATCTGATAGACCAAGCAACAATGACATTCAAAGACATAATTGCCGAGCAAAACAATATACCTGTTGCACACGTTGAGCTTGGGCGCATATACCTTAACATGGGTAAAGCTTATAATGATCATAACATGATTGAAGCCGGTGTAGCGGAATTAAACATTGCCCTTGAAATTGACCCTGAAAGCACCCTAGCACACTTCGAATTAGGTGTTGCCTATAACGACGCGTCGAAAATTGATGACGCTCTTGCAGAGTTTAGCAAAGTTCTACAACTTGACCCGTTGCATGTTAAAGCTAAAGAATATCATAAAAATCTTACAAACATTAAGGTTGCCGCAAGAGCCGAAGAAGGCATTAAACAAGCACGCTTGCTCTCTGAGCGCGGAATGTTCAAAAATGCGGTTATGGAATACGAAAATGTTATCGGAATGCAGCCGCAGAACCAAGTTGCTTGGTATGAATTAGGAAATTTGCAATTGCATTTGGGAGCACATGAGAAGGCTCTTGAAATTTTGCAAAATGCAAAAGAAATAAATCCCGAAAATACCGAAGTATATGTTTCTCTTGCTCATGCATATTTAAGAACAAATCAACCCGATGAAGCTTCTATTGAAATTCAGGAACTGTTAGGTATTGCTCCCGAGCACTTTAACGGCTTGTTTATGCTCGGCAAAATATTCCAAGACAAAGGTTGGATAGACGAAGCAATCGAAAAATACCAAGCAGCGCATCAAATTGTACCCAGTGAGCTTGAACCGATTCTGCAGTTAGGCATAATGTTCAGAGATAAAGGCGACAATGATTCTGCCAAAGTTTGGTTCCAGAAAGTCATTGAAATCGATGCAGGCAATATGACTGCCAGCGAGTTCTTTGCGAACCTGAGCACAACACAAAAGAATGCAGAAATAGAAGAAGCTTTTGCAAAAGCTGCCGAAGCAGAAAAAGAAGGAGACGTTGATTCCGCAATTATCTTCTATGACAGCATAATAGACCTTGACAACCACAATCTTGAAGCAAGATTTAAACTCGGCTCACTCTACGAGTCAAAAAGCATGTTTGACGAAGCCACATTTGAATACGAACAAGCTATTAACTTAGATAAAAACGTTAAATACAAAGAGCTTCCGCTCAGACTTGCAAATCTGCACATAAGAAAAGGCAAAATAGTTGAAGCGGTAGATTTGCTTAATGTATCAAAAAAACTGTTCCCCAACGACCCGAAGATAAGAATAGACCTCATCACACAACTAAAGTTTAAAGTCTTAAACGGCTTTAGCAGCGACGAAGAACTCACCGAAATGAATGATGCAATAAGAAAATCTGTCGAAAACAGCTCAAACTATTGTGATTGGCTTGAAATGGGGTTGTTTGCGTCTAAAGGCTTAGACAAGTCTATAGACGAAGAAAGCGCAATAACTCAATCAATCGGATATTTCGAAAAAGTTTTGGAACTCCAAACGGGCAACCTTTTTGCTATGGCTGAACTTGCAAAAGTTTACCAAAGAAGAAACATGCTTGTCGATGTTGAAAACATTTTTAAACAAATTCTTGAAAAAGACCCCGAAAATATTGCGGTGCACAAGAAGCTTGCCGAACTTTACCAGTCCCAAAACAGATATGATGAATCTATTTCTGAATACAAACAGTTAATTGAACTTGAACATGGCAATGGCGAGTATTACATAAAAATCATCGACATAATCAAAGAAATGTATTCTAAAGCCCCTAATAAAGCGCAGCTTCATGCCTCGATCCTTAAAGAATACCAAACAAACGCAGAAGCGAATCCAAAAGATTCAATGTTAAACTTCAGTCTCGGATACGCATACTTAACCCTTGGCTCAGGTCTTACACCCACCCCAAGCGAAGAAGAACAACAAAAGGCCATCTACTATATCAAACTGGCAAACAGCAACGATCCAAACAACTTGTGGCCCTACTGGGGATTAAAAATTGTTTACAGCAAACAATCTATAATGGGTAAACATATGTACGACGAAGCAATCGCCATTTGCAAAAAAGCGCTTAAAATAGACGAAAACAATGCAAAAGCTCACTATGAACTGGGCGAAGCTTATAATGAAAACTACGACGTCAACATGAAAAATGAAGCAATGCAGGAATACCGAAAAGCAGTGCAATTAGACCCCAATTACACAGAAGCACACTTTAGGCTTGGAAGCATATACAGAGTCAAGAACATGTACGAAAGAGCAAGCGAGGAATACAATAAAGTAATTGAATTAGACCCGACCGGACCTCTGGCAAACGATGCCAAACGCTCGCTTATTCATATTGAAAGATCCAAGGGCGAACTCTGATCTAAGAGATTGACTAAGAAAAAATCAGCGGCAACACAGAAATTGCCGCTATTTTTATTTTAGCAACACAATCATTTAAATGATAATATTATCATAAAATCAGTAGCATTTAAACAAAAAGCCTTTGCCTGAGTGTTATAAACAACGATAATACTTGCCTTTTAGGCGTATTCGCTGTATTCTTGAGCCATGAAATTCCACATAATATCATTAGGATGCACTAAAAACACTGCCGACTCTGAAAAAATAGCCGGCATGCTTGCTCAATCAGGCTTCACCTGGACAGACACCCCACAAGAAAGCGACCTGTTGCTTATAAACACTTGTGGCTTCATCAATGATGCCAAAGAACAATCTCTCGGCGTAATAATGGAATCTGTTTCACTAAAAAACAATTTGCCGGCCGGTAGAACATTAAAAGTAGCCGTCTTTGGTTGTCTTGTAAAACGATATTACAGCGAAATTAAATCACAAATCCCTGAGATAGACTACCTTTTCGATTTTTTTAACGAAAAAAACATTAGAGAACTTACAAGCTTAAACAAGCAAACAGGCGCATCCTGTGTTAATCCCGGGCGTTTTTTCACGCCGGCCCATATCGGAATTCTCAAAATAGCCGAAGGCTGTGATAACAGGTGTTCTTACTGTGCTATCCCCAGCATAAGGGGCCCCTTCGTATCATTAGATGAAGAATCAATCTTAGAAAATGCGCAAAAGCTTGCCGAATCAGGAGCAAAAGAGCTCTCAGTAGTTGCGCAAGACATAACAAGATACGGCACCGACAAAGGAAAAGAGTGCACCCTGCCCTCTTTGGTGAAAAAACTGTCCAAAATCAAAGGAATAGACTGGATACGGCTTCACTACATGCACCCGCGTGGGTTAACCGTAAAACTTATCGATGAGTTATACTCAATCGATAAAGTATTACCGTATTTTGACATCCCACTCCAGCATGTTTCTCCGAGATTAATCGAAGCGATGAACAGGCACACAACCCTCGCTCATATGATCGAAATACTGACACACATTCGTTCTGCCTACCCACACGGCGCAATTAGAACAACATTCATCGTGGGTTTTCCCTCTGAAACACCGTCAGACTTCAACAAACTCATAAGTTTTATTGAAGATTACCCATTAGACAGAGTCGGCGCATTTATGTATTCTGCCGAAGAAGGCACACCGGCATACGATTTTGCGCGAAAAGTCAGCCACAAAGTTAAGCAGTCGCGCCTTGACCGCCTTATGACAGCGCAGCAACTAATTATTGAAGAGCAAAATAAGCGATTAGTAGGTCAAGTTGTTGACGTAATAGTTGATTCGGTCGAAGACGGAAATGCAAAGTGCAGAACGAAGTTTGACGCCTATGAAGTAGACAATTCTACAACAATTCATAATTGCGCCTCATTAAAACCGGGGCAATTCGTAAAAGCAAAAATCACCAAGGCTGACGCCTATGACTTTACAGCGGAGCTAATAAGATGACTTTAGCCACAAAACTAACTTTAAGCAGAGTCGTTGCAATACCCTTCTTTTTAGCTGCGTTTTGTTACCGCTCACCCGGCTCACCTCTAGAAGGCGACTGGGGCAAAGTCATTGCCGCGTTAATATTCATTGCCGCCTCAATCACTGATTATTTCGATGGCTATATAGCGAGACTCTACAAAGAAGTCACAACTTTTGGCAAATTTATTGATCCCATAGCCGACAAAGTTTTAGTTTCAGCCGCCCTAATAGCAATGGTGCAATATGAACAAATCACTGTAACTTCCGCTTGGGTAGCTGTAATAATAATTGCGCGTGAATTTTGCGTTACCGGCCTAAGACTTGTTTGCGCCGAGCAAGGAAAAGTAATAGACGCAAGCAACGCGGGCAAACTCAAAACAACGATGCAGCTTGCAGCTATTATTGCCTCGCTGTCACTTTTGTCTTTAAGAATTTACTTTACCACAAACAACATGACTGCACACCTCGGCACTTTAATGCAGTTTTACTCGCCGGCAATCATGATTCTCATGGTACTGGCCGCACTCACAACAATATACTCAGGCTATGACTATTTCAAAAAAAATTGGCATTTTTTGGGAAACTAACCCTCTCGGAAAGCGCATTATCTCTGTTTTCGCCACCTGTTTTGGTTTGGGAAAATTGTTTCCGTCTCTTTCTTCTACACTCGCATCTCTCGCGGGCATAGCTGTTTTTCTCTTAACTCGCAACCTAACATCCTTAACACAATCCTGCATTTTGTTGTTGTTTGTCATATTGGCCGTAGGGGCATGCGAGAAGTATGAGAAGTCCGAAAAAATTAAAAGCCCGGTATCTCTGGTCATAGACAAAACAATAGGCATGACGGTAAGTTTGTTTTTAATATGGAACGCTAACTTTTTGGCGATACTTATTGCATTTGTTTTATTTAGATTTTTAGAATACTTTAAACCTTTTCCTATTAACCTTTTTGCCGGATTCAAAAATGGCAAAGGCGTAATAGCAGACGACTTAGCAGCAGGAATGCTAACTAACTTCATTATTAGAATTCTGCTGTTAAAAGGACTGATTTAAATAATTAGATATTTTTGTATAAAAAACTGCGTAACACCGACAACCACGCCCAGTATTCCGCCGATATTAACAATAGCAGCCATTTCTCTGCCGGCAATTCGTTCAAAAAGGCTTTCAAGTTTCATTATATCCATTTCTGATATTTTTTCTGAGACGATTTCTTGAACCGAAAGTTTTTCCGAAACATCTTTTGCGGCAACTTCAAGAACCGAAGGGAGCTGTTTTTTAATCAGGGCAGCAATTTCTGCCTCTGCTTTATTCATTAAAGAAGCGATAAAAGAATCCGCTTTCAGATTAAAAAAAGGGACCTTTGCCGCAAACTCAGCTAACCCGTTCTTAATGCGGGTTTCGATATCACCACGAACTTTTGCGGCAATTTTAGCTATTATAGGGTCTAGATCTTCGGGTTTAACTCTTTCAAAAAGTGTTTCGGCATTTATAAGTTCACCTTCAACAAGCTTGCCAACACTTTTAGCCAATTCTTTGTGTCTTTTTGGCATTAATCCCTGATATTCGAAAAACCGGTATTTAATTGGGTCTCTCGGGTGAAAAAGGGCTTTAACCGCTATCCAGTTTGTTATCCAACCTATAAAACCACCTGTTAAGGCAGAAAATAGTAAGCCGTAAATCAAAGAGACACCCCCAATGAATATTGTTCTTTGTTATTATCCATCAAACTAATAAATCAAGCAATATAAATTGCCATTTTTTTTAATTAGCGTTATAATCACCTTAAAACAAGCGGAGTTGAGCAATTTAATGGGAAGCATAAAATCTCAAAATTTGTCGATTATGTTAACCGACATGCAGGGATATTCTGAAACTGTTGCAGGAACTTCAAGAGAAGAGCTTATAGACCTCATAAGAAAACACAACAAGCTCATGCGACCGGTAATTGAATTCTACCGAGGCAAAATAATTAAAAGCATCGGAGACGCTTTACTTTGCTCTTTTCCAAGCGCTACAGATGCTGTAATCAGCGCAATTATCATTCAGCTTTTGCTCAAAGAATATAACAAGCAACAAACCGACAAAAACTTGGCTTTAAACCTTAGAATTGTTATAAACTCGGGTGACGTTACATTAGAAGATAATGATATTTTCGGAAGCGCGGTAAACATAACGGCAAGAATGGAAAAACTTGAGTGTTTTCCGGGTGGTTCAATAGGAATAAGTGAGTCGACTTATTTATTAATGGACAAGCATGAAATAGTATCTGTAAAGATCGGCCCCAAAAGTTTAAAAGGGGTTAGCGAGCCCATAACAGTCTACGAAGTTCCACTCGAAAAACAAAAGCTTAATCACCTTCCAATTCAGCTGCTTGAATTGGTTGAACGAGTAGTTAACACAAGCAGCAAAAATAATGATGGAAGCACCGGCGGAGCCGTTTTTTCTGAATGGTCAGAATCTGTTTCGGCATTTTTAAAACAGGCAAACTGGGGCGAGAATCTCAACAAAGCCTCAGAGCAGATTAATAAGGTTCAAAAAAAACTGGTAAATACTTTCGGGCAAAAAACCGTATTAGAAACAAAAAAAACATATAAAGACGCAAGCCTTAAATCGAGAATAAAAAGCGGGGTAATTGACCTGATATTTGTTCTTGTTTTTATTATGGCAATCAATTTTTTATGGTGGGCAGCACAGCCAATTTTGTTCGGTGCGGCCATCACAAATATTCAAACAACAGATTTGTTCGGCGAAACAATTAAAACCAACATGGCAAGGCCAATGGGATTTTTTGAAAGCCTTATTGACTTTAATATAAGGAACCCCATTATCTTCGTTTGGGCTTATCTTTCTGTAATGCTAAAGTATAAAAAAGCCACATTAGGTCAAATAGCTGCCAATACAGCTGTTATTAACGAAGAAGGTTCTGATGATCTTTCTTGGAGCACCGCTCTTAAGAGAGGCATTATAAACATTATTTCTTTCTTAACTGTTTTCGGTCTTTTAATGGTTTTTGTAGGCGAAAAGAAAACATTACATGATTTGATTTGCAAAACACGAGTTGTAGAATAAATAATTATTGATTCTCATGAAAGCAAACGTGAACGGGGTTGATTTATTCTATAAAAAGCAGGGCAAAGGCCCCTCAATAATACTTTTGCACGGTAACGGCGAAGATCATAATATATTCAGTGAAACAGCAAGTTTGCTAAAAAACACTCACACCGTTTATGCTATAGATTCACGCGGACACGGTTTGAGCCAAGAAATTGACGAGTTCGACTACAATGAAATGGCTCAAGATATTATCGAATTTATTCGTGTTAAAAAGATTATTAAGCCCATATTATATGGATTCAGCGACGGAGGCATAGTTGGACTTTTAATTGCCGCAAAGCGCCCAAACCTTCTTTCAAAACTCATTGCCAGCGGAGCAAATAGCAAACCCTCGGGGTTAAAAAACAAATTCATAAACGAAGCTAAGCAAGAATATGAACAAACGGGTTCTCCATTTCTAAGATTGATGCTAACCCAACCAAGTATTACAGTAAAAGACCTTAATGCCATAAAAATACCTGTATTGCTGACAGCCGGAGAAAATGATTTGGTAAAAACAACACATACTTATGCAATAGCAAAACACATTCGCAACTGTAAAACTTTGATACTTTCAAAAGAAAATCACGACAGCTATGTAATACATAATACCCTATTATATGAAATAATTATGTCATTTGCCTAACCCATCTTATATTTTCTAAAAATGAAACCGCGCCTTTTCGATTTGAAAAGGCGCGGTTTGTTTAATTTCTACTTATTCAAGCTATGCTTAGAATTCGATAGGTTGGTCAACAACGGGAACAACGTCAGCACCGATAACAGTCAAGTAACCGGCTTTCATACCCTTAGGCATAGTTACAACAGCCTGACCTTGGTCATTGGTTGTAGCAACTTTGATATTCTTAACGCCTTCGGTGTAAACAGATACACGAGCGTTGCTTACGGGCTTACCGTTTTGTTCTACGTTAATTTTAACTGTAACGCCGTCGCCACTGCGAGTAGCTTTTGATTTAGCTTCAACTTTTGAAGGAGCTTTGTAGCGAACATGAAGAGTGCTGTCACCGAAAAGATTCCATTGTTCAAGAATCATTACGCCTGATTTTCTGGGTTCGGCAGTGTAAAGTTCAAGGCCCTTCATGATACCGTTCATGTGCAGTCCGCCGGTAGTTTTGTAAACTTCGTCGCCGATGAGAACTTTATTGATTTCAGCCTGAACATGAATCGGGGGAACCCATTCCATGTTAGTGCTTGCACCTGCGTAGCAAACAGCACCGGCAGGAGAGTCGATATTTCCGGCGCGCATCCAAGCTTCACCGAATCCGGTGTAGTTTACAAAGCGACCGTTAACACAAGCGATATCCCATATAACCGGCATCATCCAACCATTTTTAAGAGAGCTCATATTGCTGTTAGAGAAACGAGTAGTGCCCCAGCTGGTTCCTGAACCGTGGCCAAGATAGTTAATAAGGCTTACACCTTTGTTAAGAGCTTCGGTTACCATTGCTGCGTTTGCGCCCGGATCATATGCTTTTACGGCATCTTTAAACAGGCCTTTTTTGAAGAGAGTGTCGCGAATTTCATCAATGTAAACGTAATCTTTGGGATTACCTTCGGCTGAACCGATACCGAGAAGTCTGGTATACCAAGACTTGTCAGTTGTGGGGAAGCGTTCATAGTTGATGAACTTAGCTACCTGATATGCAACTTCGGCTTCGTTTGAAGCGCTGAGGCGGCTGATAATTGCATCGGGAACATGATCGTCACCGGCAAGTTTCACATAGCAAGTATCTGAATCGGCTCTTTCTTTGACGCCTTTATTTGTCGGGATTTTGTCTGCATCGCCAACAAGCATAATGTTGGTAAGTCCGCCCTGCTGATATTCATCAAGAATAAAAGCTTGAACGTCAGTATTAGTAGCACCAACGGCACTCATGGGAACCAATTTAACAGTGAGACCGAGTTTTTGTTTCCATTCAACGAAGGGTTTCATTGCATTCATGTATTCATCGGCGGAGATGATCAAGAGACGGCCTTGTTCATCGAGGCGAGGAAGACGAGAAGTAGCCTGTTTATAGTTAACAAATACGTTTTTGTAAATGGGTTCAAAAGCCTTGGTTATCGGAGCAGCTTTATTCATAATGTTTTTGCTGTCGATTTCGCCGGCTTTTACAGTTACTTGAAGTTTCTTGTGAACTTTAATTTGATTTTTTACAGGATTGTACTGAACGGGGTTAACAACAAGGTTAACACCGCGAACTTCTCTGAAAATGAAAGGTTCGCCCATTTTAACGAGATCGTTATCAGAGGGATACCAAGCATTTTTAGCATATACTTTGCCGTAATTGTAAGGAACATCGGCGGGATTGATATTACGTGTAAAGTTACCTTTGCTGGGTGCTACACGTGCATCAAGGTTAATAATCTGAGAACTAAGACTCTTCACCTGGAACATCGGTTTGCGTGCGGGGTCTACCATAACCATGGCAGTATATCTCGGTAACGCAGGTGCGTCTTTGTCCGATGATACGGTTGCTCCCTCAGCAGTCAATTCAACTGCCTTGGCACCAAGAATCTGTACAGTTTCAACATTAACTTTAGGACAATCAATGTTAAGGGTTGCGGCATAACCGCGAGTAGCTTCGCCAAGGCTGATACCGGCTGCGAAAGCAGAACCGGAGCTCAGCATACAAAGTGCCAGAAAAAGAGTGGTAAATCGTTTCAAGCTCTTGCCTCCATTTAATTACATACTAAAATACTTTTAAGGACGTTTTTTTATTATACGTACACAGAGCCAAATGCGCAAGAGTATTTTATAAAAAAACAATTAAATATTTATTTCACTAACTAGACTTAATTATCTTTTTCGACGGCGGCGCTTACTCTTTGCTGTTTTAGGCGGCTCCTGCCGAAGGATATCCAAAAAGCCTTCAGCAAGGATTTGGGTTTGCCATTCGTGCAAAATCTCACTTTGCAATAGCAGGCCCACGGTATTGGGCCGAATCTTGGCAAGGTCGTAAATGCTGTGCATAGGTGCCAACACAGCCGGCGGAATATTTAGTTTTTCGGCAATTGAATCTCTTATTTCGCGTAAAGACTTTGCCAGCTCGCCTTCCCAGGCCGTTAAAAGAAACTCTTTTTCTTTAGGCTTAAAGGGACGCTCCAAATCTGTTAAAGGCGCTTTCATTCCGGCCTTTATTGCAACTTGCAATTCGCTTCCGTATCTGTTTAAAAAATCTCTGTTTACCGACTTAATAACCAACATTCCGGATACGGTTCTCGGCACTTGGCGGGCAATTTCTATAAGGGCCTGATTGCTTAGAAGCATAAAAGGAGCCCTATCAAGTTTTGCGGCAATTTTTTCGCGCAACGACCAAATTTCTTTTAAAATCGCCTGAGATCTTAATGATAATTTTGATGCGCCTTTGATTCTGAATGCGTATGGGTCGGCTTCTTGCTCCTGAAACTCTTTTGCATGACGCGCAATATAATCGCATTCTTCCATTACCCAGTCCATTCTGTTTAAAGTCTCAAGTTCAGACTTTAAGCAATCATACACAGGAATAAGACAAACTGCGTCAAGTAAGCCATATTCTTTCATGGCACGAGTCAAGGGTCTTTTTGACCAGTCACATCGCTGTAAGCGTTTATCTAAAGTAAAGCCCAGGTATTTTTCAGTGAGAGCGCGCAACCCGAGTTCGGTCATTCCGGTTATTTCGGCGGCTTTTCTTGTATCGAACATTCTCGGAATATATATCCCGAGATCTTTGGCAAGCATTGAAATATCGTAATCGCCGCCATGAAAAAGCCACAAACAAGAACTTGCATTTGCAAAGTTTTGAAAAGCTGAAAAATCTTCGATTTTTTGAGGATCAATTATTGCGGCTTCTTTTCTTGAGGCAATCTGAATTAAATTAACTCTGCCGTAATATCTGTAAAAGCCGGCAGATTCTATGTCTACCGCAATAACATCTTCTGTGGCACAACGAGAAAAAAAATTATCCATTTCTTCTGTTGTTTCTATTACTCTGGGGTTATCAATAAAAGGGTGCGGATCAAATTCTATTTTCATCTAAGTCCCGTGCTGTATAGTTAGAGTGCATTACAAGGGTAAATATATCACTTTCAACATAAATAGCAAACTTTTATTTGTGAGTTAGTATATATCTGCCGTCCCAATTATCGGGCGGCGGAGTTTCTTTATACTGCCTGCACCTGCTAATATATGTTGTTGCGGGCACATCATCGGGCCATTTTTCAATAATAACACCAAATAATTCAATTGCTTCGTCCCATTTTCGCTCAAGATGGAGCTTAATAGCTTGATCGTAAAGCTCAAAATGTTCATCAAAATCTGCAGGTTCATTTCCTTTTTCTGAGACAATCTCGTAAACTTTAACAGGCTCCGTTTTTCCTTTTACCGCCAAAAAGTCTAAAAATCTGCAAGTTATTTTGTCTTTAACTTGCAGATAGGTTGCCTCGCTAATCATCATTTTCGTTCCGTATTCTTTATTTGCGCCCTCAAGACGCGATGCAAGATTAACTCCGTCTCCCATGCAGGTAAAATTCATTTGAGCCTGCATTGAACCCATATAACCGACAACTACCCCGGCAGTATTTATTCCTACTCTGACCGAAACTCTCGGCAACCCTCTTGCTTGCCACCCAATCTGCAAACTGTCTATTTTTTGTTGCATTTCAATAGCACAAAGGCAGGCTTTAACAGCGTGATCAGGCTGTTTTTTAGGATAGTTCCAAAATGCCATAATGGCATCTCCTATAAATTTATCTAGCGTGCCCCCATATTTAAACAGCAAATCAGTCATAGCACCCAAATATTCGTTAAGAAGCACAACAAGCTCTTCAGGCGTCAGAGCTTCTGACATAGGTGTAAAACCGGCAATATCTGAAAACATAACTGTCAGTTCAGTCTTCTCGCCGCCCGGCCTCACCAATTCAGGGTTATCAAGCATATACTGCACAACATCCGCAGAAACAAATCTCGAAAACATAGCACGCGTATTCATTGCTTTCGCACGTTGCTTTATATAATTTAAAAAAGTAGTCGCTACCCATATCATCGGATACGAAATAATCAAAGGTGCCAAATACATCAATTCTCTGTTTACATGGTAAGAATGATGCCCATACAAAAAAGTCATCCACATAAACAGCATGGTCAAAAATGCGCCCCAAAAAGGTCTTGTGAATTCAAGCAACACCGCCGCAGCAATACACACGACAAGCAATGCAAAAACAGTCGAAGCGGGGTTTTCGGGTTTTTTAATGTATAACTTGTCTAAAATATTAATAATGGCATTCGCGTGTATTTCGACCCCCATCAAGTCCTCTTTTATAGGCTGCAACGAAGTTTTAAGCGTTAACGGCGTTGCAAAATAGTCAAAATCGGTAATCTCGAAAGGCCCGCACACCGCAATTGTGTGGCTCTTATTATTTTCTCCCCTATTAAGTATATTTGTCTGCTGCAATGCAGGGTTAAGCCTGCTTTCAGATGGCCGCTCCGCCCATAATTTCTTCAAATAATCGCGATCAAAACATTGGTAAAGGGACCATCCGTCCAGAGCCGCCTTATTTACACCATAAGCTTTACTTGTTGAACCTACAAAATCAATATACATAAAGCCTTTTCTGTCAACCGGGATCACTCGATCCTTAATCCTTAACGGCCCCACAAAAGTGCCGTCAACCACCGACTTAAAAATGCGCTCAAATTCTCTCTCCATAGCCGTAACATAACCGATTTCATCTTTATCTTTGCAATTTCTGTCAAGTGCCATCATTGCGATCGACAAGCTAAAAGCCGGCATCAACCGATTCCGCTTTTTATCAACAAAAAACATAGGAACTTCGCTCACAAAGCCCTTATTCGACTTACCGACATTAATGATTCCGATTGAAACATTTTTCCCGCCCAAAAATTTATCGTGCGGCATAATATATCTTGTTTCGGTTAAAGTCAGATTCAAATCTGACGAAGTTGTCCTGATAACTCCGTCCTTATTATCATTTTCGGGAAAACGCCCCGCCACCTCTTCGGTATTACGCCCCTCTTCTCCTGTTGCAGCAACTGTCTCATTTGCCGTGTGACCGGCCAGAACAACCTTCGCAAGACTCTTGTTCAAAGCCTCTGATAGCAAGGCATCGTCCTGTTCATTCATCTCACCCTGCAAAACAAAGTCGAAACCAACAACCGCAGCCGGCTCAACAACATACTCACCGGGCAAAGGCTTTGTCTTAACGACAAAACTAAAACTTAATACTGACTCAGGGCCGCCATGAAAACTAAATACCGGCACAAAATCAGCGTAGCTTAGGCTTTCAAAAAAGCTTACCCATTTTTTCAACAAATTTATCGCAGCTTCATGTTTTGAATCAATCTTAGCACCGCTTCCTTCGCCTCGTTGATTTGCAAGATGTTCCGACACGGCGCCGACCAGCTCTTTATCGCACCAATCGGTAATTAGCGTCGGCAAGACCAAAAAATCCCGACCGCCGCTCAAAAATTTGAATATATTCATCTTCATCGGGCCCCAAATGTAATCTTTGAACATAAACAGGCAATTGTTGCCCCGAAGATTTTTGTCTGCACGATAACGTTCTCCCAGTCTTCTCACCGGAGAATTCCATTTATCTTGCCCCAACAACCCGTATTCATCATCGTAGCCGTCAAAACCACACCAATAATCATACGACGTAAACACCGGGTAACTCTTCACATCGCGAAACAGCCCAATGTCTAGCTTAAAAAGCGTGTAGCTTTGAGGTTTTTTCTCTTGCTCCGATTTAACGAGTTGGCTTTGCCCAAAACATTCAAACAAAGACGCGAATTCACGCCTTCCGGGATTTCTGCCAAGTAATTCAGACGTAGCTTGATCTTTTTTAATTACCGTAACACGCGAAATATTATCTCTCGGCTTAAAACCCTGCTGCACAAGCAAAGCAGAAAAATATTCTTCCAAAATCTGTAACGAATGCGATAAAAACAACATACTTACAAATAAAAACACTGCCAAACTTATGCCTAAGGCCTGCAAATAAGCTCGCCCCGCAAAAAACTTCTTTATCTTCTTAAACTTTTCCTTCACAAAGCCTCGCTATTGTTTTTTGAATATTCGAAAATCCATTTCGGGAAAAATGTTATCGCGGCTTTCAACTTCACTCAGCCACAGCACATTAACGTCGCCCCCCAAAATACTTTCATACAGTTTATTAAACCTAAAAACGTGATCTTTTATTCTTTTTTTCGCATACCCGACCGTAGTTTCTGTTTTCATGATAAAAGCCCAATCAGATGACTGCAAAAGCATAACTTCTCTGGCTGCCTGATTCAATGCCCTTTGCATCAGACCCGTAGCCTCAAAAAAATCATCGGCAAGCTTTATCATCCTCTCGGTAGCCTTGTGCACATGAGGGTATATCCATGCATTTTTTTCATTCAACCAAACAGAACAGTAACCCTCTTCACCCCAAGACGACATGGAAGGAACGGCTTTTTCGCTGTGTTTATAAATACCGAGATAATCAGAGGGAGTGCCTAACCTTGTGTATTGCCCTTCTAAAACTATTTTCTTGAGCACATTATACAAAAACTCAGGCCCCTCAAACCACCAATGCCCAAACAACTCGCAGTCATAAGGCGAAACAATTATAGGGCTGCGACGCATATTAACCCCGACCGCCGCAATCTGACGTTCGCGGCTAAAAACAAAATGATTCGCATGCTCCCAAGTCTTTTGCATGGCTATCGAATAGTCGTAAACATCTTTATCGGCTATGTTTTTTCCGGTTATACGATGATATTTTATCCCTGTATTCAATCGAATGCCTGATTCATGAATATAGGGGCCAATATATTCTTTATCCAGATCAAATCCGATATCTCTGTAGAAATCTCTGTAATTTGGGTCACCCGGATAACCAACCTCCGATGACCAAACTTGCCGCCCGGTTTCAGGGTCTCGCCCAAAAGCAAACACTCCCGAACCGCAATCTATAGGCGCGTAAGTTGCGTAACCGGGGCGCGGGTTCGCGTGGGTTATTCCATGAGTGTCAACAAAAAAATAACTCAAACCATTCCGCCTTAAAACCTCGTCTAAACCTTCATAGTAAGCACATTCCGCGAGCCAAATACCTTTTGGCACACACCTGAAGTGATGCTCATAGTCTATAACTGCCATTTTTATTTGAGCTTCAACCGCTTCTTTAAAATTGGCGAGCAACGGCAAAAAAGCGTGAGTAGCACAACAAGTAATGATTTCCAGATAGCCGGAATCTTGAAAATGACGAAAAGCGTTTAGTAACCTAAAATTCCACTTTTCAAAAATGCTTCTTATCTTATAAAATTTATCCCTGTAGATTCTTGCTAACAGCTCAAACTTTGCCAAATCTTTTGTGCGCAGAACTTCATTTTCTGCAAGATCAACAAGCCTGTTGATGTAACTCAAATACCGACCCATCAATAGACTGTCTGCCAGCATATTTGCAAGAGAGGGAGTTATCGTTAAAGTCAATCTGAATTTTATATTTTCATCAGAAAGTCGTTGAAAAACATCAATTAACGGAATATATGTTTCGGTAATAGCTTCATACAGCCATCGCTCTTCCATCATATCAACATATTCGGGGTGTCTGACAAATGGAAGGTGGGCATGCAAAACCGGGGCCCAAATTCCGGCATCATTGATCATAACGGCTTAAAATTTTCGCTTCCTGAATCTTTTTCATCAGGCTCTTGAATAATAAGAGTATATTTTGTAGCCGCCCGAACCGAATCTTTTGTAACCGGCTGATCCCGGTCTTCCGGAACCGGTTCGGCAGTTTTTTCAGACACTTTGTCGGTTGGGGAGTAAACGGAATTGGAAATCGCAACGCAAGAATACCTCTTAGAGCTGTAATAGCCCAATTCAGCTCTGTAAATACTGGCCGGCTTCGGAAGAGCAACAAAGCAGTTTCCTATATCTTCGGGGAACCAAATTTCTTCTTTTGTAGAGTCTGAGATATTATGCAGTCTAAGGACAAAATGGCCGCCATAACCTAACCTTAAGCGACATCGCTCTTGTAGTGATACTTCCCAATAGGCGTGAGCCGTAAAAGGGTCAATAATTTGAAGTACCAAACGATTCTCGTCGTAATCTAAGGGAAGTTCGCCTGTCAGCTCAGATTCTTTTACCAAAGAAAGAGTAATATAATTTATTGCATACAATTTAGTTTCCGCCCTTTCAGGCTTTTTGTAAGGCACATAAGTAAAACTGTAAGAAATCTTTACTTTTTTACCTGACACAGCCCGCCCGATTTTTGCTGTTCTTTTTAGCTTTTTTGCCGCCTTAACAGGTTTTTTAGTCATTGCAGATTCCGATGTTTCATAAATAAGTCTCGATAAGGCCTCTTTTAAAAGCTCTATGTCATCCAGCTCTTTTAATCGCCTGATTTCTTTTTGGTCTTCGGCCAAAATATCAATCTTTTTTGATGCAGTTTTATTTGTCGTCTTCATAATATTTCAGTCATCTCCCAACAGATAACCTATCAAACAAGGAAAAAAAACAAAAAACAGATAATAGTTTATTGCCATAACAAGCCCAAAAACATAACCTAGTATCTGGTAAAACATAGCCGCTCCTAATACGCCTTTTTTTCAACTTTTAGGTTCAAAACAATCTTTGAGAAGAGATTAACGCTAACTCTTCCATCACCGTAAAGATCTTGAATATAACCCACGGTCTGTTCAACACTCGTAAAAGTTAATGTGTAGAGCATTTCAGTTGTTTCATATCTAAGCTGTCTGTCTGGGATCCCGTCTGCGGAGATAAAAACAAAATCTTTTCTTTCTCCTCCTGTGCCAAGACTCACCATAAAAATTTCGAATCTGTCCGGGGGAATTTCTGTTCTTTCGTTGTAAGACTTAAATGCAAAAGAAATGCCGGGCAATTCTCTTGAGACAGTGCCTGCGCCCGTAAAATCAAAGTTTTCGTCAAAAACAGATTCTTCGACTATTACTTGAGCAAGATCGTCAACAGGTTTTTTAGGTTCAAGATAAGCAGTATTTTTAGACGAATATCTTTCTAATTTTTCTTCTGCCTGCTTTGCCTGATCGGTATCGGCATAAATAATTATAATTTGCTGTAATGTTTCTACAGATTTATCTACCTCTCCGTGGAGTTCAAGCAATGACGCGAGCTTAAGCAACCTTTCGGGCTCCTTGTCTTTACTTTCAGACAAAAAGGTTAAATATTTAATTGCATCTTCGATTAAACCCGAATCGCTTTTTTCCATTAAAGTGGGCATAAGCCTCAAGCTTTCAAGATAATCATCAATCGCAGCCCTTATATTGCGTCTTTTATATAATGCCATTGCCCTGTTATATAGCCTGTTAGCCTCTTCGGTCTGCGCTAAATCAGGCAAATGTTCAAGCTTCATTATAGCCCTGCTCTGTAAAAGCTCCGGCAATTTTCCGCTTGTCATGGCAACTTTATAATGATATGAAGCATATTCATAGCGTTTAATTGCCTCGAGACATTCGCCCACCCTAAAATGCAGCTTTGCCCTAACCTCACCGGAAGTTGTCATATCTAAGGCTTCATAATAAAAAATAAGCGCGTCACGAAAATTATTCTCTTTAAATAACTCTTCCGCACGCAATAAACCTTTTTGTAAAGTGTAAGGCGCAACAATTTTGTCGCCTTGCCGCAAAAGAGACGCGTCAAGCGGCAAAGCCGTTGCGGCAAGCGCAATACACCCTGCAATAAAAGTTTTTTTCATTACAAAAGCGCCCATTACTTAAAATGTTCCGGTAAAAGTGCCGGGTAAAACATTTTTTAACACAAAGTCGTTGTTTCTTGTATTCGGAACCGCTTCAATGAGCACATACTTTAAATCACCGGCCTCGATGTCTTTACGCACTTCTTTTAACAAAGGCACCAAATTTAAATCACCGTTTTGAAACAAACCAAGGTTGAAGAATTTGTTCAAACTTGCCTCTTCATAATCTTTAAGAGCAAAATTATATCTCTTGAGCACCTTTTCTGCATACTCATTGTCGTTCTCTTCAAGCGCCGCTTTATAATCTTTCTGAGCCGTAATATAATCTTTTAAAGCCGATTCCATGGCATCTTTGCGCCCGGTATACTTGTCAAACCCCTGAAGCGCCTGCTGAACAAACAATATACTGATTTGATCTTTATATTGTGTGTAGACATCTAACACATCGTCACACTCAAGCTGCCCGACACCAACATCATAAGCCAGCCCGCAATCGAACTCGCGATGAAGCTTTTTAAACACGCCCGAAGATATACCGCCGTTTCTTATATGTGTTTTTATACCAAGCAGCCTTGCAGATTCGTGTATAGTTTTAAATGACTTTTTGAACACAATCTCCGCCTGGGGGTCAATGAACATGCCGGGCTCTCCAACCGGCACGATAATATGCTTAACACCGTATTCTTCGGCCATTTCTATTATTGGGAAACAGTCTTCGGGTGTTAGCAGTTTATATGACTTGTTGCCGCTTAATATGCCCGGCAAAGCCAAATAACAATTCTTAAAGTGAACCAATTTATCGGGTCTTTTGTATAAATTCTTTTTTGGGGGCGCGTCTGTTTCGGCAACAGGCTTTAAAGGAACTTTTGGCGGAAGTTCCGGAGCCATTTCAAAATGCATCGGCACGTATTCCGGAAGAGTTATTACGACCTCTATACCTAACTCAGATGCTTTTTTTAATATATTGACAAACTCTTGCTTATAATTCTTTAAACCGGGGTCATTTACTCTCAGATTTAAAAAATCAAGCTTACCACGCCACTTTGCCAATGAACCGTTTTTGCTTATAGAAATAGAAGGCGACAAGGGATCTTTCCCGCCCCCGATGGCCTGTTCCACATAACCGAGATAAAAAGTTGTTTCGTTGTTAATCATAATTTGCGATATTACCATAACTGTTAATAAGATGCAATTATCGCAACTTTTTTTTTAAAAGCTATTAACTTCAAAAAGCAAACTGCCGATATTTATTAAAGTATAGAGTAATTGCAGGAGGCAAAAAAAATGAGATTAAATCAAAATGAAGCATATTATATTCTGACAAACCTCGACGAATTCGTTGCAAGTTTCGAAAAAGGCACCGAGAAAAAAGTTACACCCGGCGCCATGAGAATCATTCAAGAAATTCTTACCGAAGCATCTTTTCCCGAAAAAACTCGCTCAAAATTTCTTCATTGATTATCTTCTGAGTTTCCCGGAACTGTTAATCCGGTTTTGCAAATCCTCGATTCTGCTTTGCAAAATTCCGGCTAGGTCTGATAAAGACATAAAGTTATCCTGAACACGCTTCCACAAATCTTCAAATTCAAGATGTTCAGCTGTTTTGAACCTTGAAGAAGCAGCCGATCTCATCACGCCGCTATACAGTCTTTTCGCCCTGTCGTATTGACGTTTGACCTTTGCAAAACCACCCAAAATCCTCAATGATTGAGTCAAAATCTTAGATTGCGCCGTTGTGGACTCTTTATCTATGTTGTTATATTTATCCCATTCGCGATTATAAATTTCAATGGAATCCGAAATATTCTCCTCATAATTTTTTAGCATATCAATCGCAGCATAATCGATAGACACAACCCTTAAAGAGGAAAGCAACCTAGCAAGCTCTTTATTCATGTTTCCGACTGTCATTGAAATTGCCCTCGCCTTTGGATCACCCGGGAACAACTCTGACAATTCAGAAGCTTCTTCAGAAAGCCTCGCCACATATTCGAGCAAGCGACTAACTTCTTGTGCTCTATCTTCAAACCAACTCTGTGACTTACCGTTGGCGGTTTCCATTTCTTTTCTTATTTGGTTAAACTCTGCCATAAGCGACTCTGCTTTTTCAGCAAGCATATCCAATCGGTCATTATCAGGGTTCTTGTGCAAATTTACCAAACTTCTCTTTATAAAGTTCAATACAGCCGCAACCTTTGCCTCTGCCTGCGCTGCCAAAGAAGTAAGTTTAGCAGCCGCAACAAGCATCACCCTATCGGGTTTATCGGCATTTGCGCCTCTGGCCTGTGCTTGAGAAGCCAAAGTTTTTGCCTCAGCAAGCTCGCTTGATATATTTCGCGCCGCTCTCTCAAGCAAATTCAAATCATTTTGTTGCAAACTTGCTTTTCTGCTGACTGATTCAAAAAGTTTATTTAGATCGTTAACTTGGTTTTGAATTAAATCTGCGCGGGCTGTTAAAACATCTGTAAGTTCATCGTTTCGTAATGATGAGCCCATTTTATCTAAATCTTCCTGCCATTCTTTTTCTAAAGAATCCAGATCGGCTTTTTCAGGTTCAAATGGCTTGTCTCCGCCCACAATTACTTGTTCGCCGGGCCCGATTTCAACTATTTCGCCGGTTTTTTTGCTTCTTACTTGAACTCTGCCTTGGGCACACACTATTCTGTCAAAATCATCGCCTGTTCGGCAGGTCAATATAGTTCCTTTTATACCCGCAACCGCTTGATTTAACTCAACATGAAACTCTCCGCCCTCAACCATTTTTTTCATATTTACCCAAACGTTTCCGCTTAATATCTTTATGCTGCTGACTTGGGTTTCAGGCTTTGGCAATACCATAACGGTATTCTCTTTTATTACAAATGTCGACATGTCCGCAAGGCTCAAAATCGCCCCGGAATCAATTTCTGTCCAAATTCTGTCATTATAACGAAGTTTAGTCTCTAAATCTGCGTATTCATAAGCGTCATCAAATTCTTCATCCGGACGAACCGCAACCTGCCCATGCAAATCGCTGAATCTTATCCCGGAATCTTCGTATGCTGATGCCAACATTGGCACTGCCACAACAAATAACAAGACAAAAAGTATCTTTCTCATATATGTTTTTCCTAAAAAAAGTTGTGAATAATGTAATATACAATATTCACAACTTGTACTCAAACTTTATATTTCACTTGCAAACTATCAAAACGACTGTTCAATTTTTCCCATAAATTCAGTAATGACCATCGGTTTTGCAAAATTCCAAAGCAAGTCTTGCATATTCGAATCATAGGTCTTGTAGAAGGTCTTTTCATAGGAAGCCGTGAAAGTAAATTTTAGATCTTCATTCAGAGGCTTAATATATTCAAACTCTACAGAAGGCTGCAATTCGTCTTCCCAATTGCGAACAGGATCAACTTTGTTTTGCTTGTAATAATTTCTGAATTCGATTTTTCTTAAAGCCGGGCTTAACTTCCATTCGAATCTTTCGGGTCTTTCATAACCGATATCAAAGCCGGTATACATATTTTTGTAGTCCACGTATGCCGTTTCATCATATATTCTGCTGTTAAAACCGGTATTCCAAGATACGTTCAGTCTGTCAAATCTCCACATCATCTTTGCGATGCTGTTGTGGTCATCAAAATTCATCGAATTTCCAACCACAGTATCTCTGGCATGATAAGTGTGATCAAATCTGAACCTTAAAGTGTCATTCACGTTTTTCTGAACCATGAAGTGAACCTTATTGTTTTTATGAGCCATATTTCTGCTGTTTTCATCATTATCTATAAATCTGTAATCAATTTGAGCCCTGGTTTTTTTAGTAAGCTTCATTTTTGTTGCCAAGAACAAATCCAGCTCCGAATAGCCTCTTAACGAGTCTGAACCATATTCGTGTTTATTATGCTGAGCTTCGAAAACATATGTTAAGACGCTGTGCATTGGCAAAGTGTATGCGAATCTCAAATAATTGTCATAATAACTTGTTCTATAAAGATTTACCGATTCCTTATTGTACGATCTTCGGTCAAAAGTATTTGAAACAGAAACTTCTGCCTCATTTGCATAGCTCTTATTGAACTCAACATACAAATTTGCGTTGCCATAATCTAAATCATTTACAGTTCTGTATTTTCTGTTTTCAAGTTTTGCTTCTGCAAACATTATGCTGTCGTTTGTAAGCCATGTTTCCTGGTTAGAAAGTGCAAATTCATGAAAATTCGACCTCTCGTAATTTGGATAACTTCTGACTCTGTAACCAAAACTTGAAAGACTTTCGCGATTCAGGTCAGGTTTTCTGTTCAAGAACACTTCGAAATTATTGTCTCTGTAATCTTTAGAAAGCGAATCGGGATACGAAGTAGTCTGGAAAGAATTTTTTATGCTCCAAACTCTTTCATCGCTTTCTTTCATCATATATGACAAATTCAAATAATTTTCTCTTACAACTTCATTTCTCTCACGCTGCAAATATCTTTCGTCAAGAGTAAAGGCGTGATTCTCGTCAGTTTGGTAGGTTAAGATCAATCTAAGCTGGCTCAAGTTGTTCGGCAAATCATACTCTGTAGTCGGAACCCCAACCAAGCTTTGTGCTTCATACTTTTCTTCTCTGTCTCGGGCCTCAAGAGCCACAGAACCTGTCATTTTGACTTTTCCGTAGTCTGCATCAGCTGCCAAAGCTGCCCGTCTTGAAATGCGTTCTGCTTCAAGCTCGGCCTTTCTTGCCGCAAGTTCAGCCTCTTTTTTAGCCTTTTCGGCTTCCGCAAGCGCCTGCGCTTTTCTCGCTGCTCTGATTTTTTCTGCTTCTACCGCTTGTCTTGCTTCTATTGCCTTAAGAACGTCTGCCATGTCCATCGCGGTTTCAACAGCATCTTTTTCGGGGGCAGGCTCAAAAAGTTGTTTAACGTCTTCTCTTGCCTCAGGTTTAACAGCGACTACCAAATTGTCATCTTCGTTTTGAATTTCGTTATCAGAGGTATAAGCTACGGCTGCCGAAACAGGTTTTGCTTTTGTCGGGGTAATCACACCTGATTTAGTGTCAGCTGCAATTTTTTCTCTAACTTTATCACGGGCCATGTCAAAAGCAGTTTTTTTGGCCGGATCTCTTTTTAAAGCTCCCAAAGCTTCAATGTAGCTCGCATCATATTCGTTATCCGGTGCTTTCGTTACAACCTCAACCCTTTGGGGAGAAACTGCTTTTGAAGCAACCGCAGAAACTGTGGCCGCCAAAACATTTGCTTTGGCTACTGCCGTATCTGCCGCAGACGCGGCTGAAGTTACAGCGGCGCTTGCCGCAACAGAAGCTGCCGCGGCTGCCGGTTTTTTAAGGCCGGCCAATGCAGACTCAAACTTGCCTCTCTCAGCCATTTTTTCTTGTTCGGACTTAGCATTTTGTTCAGCCAACACACGCGCTATAACAGCCTGACGTTCAGCTTCTTTTGCTGCAAGCATTTTTTCGCGCTCGGCTTCTATTTTTGCTCGTTCGGCTTCGCGTGCCGCATACAGTTTTTGCTGCTCTTCTGTTTTAATCGCCGCAGACCTTTTTTCTTCGGCCTCTTTAGCCGCTTTTTCGTCTTCAAGAATTTTTGCAATAACAGCCTGACGTGCAGCTTCTTTCGCGGCAAGCATTTTTTCGCGCTCGGCTTCTATCTTTGCTCGTTCGGCTTCAAGGCGCTCGGCTTCAAGTTTTTTGGCTATTTCGGCTTTCTTTTCTTCGATTTTTCTGTTGATTTCCGCTTCTTCGTCTTTGCCGTCATCCCGGCCTGTTTTAAGAGCTGCGAGAGCTTCGGCAAATTTTCCGGAAGCAGGTTTTGCAACAACCGAAGCCGGTGCAACAACCGAAGCCGGTGCGACAACCGAAGCCGGTGCGACAACAGGTTGGGGAACAGCGGCAACTGCGGGTTGTGCAGTCACTTCCTCTGTTTTTTGTCCTGCAGGTCGTTTAAGCGCCGCGAGAGCTTCTTGGTAAGAAACGTCCGAACTCTTTGCGGGAGCCGACATCTTTACAGGCTGTGCCTTCACCGGTTGCGGCTTAACGGGTTCCTGCTTAAGGGGTTCAAGGGCCTTTGTCAAATCGCCTTCTTTAAACTTATCATTATAAAAATTGCGTATTTTTCTGTATGAATCGTCTATGCGCCCAAACCCATCACGTAATTCCGCCGCATCACTCGGATAATTAGAAATAGTAAATGAATACTGATCCTCAAGTAAATCATAGCGTCTCTGCACTTGATCCATGATGTCCTCGGCGTCGTATTTCAAATCTTCGGCTTTTGCTCCGGTTACTAATTTCATTTTGCGGTCGTATTCTTCAAGACGACGCATGTTATTGGCAAATTCCGACTCATAACGCTTGAAAAAGGTAAGCGCATCTCTGCTCGCTTTTTCCAACGCAAGAACTTGAATTGGCGAACCAAATGCGATTGCAAAAACAATGATTGATGCTATAATTTTTCTGTTCATATCCTACTTTTCCTGTGCAGATTTTTCTTACTAAGTTGATTACTCAAGTTAACTATTCATTCATTATTTGCTGTAAAGTTCCGCTCTCTTCGTCTAACCTTACAAAATCAACTTCAACGTCTCTCCATAATGCTTCTATTTCTTCAATTTCTTCGGTCTTATACATAGTAGGCAAAACACTTCTCAGAATCCGTTTGCATTGCCTTTCTGCCCTTTTATAATCGCGCTTAACATTGCTGTATGTATTAACGATTTTCAAATATTCCCGTCTTTTCTTCTGCTTAGCCGCCAAACTGCCTGTTCCCGTTGTTCTGTATTCTTCAATCGCGGCTACAATCTGCCCCGTATTCGCTGCAATGTTGTCCTGCAGGTCTCTTAAGTAACTCAATACATCTAAAGGAACTTCAACAACTTCAAAAGATTTGCATATTTTCTTAACTTCTTCGATATACTTCTCTGCCTTTTTCGCCAAATCAGGCAATTTCTTGTCCCTCGGGTATAAAATCTGTTCTTCTGCTATTTTGGCCGATTCTTTTACCAAAGCCTCGTGGCAGCGTCCCAAGGTTTCGCGTGCATTGGCAAACCAATTTCGCCCCTTCCCGTTAACTCCTTTTAACACCGCACGTCTAATTTCAAGGGAAATGTCATACGCGTCTTTGAGAGACTGTTCGAGGGGTTCTACCGCTTCGATAGGCTTTTGAATATTCTTTTCGGGTTCGCTCTTTTCGTAAACGCCGGTGCTCGCCTTGCCCAGTTTATTTTTAAAATAGGACAAAATCGTCTCTAACCTTACCAGAGCACTTTGAAGAGAAGTCTTTTTGTATCCGTCCAATAATTCGACATCTTCGCTGTCATCAGACTTCTTGCTACCTGCTTTAGATTCTTTTTCGAAAGCTTCGATTCGAAGTTTTCCGTTTCTGCCGTATTGGGCGGCTTCAGCCAACATTGCCTGGAACTGCGCAATTTTGTTTTTTAATGAGGTAACATCCGATAAAGTACCGCTGCCGGCCATTATTCGTTCGTATTGCTGCAATATGACTTTGCCGTCATTGTCTATATCATCGCTGTACTTATTTAATTTTCTTGTTAACTCATCAATGCTAAGCTCTGAACCGATTCTGCTCGTTGCTGATTCCCAGCGTTCTTCTTCGTCTTGTATATCAAAAACATCTACAACACCCTTGGCCGGTATATTACGCATCGCGTCGGCAAGCCTTTGTTTTAAAACCATCCCCTGCCCTGCCCTCAAAACAGAAACGCCGGCTCTGCCTTTTATCTTAACTTCTGCTTCGCCGTTTAACACCCTTATATGGTTATCCAAACCGTCGGGTGAAACTGACAAGGTAATATTGCCTCTGTTGATTCTTACACTGGACTGGCTCATTTCTATTCCCACAAAACCATTGTAAGAAATATTTTTTAAGCTTAACCAGATATCGCCCGAGAGCAAATTATATTTTATTTCGTTGTCTATACTCTGTGTTAATACTGCAACAGATTCGCCTTTTAAGACCATGGTTCCGCGGTTTGAAAAGTTCAACACAACCCCGGAATCATTTTTTACAAGAACTCTGTCGCCAACCGACAATCTGTCTTTTCTTTTGACAGGCTTATAAGATTCGTCAGTCTGTGAATCAGGCCTGACAAAAACAGTGCCATGTACATTATTGAAATCGACACTTAAAATGTCGGCAAACAGTGTCGTGCAAGTTAAAATTGCGAAAATGAACAGCAGCGGTCCGATCTGTTTCATCTTTTATAAACTCCTAAGAAAGCATAATGCCGGTCGTACATTGAAAATATACAAATGTCCGCTTTTTGCAAGTTATTTCTTATAAAAGATAAACTTTTACTTCTTAACAGATACAGAAGTTACATTTCCCGCCCTGTCATTCACTTTAACTTTAATGTCACACACTTTGTTGCCCGCAGGCTTCTTGACATAAACTTCTCTTCGGTCAGGGTCACTGTAAACAACTGCTCTTTTTCCGTTAATCGTAGCAGACATACCTAAGTAATCGACACCTTTCCCCAAATCCGAAACAGTAAAAATAAAACAATTTCCGATATCGTAATTAAAACCGACCCGAGAATATTTGACTTCAGGCGCTGCGTTGTCTTCCAATACTATATATTTTCCGCCTGTGCGAGTTACAAAAGATAAAATACCATACTCGAGAGTTTCGCCGTTGTAGCTGACATTACCATTATCGCTAACGCAGTATACCCCTAACTTTTCAGGGTTCCCCGCATAATTTGCAAAAGCCAGTCTTACCCTTGCTTCTGCGTCAAAAACTATATTACCGGGCTTCAAAACCCAAACAGGAGTAATTTTAGGCAAGCCCCTGCTGTTTACACATTTGTTATCAGCAGACCCGAAAGAAACAAACGCCCCAAAATGAAGGCTTCTTATATTAAACTGCACTTCCCCACCCTCTTCAGACCTGACAAGTTTGCCGTTATAATCTACAAATACCGTTTCTTCCAAGATTTTTACATTTTTTACCCGGGCACCGTATTGCCACCGAGCATGATTGTCGAAGGCGATCTCGATTGCGTCTTCCCTTAAAATACATGGCATCGCAAAAAGCGTCCCGCCTGAATCTCGGCACTCAATCATACCAAAAACAGGCAGATTGCCTTGTTTGGGCTTTGCGCCCGGCTTTCGCTTTGCCACGGCTATGAGACTAAAATGGTTTTGAGTTACTGAAAAATCGCCATAATCAGCCAAAACTTCGCCGGGAATAGTCTTATCTTTGAAAGAAATGTCTGTGCAAGTTATTGCACCGTCGGCCTTTATATGGTTGTTGCCGTAATCATAAGCTTTAACCGCAAAATTTAACTTACCGGCCGGGTATTCTAAGGTGTTGAGAAAGCCGCTGTAGCCTTCGTATGACTTTGCGAAATCAAGGGTCTCAAAAGGCCACTTAAAGAGGTTATAAACATAACCGGTCGACCTGATGGATGTTTTAAAATAATCAAAAACCCATGGAGCCTGCCTGTCTTCGGAATAGCTATATTTATGAAAAAGGCGCTCAATCAAAATTTTACCGTTTACAATAAACGAGACTTTTTCGATCCCGAATTTGTTGCCCACGCCGTTAGAATCTGAAATACCGGTCTGAAAACCTACCCGCCCGAAAATTGTCGGCACTTTCGCTAAGGTATAATACCCGGCCGATTTTTTTATGCACTTCATTTGAAAAGGCAAAAAACTGTTTTCAATAACTGTGCCGTAGGCCATCGGTTCGATATATAAATTATGAAAGACAGGGAAAATAGAATCTGCGGGTCTGTAGCCAAATAAAGCCGGTGCTACCGGCTCATCGTTCATTGTTCGCATCTCAAAGTGCAAATGGGAAGGGCCTGAACCGGTCTCGCCCGTAAAACCCACCACATCCCCCTTTTTAACCGGGAACCTGTTTGGTTTGAAGTAATCATTAATGCCAAAAGGTTTGCCTATCTTTGCGAGCTTTTTGTCGACATATTCCTTTAACTTGCCGTTAAAATCCTGCAAATGGCCGTAAACAACTTTTGCATTAAGCTTGGGGTGGTCAATGTAAATTACTTTTCCGTAACTTCTGAAAGAAACTCCAACTCTCGAAATGTATCCGTCCTCGATTGCAACAACGGGAAACCCGTTGCGCTGCTTTGTGCGTAAGTCAATCCCGGCATGATGGCGCATGCCCCTCATTTCGGCAAAACTCGAACTTTGAGATATTTCTATATCAATCGGCCACAAAACCGGTTCGGCGCCAAAAGCTGAAACGAAACAAAACAAAAAAAGAGAGAGTAATACCAAACCTTTCAAATCAACCTCCGCTAACGCAAGCCAAAAACCTTCTTTCGAGGAGATGTGTATAACCGATGCTTATGGCATCGGCTTCATTGTCGTCTTTGACCTTAATTTTGAACTCATTTTGTATCCAGCACACAATATCGTCTTTGCAGGCATTCCCAAAGCCTGTTATTGCCATTTTAACTTTTCTGGCAGGGTAAAAAAATACCGGCAGATTATTCTGTGCCGCGCAAAGTCTGGCAATTCCCCGAAGTTCACCCAAAGCAATCGGTGTTCTGGGAGAAGTCTTAGCCGGCAGAAAAACGTCTTCGACGGCAATTTCTGTCGGCTTATACTTATTGAACATTTCTTTCAAATAGTCATAAAGAGCAAGCACACGCAGCTGGGTGTCACCTTTCGGAAGCTTCACGCTGTCACTGAAAACAAGTTTTTCAGAGGTAATATCGAATACGCTGATACCCAATTTTGTTGCAAGGTCTAGCCCTATGAGAATTTTCAATTTTATCAGACCTTATTCTTTTTCTTCTTGTTCGCGTTTTTGCTGCGCTTCGATTCTTCTGATGTGCTCAGGGTCGGGAAAAAGCACTACAGATATACCGCTCGAAATTCCGGCGGTGAGAGCCGAAATAACTGTAGTGTTGTATCCGAAAGCTTCAGAAATTAAAAGTGAAGGCAACATAACGCACAAGATTAACAAAGATCTTTTGGCCATGTAGTTCATTAGTTACTTACCTGTCTTGGATTAGATTTACCCCTCGAAAAGCCGCCCTTTTTATTATTGTAGCGTTTCGAGGAATTATTCTTATCTCTGTTGTAGGGCTTACGATTCGAGTCTCTGTTTGGCGCAGAACTTCTGGAATCGCGGTTATCATTGCTTTGAGGTTTTCGCGGCTGCATATTGTCTGACGGATTATAGGGTCTGCGCGGCTGAACTTTTGCCATCTGATTTTTTGTCGGAGGCATATAATTGTCTTCGGCTTCGTACTCGGCCTCTGTTTTTTCAACTTCAACCTTCGGAGCTCTTGCGGCACGCGCCAATCTTTCTTTTTCGTAATTAGTCATGGCTATTGCCATCTTTAATGCGTCCATATCTTCAAAGAACTGGCCGCCGTAACTTTCGAAAAATCGGTGGCGAGCTTCGTCACAGTCGCCCGTTCTTGCATTAATGGCGTTTCCAAACAGATCATATTCGACGTATTGTCCGACTTTTGGAGTTTCTATCGGAGTCTCAGCGGCATCTTCGATTGGCTGATCATTGCCATGAACTTCTTCGGCAACAACACGCTTGACGGGCTTTTTGCTTTCTGAAGCGGGAATCATTGAGCCATCTGCTTTTTCGGCCTGCATTGCCGCTTTATATGCGGACTCTTCTTCATAATTTCGTCGGTGCTTTTTAGGCGGAACATCTGAGTTTCTTACAGAAGGCTGTTTTGCGTATTCTTCTTCGGTTGCTAAAACCTTATAAGTTTTGTTCTCTTCAACAATTTCGCTTTTTGGCTCTTCGACTTTTTGCCGGTCACGGAAATGACGATCGCGAGGTTCTCTTTTTCGGTCTTCTTGCCTATTGTCCGGAAAGTCTTGATTTTTGGACTGCTGTTGTTTTTCTTCGGGCTTTCTGATGGCCTCTTTTTTTGTTGCGGCCATCAGTTTTGCATCTTGATAAAAAGCCTGAGGCAAATATGCATTCAGATTAAATTCAGCCGAAGGCACCGAAAGAGCTTTTGCCAAGTCATCTCTGAGTTTGTAAATATCATCGGCCGTCCAATTAACTTGCGGAATGAGGTGTTTAAGTTTTTTTGAAGCGTTGTCTATTCTAAGTTTTGAGTAGTCGCCTACCATTATGCCCTGATAGATTTTAAGTTCATCAAGAATTTCGAGGGGATAAAACACCTCTCTTTCGCCTTCGAAGCCGCATCTTTCAAGAAGTTGCTGCAAAGTTGTGTAAACGCTCATTCTTGATTTTAAACTGTCTCCGCTGCTTCTGAATTCTTTTAAAAACAAAGACTTCAAATATTCAAAAGGCGGAGTTTGAGCGAAGCAAATCATAAATTTAGAAATAGCTTTTTTATGTCGCTCTGAATCTTTCCTTATGTCGTCAACGAGGGGGTTTTCTTTAGAGAAAATCGCGTTTATAACATCGTCCGAGTGCTCGGTCATAGATTCAAAAGTATTAAATTTTCTGCCTAAAATCTCACCGGTCTTGCCCTGATAAATTGCAGAAAGAATTATAAAGAAAAAATGAACATTTGAATCGATAATTTCGCGTTCAATCCATTTCCAGAGCCCTCGGCACACATATTTATTTGTGCGTTTGTAAGCGGTAGAAATGCAATCATAAACCATGGCCTCTTTAAGTGCCGAGAGCATCTCAGAAGTGACCGGAACAACCTCAGGGGCTTTTGGAGCCGGTTCGTTGCCCGCGTCAGAAACAGTCTTTTTTGCCGTGGCATTCCGATCATTTCTGTGATCACTTCTGTGAACGTTTCTATTCTCGGTATCTTGTTCTTTGTTAGAGGTTTTTCGTGCAACAATATTCTCTAACTGAACTTCGATAATCGGGCATCTGATTCTTGCGGGCAAGGTCTTAACGCCGTCTATGCCGCGTCTTATCAAAATTATAGCTTTTTTGATTCTCGAAGCGGGTACATTTTTCTCTTTCTGAAAAACCTTGCCTTTTGCGGGCAAAAGGTATTTTTGGCCGATTCCGAGGTGGGGCACAGAAATGTCAATCAAAACATACTGTCTTTTTTTGTTGTCTTCGGTCGCAAAAAGTAAATCGGAAGGTTCGGAGAATTCTTCTTCGGAAAGGCTCCAATCGCCGGGTCCGACACGTTGTTTCAAAAATTCGGCGATCCTGCCCTTGTTCAGTTTTAACCCTTCTTTAATAAGGGAAAACTCGCGCTCAACATTGTTTTTATCATTTACCACAGGTAAAACTCCATATTACATGCCAACGTTAAAATTGCCGCCGACACATCTAAATTAACACGGCAATAAGGCCGCGTCTAACCTCTTTAAAAAGCAAAATCTCAGACATCTCAAAAAATTAAGATTTAAAGAGGCTTTTTAAGTCACTTTTCAAATAGACAAAAAAAACAATAACACAAACACAAACCTGATTGCAATATAATAAACCTCAAAAGGAAATTAAACTGCTCACAAATCCGGGACCAGAGTCGGAGTGTTTCTGTTTGTTGTATTGCCAAGCCCAAGCTGACCATAATTGTTTCGCCCCCAAGAGTACACATTAAAGGCGTCATCCATTGCCAGCGAGTGATTATCACCTGCCGCAATGCTTATTATCTTTTTGCCGTTTAATGCCGTTATAAGAGTCGGTACATTCTTATTCGTCGTATTGCCGATGCCTAACTGCCCATAGTTGTTTCGACCCCAAGCATAAACTTTTCCGCTTTCAGTCAATACCAAAGCATGTACAGCGCCGGCAGAAACTGAGCGAAGTTTCTCGCTATTCGGCGGAAAATCAGGAACCTTCGCCATAGTTTGAGCAGTATCGTAGTTACCCAAACCAAGCTGGCCATAGGTATTTGTACCCCAGCTATATAGAACCGTTTTATCGTCATCTTTTTTAAGAGCCAACGAGAAGTCTCCACCTGCAGCAACCCCTATAAAACCTGTAATAGAAGCAAGAGAGCCATAAAAACTATAAACGCCTTTG
>MWDD01000020.1 GCA_002070375.1 bacterium ADurb.Bin157 | reverse complement strand
ATCGCCTTCAGAAAAAACCACGCTCGGAGAACTTGTGTAAACAAGTCTCATAACTTTATTGGCTTTGCAGGCCTTAATTACGTTTAGGGTGCCGTCGTAATTGATTCTGACATACTCTGAATAAGGTTCTTCGATACCTGCTTTGGCAGCGGTGTGAAAAACGGTGTCACAGCCTTCACAGGCTTTGGTCACAAGGTTTTCGTCAGATATTTCTCCGGCAAACACTGTGCACCCGGCAGCTTCGAGATCTGAGAAGTTTTTTCGGCACAAAACATTTACCGAAACATTTTCGGCAAGCAGCATTTTAATAATCGCACGACCCAAAAAACCGGTTCCGCCTGTTACAAGAACTTTTTTCATATTCTGCCCCTCAAAGTTTCTGCTGCCCATTCTGCAAGAAGTTCGCGACCAATTTTTGCGTTATGGCGTATGTCGACCGGAAAGCCCTGATGTATTAAAAAGTTCTTTATAGACGCGGTGTGTTCGTATTTTGAACCTAATTCGGCAAGCTCTTTGAATATAACTTTAGCGTCAATGTCAGAAATACTTTTTTCTAATTCAACACATATAACGGGAACCTGTTTGCCTTTTTCGCCGACTCCGACCAAAGCCGTTCTGAACACTTTTGGGTGTTGGTTGAATATTCTTTCGCATGGAATAGTGAACATGGGCCCCTGTTCGGTTTCGACCCTATGTGACTTCCTTCCGCAAAACCACAAGCGCCCTTTGTCGTCAAAATGCCCAACATCGCCCATTCGGTGCCATATTTGGTCGCCTTGCTTGATCTTGGCCAACTTGGTGTTTTGAGGTCTTTTAAAATATTCCTTGGTGACTATAGGCCCTTTTGCAATAATTTCGCCTATCGTCCCCTTTTCAACAAGATAAGAGTCAGACCATTCTTCAATGGGTTCATCAGTTATTTTGACGATTTTTACCTGAACATGCTTGTCGGGAAAACCAACACAGGTGCCTTTTCCCGAGTCTGTTTCGGCGGCGGTTTCGTTTAAAATGGTTATGCTGTCGATTGAGGCTACCGGCAATGCTTCGGTTGCTCCGTAAGGAGTGTGGATCTTTACTCCTTCGTTGAGCATATTGCTAAATCGCTGTAAGATGTCATTTCGCGCAGGGGCCCCGCAAGATATAACATTTCTCACAGAAGGCAGCTTAATTTTGTTTTCTTCGCCGTAACGGCTTAAATTATCTACCAATGCGGGTGAACCGAATATCGAGGTTATCCCGTTATCTTCGATTGCTTCAACTAAATAAGCGGGGTTTGCCTTACCCGGTTTTGTGGCGTCCATGTCGGGAATGACAGCAGTCATGCCTAAACTGACGTCAAATAACCCAAAAAGCGGAAATGTCGCCAAATCAACGTCGTCTGAACCAAGATTGTAAAGCTCCCGAATGTATTCTACCTGATTTGTCAATACGCCTTGAGTGTAGACAACGCCTTTTGAAATTCCGGTGCTGCCTGATGTGAACATGAGTGCCGACATTTCGTCAGGATGCATGTTTTCGGTCGGAAACTCGCTATTGTCAGAGTCTCTTAAATCATAAAAACGATGTCCACCCCAAAAGAGTTTTGGGCCTAGCGTTACGTTTATTTTAATCGTCTGCGGCGACCATCTGAACAAAACACGAGCAATATGAGCCTTTGTTATGCCGATAAAAGCCTCGGGTTCAGCCTCGGCTATGCACTGTTTCAGACTCTTTAAACCGATTCCGGGGTCTATCATTACCATTATGGCGCCAAGTTTTGAGAGCGCAAAAAAAGTAATATAAAACTCAAGGCTCGGTGTTATCATAACTACCGCTTTGGTGCCCTTTTTAATACCGATCTTGTTAAATCCGCGAGCAAAGCGGTTAATTTCGTCATTGAGCTGTTTAAAAGTTAAAGAGGTATAAGCACGGTGACCATACTTGTCACGACCTGACGGCACTACGACAGCGCGTTTATGGGGTGTTTTTTGTGCGTTCTTACTTATAAAATTATAAATATTCGCCGTGCTGTTCACGTTTTGCATTACACTCACCTTTCAAGAAAACATTTGACAGTTTTAAATATTTCGTCGCCCGCATCTTCAAGTAAGTAGTGCCCGGCATTATAAGTGTGCTTCTCGGCGCAAGGAAATCTCTTTACCCATTCGTTATAAAAATGTCGGTTAAAACAAAAATCGCGTCTGCCGAAACAAATAATCATAGGCTTTTCTTTAAGTGTTTCGAGACCGTTTTCTGTTTTAAGAAGTTCTTCGTAAGAGCGGTCGCCGGGATTTAAGGGAATATCCAAAACAAACTCTGTGGTAGCTACTCTGTTTTGTGGGCTGTCGTAAGGCGCTACAAAGCCGTCTCTGATTTTTTTAGACATACCTTTTATGCTGCAAGTTAAGCTTGCAATAAAAGAGAAGGCATTAAGTTTTCTGTTAAGTTCGGGGCCAATTTCAGTGTGTCTGAATGCCCAAATCGGCCAAGGAAAAGCGCATCCGTTTGGAAGCCTGAATGCGGCTGTATTCAAAATAACAAGTTTAGACACTTTTTCGGGGTGTCTTACCGCATAACCCATACCTATGGCTCCGCCCCAATCATGAACTGCTATAACCAACGGCTGAGTAAGATTTAAAGAGTCTATTAAAGCTTCGAGATTGTCAATGTGAGCTTTTAATGTATAAGGAAACACAGTGTTCTCGGGCTTTTCTGATAAGCCGCAGCCAATATGGTCGGGAGCAATACACCTGTAATCGCCCATAAATGATTTGATCATGTCGCGATATAAAAATGACCAAGACGGATTTCCGTGCACCATTAAAAAGGGCTGCCCGTTGCCTTCGTCCACGTAATGCTGCATCAAGCCCGATTTGTGAGTAAAATAGTTACTCTTAAAAGGATATTCTTCTTTATAGTTTTCTTTTATAAAAGCCATTTTATTACCACTCCCAGCCAAGCATCATACTGTTAAGGCCGCTGCCGATTCCGATAAAACCAACTTTTTGATTTTTTTCTAAAAAACCTCGTTCTTCTGCAATGGCAGCTGTGACAGGCAAAGAAACCGTACCCATATTCCCTAAAAATTGAAATGTCGAAAAATCTTTGTCGAGGGTTAAACCCAAATTATTTATAATAGCATCGCGATTTGAAGCGGCGACTTGATGTGAGATAATTTTATCAAGTTCTTCTCTTTTCCAGTTGAGTTCTTTGAAAAAAGCGTCGCCGACTTTTCGTATGAGCTCGCCGCCATGTCTGAGCATTCCAATCGCATTTGTTTCCATCATTTGAGGTGCACGGGCGGGAATTCGTTTGTCGGCTCCCCATCTGCACATGGCGTAATGCTCGGGTGCGCCCATCGTCACTCCGCCAACGAGACGGGGGCCTTTTTGGCCGTATGTGCCGTCTGATAAAACGATGCCAACAGCGCCCGACCCGCCTGTCATGGTGGCCATAGCTTGTTTGAAGAATTCCATCGTGCCTTCTTCGAGCATTCTTTGAATCATTATCTGGGTTATGTCGCGAGCTGTCTCACAGGCCACCACAATGCCCGCTTTGATTTGCCCTAACTCGATGCGGTTTGCCACATCTACGATTGCTGTCATAGTGCCTAAACACGCATTGGTGACATCGTGTATAACTGTGTTGGGTTTTACCTTAAGCTCTGTGGCAACCTGACATGCCGTCGCGGGTTCAAAATTGTCGCGACAGACAGAGCCATATATTACGGCGCCAATATCTTCGGCCGGAACATCGGTCTCGGCCAATGCGCGTTTGGCAGCTTTTGCGGCCTCAACAGCATTGATGTGCCCCGTGTTCCACCAACGGCGCTCTCTTACTCCGGTTAGAGCCTCGAGCTGCCCGGGATGAAGGTATAGCTTTCTGTACAACGCACTAAGCTGTTCTTCTATCCAGACAGATGTTACTATATGCTGAGGAAGCTCATAACCTATAGCTTCAAGAAATACTTTTGTAAATTTCATAGCCCAAAAAGTCTATCAGAGAACGGGTACAAATTCAACAAAATTATTTACGGTTTGCCCATTGGCAAGTTTTGCATTTTTCGGGCATATGCTCGGGAGCGTTTACTATATTGCGCATATATTCATAACGTTGCCCGCGCCAAATATCAATGAATGAGTTGTTGTTGATGTTGTCTATATAAATACTTCGCTCATGGCAAGTATAAACGTCGCCGTTGTAGTCTACCGTTGAGCTTACTACAGGCGCACAGCAATTTGTGTTCAAGATATAATTGGAAACAGGGCGATATTGAGTGCCGCTAAATACATGATTGCCCACTCTTAGGGGGTACAACCACAAAAGCATGCCTGATTTGTCCATGAATCTGTATACTTCTTCAAGTTCGTTTCTGAGTGCTTTTGATGAAACAGCTGCTTTATAAGTAGGATTATTTAACAGCCAAAAACCTATTCTTTTTATTCCGAGTTCTTTTGCCAAGCGTGTCATGGCCAACAATTTATTTTGGTTTAATTTATGTATTCTTACATATAACGCCGGAGTATAGGAAATATCAACGTTATTGTAAGCTGATGCCAATTTTTGTAAGTTTTCACAAATATTTACGAAGTTTGATTTGCCGCTTATTTTTGTGTGTAAATTATTGGTTGGGGAGCAAAAAGAAACGTTTACTTTTACCGAATTGTCGCGCAACAGGCTAATGTTATCGGGAGTAAGAGCTTCTCCGAAGGTATGCAAGTCAATTGTTGCATTTGACAATTTGTTTTGTCGGATATGCAATAGGCGTTTTTCAAAGTCTTTCAGGAAAAGAGCTTCGCCTCCGATAGCCAAAGCGTAGTTTTTTACGTACTGAGCTGTTCCGTCAATTAAACCCTTAAAAACAGCCAATGGCATTTGTTTGTCGGGCGCGTTTGCCGAAAGCGGGTCGCAATGCTTTCGGCAAACAAGATTTATATACAACTTTTCGGGACAGTTTACGCTGCTGTTGCCGTTAATAGTTGCATGCAACTGACTAAAGGCAGTATCTTGGTAGTATTTCATTGTATCTCTCTGTGGGCAAGATATTTATTATATAATTGTTTATCTTGTTTGTAACAACACACACTTTTCTTAATCTCTTCTCTCACTTAAATTATATCATATAATTCTTTTTTTGAAAATATCTAAAATGAAAATGTGCAAAAAAAAGTCTGGGCATTTCACATGCTCAGACTTACTGAATAATACAGGGTTTTAGAATGAGCCCGGTTCCAAGAAACCTGCTTCATTACCGGTCTCTGTGATTTTGAGTGAAGCGAATTGAATACCTTTTACGGAATTTAAGTCACCTTTATAATTTGAACGGATTCTGAATTTGTCGTTCAAAAAGTCCATTTCTTCAAGTCTGGCGATTGCCAAAACATTCTGATTTTCGTCTAACAGGGCGCACATAAGACCAATTTCACTGCCGACTATGAAATTGCGTATCATGCCAAGATCTTTTGGCCAAGAACTTTGCATTTCAGGCATGATCGGCCCGGAAGTTACGACAAGAGTTCCTTCAAAGCCCGAAAGCTTTTCGGCCCATAAAGTGCCGTCTAACTCAATACGTTTGCCGGTTTTGAAAAAACATCGGTCGGTGAATAATTGCTCAAAAGGTATTTCAAATATTTTGGTGTCTTTAAAATACCTTCTGCTCACAAGCTCGCGCAATTCTTTTCTGTCCATTTGGCTTGTTGAACTGGCTTTTTTAGAAACCGGAAGCCTGACCACTTTATTGGCGGGAAGATGCTTTACAAGATGCTCAAGCTCTGTTGATCTTTGCATAAGCACTACTTTGTGAGGTTCAACCATATCAAGTTTTGCTTTTTTTATTGCTCTGCCGCCGTCAAACTGAACCCAACCGGTAGTATCGATTATAAGGCAGTCAGCTTCTTTTTCTGCTTTTTTGAGCATGTCGACTAAGCCTGTTAAAGCCGGAACAAAGTGCAGTCCTGAAGAATGAGCGCCGACAAGATACATGTGAGTCGGTTCGATTTCAGTTAAAAATATTTCGGGATTATTTAAAACAAGCATTCCGAAAGTTCCGGGGCAGCCGATGTCAGATTGGCCTGTGTCACAGTCTAATATGGCTGTTTTGCCTATTTTTTGCATTAGTCTGTTAGCAAGATAAGTGCTGAAAAAGGTTTTGCCTGTGTCTACTTCGCCAAGAACAACTACTTTATAAAGCTCGCCTTCTTTTTTTTCTGCTGCAATATTATTTGCAAGGATATCCCATTCGGCCGGAATAGAGCTGCCTTCCATTTTTGAAACTGCGTTTTCTTTCGCCTCGATTTCGAGAGAAGAATTTTCAAGAGCCAATACCGGTATTTTTTTGCCCACAGGAACCTTGACAGATTTACCGCACTTAACTTCGGCGGCAATTACTTCTATTGAACCTTCGGTGACTTTTATTTCGGCCGGGCCTTCGATTAGGTAGAATTCGTCTTTTTTAATAATTTGTTTCATCTGTTACTTTTTCTCCTTATCAAAAACGAGAGACGGCCACAATTCTTTAACAACATTTTTGTTGATAACGGTTGCTTTGGTTATTTCGCGAAACTCAACCTCAAATTCATCATCGAGAGTTGCGATAGTGGCGTTTTTAAGAACCAACCCTTTCGGGGTTTTTGATTTAACTACTCCCGAAATACTGTCCTCATCTACTTTTAGAGAAACTTGCTGACCCACTTCGAGAGCTTTGGCGTCGGCCGCTTTAGCCGCTTGCCCTATGCACATGTTTACTATGCCGGGGTATATCGGAAGTTGGTCATACATTTCTACAAGCTGCTCTACCAGTGCTTTAAAAAGAACAGGGTCTTTTTCGTTTTTGAGCAAGTTTTTTAAATAGGTTATTAATCCCGGAAAATCTGTTTCTTTAAATGACATTTACTTTTCCTTTAATTCAAATATTCTAAACCAAGTTTTGCCGCTCTGGTTTTTTGAGTGTCTGTAAGTTTGTCTTTTGCAGCGGTGGCATCTAATGAAGTCATTTCTGACAACACTTCTGTTACTCTTGTCAAAACATTTAAGAAGGTTACTTCTTTTGTTTTAAAGGTGCATTCTGCCGCAACCGGGTGGCCGCCGCCGCTGATGCAGGTCTTTTGAGCCGGGAATCTGGTTTGCATCGAATCTTGAAGCTCTGTGCAGAATTTGCCTGAGTGAACTCTCGGGCCTGTAGCGCGAACAGAAACGTGTGTGTAGTCGCTGCTTACCGAACTGACCATAATTATTTGAGCCAGCTTGTCATTGCCGTTTTTCTTCAAATCAAACAGTTTTATTGACCCGATCATAGGCAATAAGGGAACTTTTGGCCCTACAAAGAGATAGATAGAGGTGTCTTCGAGCTGCAAAATCTTTGCAGATGAGTCAAGCATCGTATCTGCGCTTTCCCAATCTTGTAAGAAGTAATTCCATATCTTTGAAAGTTGAGTGCGCTGAGGCTCTGAAATCAATGCGGTAAAATCGTCTAACGACTTAATGTTTTTAATTTCGTTTATTTTTTGGGAAATGCCTTCGAGAGCTTTTGCCACACATTCGGGGTGGTTTACGTTTGCAAGGCTTTCTTCGCGGTCATTGTAAAAATATGAGAACCCGCCGCCGCCGCAAGCGTGAACATATTCGCTTATTCTTGATAAAAGGCATGTAGATTCGCGTTGTGAGGCATCAAACATGGTCGGGCGTTCTTTTACAAGAGTCATTAAGTTCTTAAAGTTTTTGCCGTAGTTAACAAAAAACGGTCTGACGAAATCAGCGATAAAACCTGTTACCGGTTCGATTGCCCAGTCGCCTTTAAGACCGATAAGACATAACAAATCGTCAAATTCGTCTCTGGTTTGTGCCAACGTTGCTATTCCGTGAGCGAGAATCGAAGCGGAACATTGAACATAAGCCGGAACCGCCGGGTTAAAACTGACGCATTTGTCGGGAACAACCGCTGTTGGGTGGTGATCTATTATATAAACGGGTAATTTTTGAGCAAAATCATTGTAGGGAGGCAGAGTGCCTTTGTCTAACAAGAAAATAGCCTTTGCTTGCGGAAACTCAGCTAACGCGGCATTTAATTGGTCGGGCTGCAATAAAAAGCCTTCGGGCATTTTGTGAAGAACCTTCCAACCTTTTTTTTCTAAGGTGCGCTTAAAAATCAGCCCGCTGGTTATGCCGTCGGGATCGTCATGGCTAAAAATCAAGGCTGTTGATGGCTGTTCAATAACTGCCATAATTTTTTGTAACCCTGCATTATCGCTGAGCAAATTAGCCCACTGTAAGCTGTGCTCTTGAGTTTTTGAAAAATCTTGTTGTAAAATTACTGCTTCCATTTATAATCCTTTCGGTTTTCGATTCACCAAAAAGTATAACATGGTCTTACAGTTTTTGGTCAACTACTATTCTAAAATCATTTTCGTCTTTGCCGCCGACCAATAGGCGGATATTGCCCTGTCTGTCAGTTCTGTATACGCGGGTTCCGGCTTTTTCATACGCAGAAATATTTCGCAAAGACGGGTGTCCGTATCCATTCTTTTCGCCGGTCATGATTATGCCGGCCTTAGCGCTCACAGCCTCTATAAAAGGCTCATACAGACCTGAGTCGGAACCGTGATTTGGAATTTTGATAATTTGACTTTTTATGCCGTCGCCATATTTCATTATTTCTCTGATGCCTTCGTTCTCGATGTCGCCGGTTAAGAGCACTTGCACGCGGCCGTAACGAATCAGCAAGACAAGCGATGCGTTATTTTGGTCTGTATAATCTTTTGAAAGCGGGCTTTCATCAGGATGCAGTATCTGAACGAAAAGCTCATCACCCATGTTCAAAAGCATGCCCGCGTGTATTTTTTGCCGCGCAACCTTGGTAGCTTCACAGGCTTGGGCAAAAGATTCAAACCCTTTGCCTTTTCCCCGGGCCGGAGTTTCATAAATGTAATCTATCGAGGTGTTCTTGACAACCGGAATAAGGCCTGTTAAATGGTCGTTGTGCCAATGTGTCACAATTATGCCGTTTAAGTGTTTGACTGCGTTGCGCGATAACACTTCATGAATTCGTTCTCTGCCTGTTGATGCCACTTCTTTGTCGCTTGCGTCGGCGCCCCCGTCAACCAAAAACTTTTTACCTTTTGGAGTGCTTATAAGTATGGCATCGCCTTCGCCCACATTGATAAAGTCGATTTGCAGGTTTTCTGACAATTCGGTGTTGATAAGCCCGCCGTGATCGGGACTGATAACCATAAGCCAAATGAACATGCTCAAAATAAGCAGGGAACCTGCTATTGCGTTTGTGGCCGGATTTTTGAAAGATTTTTGTTTTAAACCGTACATTTATTGAGTTGTCACCAATTTGCTGATTTTTTTGAAAGTGGCAGAAGTCATTCCTTCAACGTCAAGCAACTCTTCTATAAAAGTAAAATTGCCGTTAGAGTTGCGAAATTTTATAATATTGGCCGCCAGTTTCTTAGACACACTCGGAAGTGCGCTTAAGTCTTCTTCGCGGGCAAAATTCAAATTCAGTTTCTCGCCCCAGGCGGCCAAACCCGCGTGACCGCCCATGACTGTGACATAAGGTTCAATGGCTTTGAGCTTCTTTTTGCTCATACCTTTAATTTTTAACAAATCGTTTAAATCTGTAACATTGCCGCCCGACTTCACGTGTACAAAATTGTATATTGCCCGCGCCGTCGCTGCGGTCATGCCCGGCACCGCTCTTATGCTTTTAAGGTCTGTTCTGTTTAAATTCAGCTTGTCGGCGTTCTCGGAATGATTGAAGTATATGCCTTTTTCGAGCGGCGTTTTATCTGTGAGTTTCGCTGAAGCATCAATGCCGGTGATTATGCCGATCGCGTCCTTGCGCGCCAAAACAACCCGCCCGGCCAAAAAAAAGAAGCCGATCGTGGTTGAAATAACTAACGCCGATATAACGGCTTTTTCGGTATTGGTCATTTGCATATAGTGTTATTAATATCATGCATTAAAGACTGCGGCAACAGTTCCCATTTTAATACAGGCTCGGCCTCTTTGCGCAAATACTCTTTTATGGCTTTGTAAGCGGGGCTGCGCTGCTCCACCAACCTCCAAAATTTGTGCGAATGATTCATTTCCGATAAATGCGCCGTCTCGTGTGTGACCAAATAAGACAATGCTTCGGGTTTAACCAAAATCAAACGCCAGTTAAAATTGAGGTTGCCCTTCGCCGAACAGCTTCCCCACCTGGTTTTTGTATCTTTTATCGAAATGTTCTCGTATTTGAAACCGAATAATTGCCGCTGCCGCTCAACTTCTTGGCAAAACGCCAGCCGCGCCTGCGATTTAAGCCATTCTTTAATTTTTTCCGACAAATGCACGCAAATTTCGCCGGGATCACGGTATAACGACGAAACGCATATCTCAAGCCTGTCATCGTGTAAACGCAATTTGCTTTCTTTGAAGGGGCTGCGCTCAAAGGCTAAGCGCAGTTGATTGCCTTTAAAAGGTATTTGCATTACACAACTTCGTCGAATTTCCCGCCGCCGGCGTTGACAAGCTTCTTGAAACCGTGCTTCTTTAAGTTTTCGTCAGACAAAATTGTCTTGTTCGAGTCGTCGCGCTTCTGAACCGCCGCGTGCATAATCCGAACAATCGCGCAACCGCACTCGGGGCACTCTTCCAAAGCGTCCTCGGTAATTCGCTGCACCGTCTCAAAAGTGTCGCGACAGTAGTCGCAGCCGTCTTCGCCTGCCTTAGGCTTATATGTGTAAAATGGCATTTGTTGATCTCGCTTTCAATTTTCAATGATTTCCCGACGAATATATTAACTCATTTTCGATCATTTTTTCAATGACCTTTTCTATTTGGGGAAGGGGCCATTCGGGTCGGTATTTGTGCCAGACCTCGGCGCCTCTGTCGATGCTCGTTCGATTTTGAACAAGCATGAGAACAAATAATTCTTCGTCGCTTAAATTTAATATCTCTATCGACGGAACAGCCGAAAGGTCGCGCTCGAATTTGTAGGCAACTATAGCCGGCCACTCGTTTTGAGCGTTTGTCGGGTGCCGTTCATACCAATACCCGCGTATGCCGGCGCTGACCCTGTATTCGTATTTTTTTTGTTTTTCGCCAAAGTCAATGCCAATGAACAAATCGGGGCCCTGAATTTTTTGGCACATTCGCAATTCATGGGTTATCAGAGAGGTTATTCTTTTTTGCGAATTTTCAGGCAAAGCTAGCGTGTGCACAAAGTTTGTTAAGTTTTTCGCTGTATTTTCGGGTGTGAAATTGAAAAACTGTATTTTTTCTTTTCGCCAAAATTTTACCATTTCAATGAGTAAAGATGACGCCGAACCGTTGAAAACCAATTTCGTAAGGGATTCTAAGGCCTGATTGTAGCGCATGCTGTTAACGATCCCTTCGGTTAACTTGCCGATGTCCTGAATCAGCATAGCTTCATTTGGCAATAGCCAATCGGTGCGCAGTATTGTGTATGGCGGGCGATTCATGGCAAAAAAAGTTTTGTTTGCCTGTTTTTTTTCTAATGGAGTGCCACGCAAGACTTTAACCAGGCTAACCTGTATATCATGAGGTTTTAAATTGTAAACATCGTCATAACTTTTGCAAAAATCTTTGAAAGAGTCGTGCTCCAAACCGCCCAAGACATCGAGGTGCAGATGACACGCGGTTTTACTGCGAAGAAGCGATACTTTTTCCCTTAAAACATCAAGATCGTATGAGCGATTAACAGCGTCGAGAGCACGCGGATTCGTCGATTGAACGCCTATTTCTAAATGAAACATGCCGTCGGGGCCTTTAGAAAGTAGATTTATAATCTCGTCAGATAAAAAATCTGCCTGAATCTCAAAATGAAAATTTATGTTTTTGCGGTTGTGTTTTAAGATGTATTCTATGATTTCAACGGCGCGCTCAGGGTCACAATTAAAAGTGCGATCGGCGAATCTGATCTGAGACAGGCTCGACTCGAAGAACATGTCTAGGTCGGCTTTGACGCGGGCCATCGAGTGATTTCGCACAGGGCCCTGAACGCTGCTTAAGCAATAGGCGCACTTAGAGGGGCACCCGCGAGAGGCTTCATAAAATATGAAGCTGTGTTTCGGAACATAGGCACCGCTTCTGATGGGGCAGGGGATCTCGTCGAGGTTTTCGATGAGGGGGCGGTCTTCGTAAGCGGTTACGCCTGAGACTGTGCGCGCTGTGACACCTCTGACTTTGGCATGTAAGTTGCCTGCAACGATTTGTCCGACAAGTTCGTTGAACGTAACTTCGCCTTCGCCCCTTATTATATAATCTATTGAGGGGTTAAGTATCATCAGTTCTTCTGAGTTATAAGAAACCTCGGGGCCGCCCAATATTATGAGGGTTTTGGGAAAAGCTGTTTTGATAGCGTCGGCGATAGTTAAAATACGCTCGACAGACCATATATAAACAGAAAAAGCCAGTATCTCAGGCTTTTCGCTTATAAGAGATGATATTATGGTTTCGTTAGTTTGATTCAGGTCGTATTCGACAATTTTTACTGCCGTCGAATCATTAAACTGTTCGTAATAAGCTTTTAAGTAACCGAGAGCAAGCGCACTGTGAGTGTGCCGCGTGTTAAGAGCAGATAAAATTATTTTTTTCATGCACACATACTAACCCATACCTCTCTAAAAATCCATATTGCTTTACTAAACAAATTAATTACTTGAGAAAAAAATTAACCTTAGGTATAATCATCGCAGTGCTAAAAAGATTAGATTCTGAAATGCACTAATAATACTTCACACTGGAGATTGGAATGAGCAACGCTAAAAAAATTATGGAATTGGCTGAAAAATACCGTGATTATACTGCCAACAATCTGGCTAAAATGGTAAAAATCCCCTCTGAAAGCATGCAAGAAAAAGATGTGCAAGCTGAAGTGGTGCGTCAGATGAAAGAAGCCGGATTCGATGAAGTCAGAGTAGACGGTCTCGGCAATGTTATAGGTAGAATCGGAAACGGTAAAACCGTTCTTGCTATTGACGGACACGTTGATACTGTAGGTGTTGGAAACCGCGTTAACTGGGATTTTGATCCCTTCCTCGGTGAAGTTAAAGATGGTTATGTTTGGGGTCGCGGAACAATCGACCAAGAAGGCGGTATCGCTGCTTCAATCACGGCCGGGCGTATTTTAAAAGAATTGGGATTCGATAAAGATCTTACTTTTTACGTTGTAAGCTCAGTCATGGAAGAAGATTGCGACGGACTCTGCTGGAAATATTTGGTAGAAGAAGAAAAACTCAAACCTGATTTCGTAATCTCAACCGAACCCACCAACTTGAATATATATCGCGGGCATCGCGGCAGAATGGAAATCGGAGTTGACTTCAGAGGTCTCTCTTGCCACGGCTCAGCCCCCGAACGCGGCAAAAACGCCGCTTATATGGCTTCAAGATTTGCACTCGAAATAGAAAAACTGAACGAAAGATTACAACCTGATTCAGATAACTTCTTGGGCAAAGGCACTGTTACAATTTCTGAATTCAAATCAGGCAGCCCCTCTCTTTGTGCTGTAGCTGACTTCGTTCATATTCACTTAGACCGCCGCCTGACTTGGGGCGAAACAAAAGAATCTGCCGTTAAAGAAGTTGAAGAATGCATTAAACTTGCCGGGCTCAAAGTCGGTGAAGATGCAAAAGTTACTGTTCTACATTATGAAGAAGTTGCCTATACAGGCCTCAAATACGGGATGGAAAAATATTTCCCAACCTGGAAAATCCCCGAAACCGAACACGTTGTTCAAGCCGGCGTTAAATCTTTCAAAGAACTCTTTGATAAAGATCCCAAGGTTGATAAATGGACATTCTCAACTAACGGCGTAACCATTAATGGATACTACAAAATCCCCATGATCGGTTTTGGCCCAGGTAACGAAGTATACGCCCACGCTCCGAACGAAAAAATTCCTGTTGACGATCTCGTAAAAGCATCAGCTTTTTATGCTCAATACGCCTATAATATCTAACTTATCGTAAGAGACAGAGACGCTCTAATCTGCGTCTCTGTTTTCATGAAGACAAAAAGGAAAAAAAGAATGAACAAAAAAATCAAGCGTCTTATCGAAGAAATCAAATCATACAACACCGACCTTTATCGCCATGATTTTCTCCTTACCTGGGAAAAATCAATAGACGAACTCAAAAGCATTTTATCAATTGCCGACCTTCTCAAAGAAATGAGAAGAGACAACATCTCTGCCAAAGTTTTTGACAGCGGCCTCGGAGTATCTTTGTTCCGCGACAACTCCACAAGAACCAGATTTTCTTATGCTTCCGCATGCAATATGTTAGGTCTTGCCGTTCAAGATCTTGACGAAGGTAAATCGCAGATTGCTCATGGCGAAACCGTTCGCGAAACAGCAAACATGATTTCTTTCCTTTCTGAAGTAATCGGAATTCGCGATGACATGTACCTTGGCGCCGGTAATGCCTATATGCGCGAAGTGGGCGAAGCTCTTGATGACGGTTATAAGCAGGGCGTTCTTCCTCAGAGACCGGCTATCGTGAATCTTCAATGCGATATCGACCACCCGACACAGGCAATGGCCGACTTGGCTTGGTTAAAAGAACATTTTGGCGGTCTTGATAACCTCAGAGGCAAAAAAATCGCTATGACCTGGGCTTATTCACCCAGCTACGGCAAACCTCTTTCTGTTCCTCAGGGCATCATTGGCTTAATGACCAGATTCGGCATGGAAGTGTCTTTGGCTCATCCCGAAGGATACAACCTTATCCCCGATGTAATGGACGTTGCAGCCAAAAATGCAGAACTCAGCGGCGGAAAATTCAGTGTTTCCAACAGCATGGACGAAGCTTTCAAGGGCGCAGATATTGTTTATCCTAAGAGCTGGGCACCCTATGCGGTTATGGGCAAAAGAACAGAATTGCTCAGAGCTAACGACCATGACGGTCTCAAAGCCCTAGAAAAAGAATGCCTTGCAAATAATGCCAAACATAAAGATTGGGAATGCACCGAAGAAAAAATGAAGCTTACAAAAAATGGAAAAGCTTTGTATATGCATTGTCTGCCTGCAGATATCACCGACGTATCTTGCAAAGCCGGCGAAGTTGCCGCGAGTGTATTCGAAAGATACAGAATCGAAACATATAAAGAAGCCGGTTATAAACCTTATGTAATTGCTGCAATGATGTTAACGAGCAGATTTGCCAATGTTCCCGAAATTCTTGCCGCTCAGATTGAAAAAAGCCGCAAAAGAATCAAATTCTGATAATTTTTATCGTTGAATTTAAGAGCTGCCATATTTTGGCAGCTCTTTTTATTTTTCTAAGTTTAACAGGTGTTCTTTCATTTCTATTCCGCAGGCGAAACCGACAGGCTTTTTGTCGGAACCGATAACTCGATGGCAGGGTATCATTATCAAAATTGGGTTTTTGTTGCAGGCGCCGCCGACCGCTCTGAACGCGAAATCGTTGTTAAGCGCAATAGCTATCTCTTTGTAACTGCGAGTTTGACCGTATGGAATGTTTTTCAGCTCTTGCCATACTTTTTTTTGAAAATCTGTACCATTAAGTTTAATCGGAACAGAAAAGGTTTTTAATTCTTTGTTGAAATAAGCGCGAAGTTCTTTTGCGGCTTCTTTGATTGTGCTTGATTCGTAAAACTCATAATCGGTCGCTTTAAATGAGTCTGCCAAACAAATGTCTGTGATGCGGTTATCTTCTGAACATATTGCCAGGCGCCCTATTTTAAATTCATAAAATTGACAGTGCTTTGTCATGATTTGCTCTCTTTCTGAGTAAAACTAAGAATAATAATAAGTATTTTGAAACAAATAACAACTTGTTAAACGTATTTTTAGCAGTTGTTTATCAATAAAATTATTATTAGCTTGAACTTTTAAAATAATGTTAAGAAATTTTAGACTTTTGTCGATCAGTCAGCTAACAATAAATAATAAGGCCGAGGTAGAGTTAGGATGAGTAAACTCATACACGGGATAAGGGACTGGTTTAAAGATTTTGTAAAGGCACTCGTATTTTTTCTGTTTTTGCAGACTTACATTGTACAGGGGTTCGTAATAGAAGGCGCCTGTATGGAACCTGAGCTGCATTCACATGAAAAAATAATTGTTAACAAGATGGTTTATCATGTTAAAGAACCCGAAGTTGGAGAAGTAGTAGTATTCACTTACCCACTCGAACCGGGAAAAGACTTCATTAAACGTGTTGTCGGAGTTCCGGGCGATGTGATCGAAATAAGAGAAGGCTACCTTTACCGCAACGGTAAAATGATGGAAGAACCTTTTGTTAAGGAATATGTGTTCGGTAACTACGGACCACATAAAATACCTCGCGACAAATTTTGTGTCATGGGAGACAATAGAAACAATTCGCATGACAGCAGAGCGTGGGGTTTGCTCGACAGAAAACATATTAAAGGCAGAGCCGAAGTAAAATTTTGGCCCATAGACAGCTTTGGTGTAATTGCTGCATCGGCAAAGTGATCTAAAGGAGTCAGTTTTGACCACTTTTAAAACAGACCAGTATGCTTGCCCGGCATGTTCAAAAGTATTTTCGGCGCAAACCGTTTTAACTCTTTCGCATCGAGGGCAAGACTCAGATTTTTTTCCGCACTACGTAGGAGAGAATCCGCTTCCTTTCTTTTTAGTTCAATGCCCGTCTTGTTCATACGCAGCTTACCCCGAAGATTACGACCCTGAAAAGAAGAAGGAAAGGCGAGTTGCCACCGGGTTCATCAAGAGAATAATGGCCTTGCCCCTGGCAAAAAAAATGCCGGCAGAGGCATTGAGGTTTTTTCTTTCCGCAAGAATTTACGAAGAAACCGAAAGAAACCCGTATCATATTGCAAATCTTTACTTAAGGGGTTCTTGGTGTTGCCGAATTGAAGAGGCGCGAAAAGCTGAGATAGAATTGCAGCAATTGGCTATAAGGCATTTTAAACTTGCCTTAGATAAGTCTACTTTAAAAAATCCGGATAATGTTCCGGTCGTTACTTACCTAATCGGTGAACTATACAGAAGACTCGAAGACAAAAAATCTGCACGAGAATGGTTTTTCAATGTGCCTGAGGTCGTCCTTGACAGCGAACAACACTGGATTCTGGAACTGACTCAAAAGCAAGCTGAATTAAACGAACATTCAATAAACTAATCAAAACTCTTGTTTTATATTTGATACTCCTGTAAACTACTTCTTGTAGCTTATCAGGAGTATTTATTTATGGAGAAGATTGTTGTCAGATACGCCGATGAAAATGGTTGTACCAGAGAAGAAACTTTTGAGACTGAGTCCAGAGAACAATTGCAGATTGCCTTAAAAGACAGAGGGTTTTATATATTAACCGAAAAAGCTCTGAATGATGGTATTGCTGCAAAAATCAAAGAAGGCTTATATTACGATAAAGGTGTAACAGTTAAAGAGCTTAATGAGTTTACTAAAATGTTAAGGACTCTTATTAAGTCTGGTATGCCCGTAAATGATGCTATTGCCGTTTTAATTGACGGAGCCCCCGAAACTCCTTTGAATACAGCTTTGAAAGTTGTTCATGCCGATATTAAGAGCGGAGTCTCTTTAAGTCGGGCGCTGGCAAGACATACAAATATTTTTCCAAATATTTACATTAAAACAATTGTCGCCGGTGAGCGTTCAGGCGCTTTAGAGGCGATTCTTAAAAGACTTGTCGAGTATTTCAACAACAGTATTGCAATTAGAAGAAAAGTTTCTGGCGCTCTTATTTATCCGGCAATACTTTTTGTGGTGGCTACCTTGGCAACTTCTTACATGATTGTTGCCGTTGTTCCTCAGTTTCAAGATCTTTTTGACGGACTCGGCACTCCTCTGCCGCTTCCGACAAAAGTGTTGTTGGCTATTTCGGGGTTTATGGCTGATTGGTTTTTATTGTTATTGTGTGTTTTTGTGCTTTTATTGTCCGGAACAATAGCCTATTTCAGGTCAACAGAAGGAAAAGAAAAGTTAGATAAATTTAAACTAAATATACCGGTATTAAAGAAGCTTGAGCGCTATTTTGCCTATAGCCAATTTGCCAGAACAATGGCAACGATGTTGTCAGGTGGAATACCTCTGTACGACAGTTTGAGTGTTGTACTCGACAGTCTCGAAAATCGTGTAATCGCTTCACAGTTAAGCGTTATTCCTCTCGAATTACAACGGGGGAAGGGCTTTGCCAAAGCATTGAAAGTTATTCCCGATGTTCCGCCGCTAATGACCAGAATTGCCATAGTCGGAGAAGAATCAGGCAATCTTGATGAGATGCTTGATAATCTGGCGGATCATTTTGACGAAGAAATTTCCGAACTTACAGATACAATAACTTCATTAATAGAGCCGGTTCTGTTTGTCGGAATGGCCATAGTTGTGGGTGCGGTTATTATATCCCTCCTGTATCCTGTCCTTACGGCAGCATCACAAATCAATTAAGATTGGAAAAGATATGGAAAGCTTTAAAGAATTTCTTATTAAAAAAGGTATTATTGGCGGAGAGAAAGTTGAGCCTCTATTTAAAGGTGCCGTATCCGTTGACGATGTTCTGAAAAAACTGTCCTCAGATTCATCTGTTCCTGATCAAAGCTTAATTAAAGCGTTTGCCGGCTCGTTTAAGAAAAAAGCCCTTTCAGATGTCTTGCTTGAAGAGCGGGCGGTTGATTTTGATACTTTGCAACGTGTTGTTGCAGAATCCGGCAATATGACCAACAACTTAGGGCATATTTTGGTTGAAAGACGTATCATCAGTGATGAAATGCTCGCGAAAGCGGTTGGAATCGAACTGGGGGTTGAATATAAAGATTTAACCGATTATAAAGTCGATGATGCAATTTTTAACAGTATCGATGTTTCTGTAATGAAAAAATACTGTTTTATACCGCATAAAAAAACAAATAAAGAAATATGGCTTATTTTGAGTGACCCGGGAAACGTTGACTCAATTGAAGAGCTTGAAGTCTTGCTTGGTCTGCCCATAATTCCGATGGTCGCTTCTAAACTGGCTATTCAACGACTCTTGAATCTTATGATTGAAACAAGCTTAGACTCAAAAGTTATATTCGCCGATTTAGATAATTTCCCGCCTCTCGAAGTTGTTACGCCCGACGAAGAAGATGCTCAACAAAATATAGCGCAAAAGTCAGGATCAGACAGCGATTCGTGTGTTATAAAAATGGTTGACGCAATCATCTTAAAAGGTGTAAGAAAGCGTTCAAGTGATATTCACTTTGAGGTATATGAATCACAACTTAAAGTAAAATACCGAATAGACGGCGTTCTTTTCGAAGTTGTTTCTGATGTTGAACCCAGAATGAGAGCTCCAATCATATCACGATTGAAAGTTATGGCTCAACTTGATATTGCCGAAAAAAGAATCCCCCAAGACGGAAGATTTAAACTAAAAATTGACGACAGATTTGTTGATTTCCGAGTTTCTGTTCTTCCTTCAATTTTTGGGGAAACCGTAGTTTTGAGAATTCTTGATAAGTCGGCTCTGGGCCTTGATTTGCAAAAAGTCGGGCTTGACGGAAACGATTTGTTGTTATTTAAAAGAAATGTTTCGAAGCCATACGGTATGGTATTGGTTGCCGGTCCTACCGGTTCGGGAAAAACAACGACTCTGTATTCGGCGCTTAAATTTGTTCATACTCCGCGAGATAAATTTATTACAATTGAAGACCCTGTTGAATACCAACTGCCCGATGTTGTACAGATTGCCGTAAATGAAAAAAAAGGTCTTACATTCAGCAGCGGGTTAAGATCCATAGTCAGACAAGACCCCGATAAAATTATGGTCGGAGAAATAAGAGACCCCGATACGGCAAAAATAGCTATAAATGCAGCTCTTACGGGGCACCTTGTTATAAGTTCGATACACGCGAATAATGTTACTGATGCAATATCAAGACTTGAAAATATGGAAATCGACCCTTATGAGTTTGTCAGCTCTTTCAATCTTATTATGTCGCAGCGTCTGTTGAGACTTAATTGCAAAAATTGCACAGTAGACGACGACACCATAACAGAAGAAATTAAAAAACTCAGTATAGACTTTGAAGAACATAAAAATGTAGCTTTTAAAAGAGGGTCGGGCTGCAGATATTGCCATGACACCGGCTATCTTGGTCGTTCAGGAATATTTGAAGTATTAGAATTGACACCTGAGATAAAACAGATGATTTTAACCAGACAGTCACCCCTAGAAATTAAAAAGGCCGCAATCAAAAATGGTCTTGTGCCGCTCAGAAAAGCAGGCTGGAAAAAGGTCGAAGAAGGATTAACAACTTTCGAAGAAATGAACCGTGTGACATTCGAAGAAGGGGCATTAGAATGAATCTTTATACAGATATTTTTGCTATAGATATAGGAACTTCTTCTATTAAACTTATTGCTCTTGACCAAAAAGCTTCAGGAGCAGCTTTCGATATTGCGAACGCTGAAATGGTAGAATTACCCCGAGGATTACTCGGAGGAGACTTCACAAGCCCAACCATCAGTAATTTAGATGAATTTAAAAACCGTCTGGGTGCTTTGCTTAAACGCTCGAAAAAAACCGGAAAAGGTGCTGTGATAGGCTTGCCTGACAGATGGGTTAAAATTTATTTGGCAAATCTTGATATTACCGAAAATGAAAGAAAGAATCCCGAATTTTTAAAGTGGAGAGTTGAGAAGATATTGCCAATTCCTGAAGGAATGGATGTTATGATTGACTATCAGATGTTAGACGCAGTCAAAACCGATACCGGCTATACTTGCCAAATTATTGCGGCTGCCGTGAAAAAAGAAATGATCGAAATTATGTCAAGCATAACGGCAGAACTCAAAATTGAAGTTATGGCTTTTGATACCTCATCATTAGGGCTTTTTAATATGTATGAAGACCTTTATCCCGTAAAAACTAAGGGGCAATCGGTAATAAATCTTCATATAGGACATGAAACGACAGTTGTTAAAGCATACAAAGACGGAAAACTATTATACGAAAGAGTAATAGAAGTGGCCGGGGAAGAATTTACAAAACTTATTGCAGAAACAGACAACTGCGAGCTTGACGAGGCCGAAAAAATTAAACACGAAGATAAATGTTTTCCCGTAGACAGAGCAGATGTGCAACAATTATTAACAAAACGAATCAGGGTTGATAAGGTGTTTGGAAACTGGCTTAGAGAGCTAAATGTCACTTTTAGATTTTTTCAACAAAAGTTTAATGTGGCGAAACTGCCGGCTGTGTTTATAACAGGTGGGGGGGCAATGTTAAAAGGATTGCCCGTGTTTTTATCAGAGTATCTCGAAACCCCATGCAGGGTATTCAATCCTTTTGAGGAATTGAGAAATGCCGACAAAATCCCTCCGAAAACCAAGGCCCTCGGACCTGTTTTTGCTCCTTGCCTCGGACTTCTGAGTAAGTAGGTGAAATATATATGAAACATGTTTTGAATTTTAAGCCGACCACTATTTATAGAACAGGCAGCAGTTTTTTGTTAAAAAACGCTTTGCTTTTGCTTTATGTTATTCCGATTATGATGTTTGCTTATCATTATTATGAATATGATTTAAATGTTAAGTTGACTCAAACATATAAAGAAGCCGCCAAACGTCTAAATGACAAAATTGTCGAACATAAAGAAAAATTCGAAAAAAGAAAACCTGATTCTGAAGCTTTAGAAAAACTTAAAACAAAATATTACGATTACAGAATTTTATCATCTGTTTCAAGAAACTCTCTTTCGGTTTTATTAGACAGACTTGAAAAAATTTCGGATCCTCAAATTAAATTTTCCAGAATAAGCATCAGACCAGAAAAACTGTTGACCATTAAACTAGACGGCAAAACTCCTGACTTAGTTTATCTTACTGATTTTTTGCGCGATTTATATGCCGACACAGTTTTTCTTGAGCCTGTTATAAAAAGCCACAGAAAAGTAAGAGCAACTAAAACTGCCGATGAATACGAAATTGATTTCGTTCTTGAGCTAAAATATCTCGGAGAAAGCGGGGAGTTGCCATAATGAATCCGAATGAAATTAAAAAACTAAAAAAACTTTCTGTATTGCCGGTATTATTAATTTTGATATTATTCTGTTTGCCGAGCTTTTATATCTTGCCCGAGCAAGAAGCGTGCGAAAGTGCCGTTAATGATATGGAAGCTTCCATAAAAGATGCAAGAAAAGCCATTGAGCAAACTTCTTTAATTGTTGCGGATGAAAAAAAGTTTAATGATCTGCAAAGCGTTATCATGAAAACAGAGGCTTTGTTTCCTTCAAAAGACAAATTGCCCGATCTGATCGACGAACTACATTTAATTGCCGCAGAAAGCTCTATCAGTCTTGATAATGTTCATTATAGATTTTCTGATACTTACGAAAACATTGATATTCCTTCTTATCAATTTGATATGAGAGTTGCGGGCGACTATTCTTCTGTAAGAAACTTTATTACCGGAGTAGAAAAAATATCGAATCCAACGTTTATAACTGAAATTCTACTTGCTGAAGGGACCGGTTATACGGTAAAAATGAGGGCACCGATAAAATGAAAGATGATATTATCAAAAGTTTTGCCAAAAATCGTGAAGACGCATTTGACGCGCTTCACCTCAGAGCAAGAGAAAAAAAAGTTCTTTTCGGTTTAATTTTTGTATTGCTTATTACCTTGGTTTATGAATTTCGAGAGCCTATTTATAATGAAATTGTGGGTGTGTATGCCGAGGAAGAATTATTGCAGTTACAAACTAAAACCAAATTTAGGACAACGGACTTAAAAGGTTTGCGTAAATTGACAGAAAAAATCTCAGAAGAATTCCCTCAATTTTCAGTCAGAATTCAACGAGAATTAGATAATTTGAACGAAATTATCAAATTCGCCGAAGATAAAAAAGAGAAGGAAAATTTCGAAAAATTCGCCTATGTTTTGAACAGTTTGTACAGATTTGCAAAGCATCCCGCCACAGTTAAAAACAAAAGAGCGGAAGATCTTGAAAAAGAGGTCGGCAGGGTCGCCTCTAAAGCAGGCGTAGAGCTTTCTTCAGACGATGAAATACTGCCTCTGGTGTTTGATAAAAAAATTGAACCCGGAACTATAAACAAAAGAAATCTTTTTGAATATGGCGAGATATAAAATGAATAAAAAAGGTTTATCTTTAATTGAGCTGATTGCCTGTACTGTAATAATCGGAATCTTGGCTTCAACAGCTTTACCGGTCTCTAAGAACTATGTTTTGAGGCAAAAAGAAGAAGCCTTAAGAGAAAACTTAAGAGAAATGAGAAAAGCGATAGACTATTTCAGAGACAGAAAAATAGCTTCGCAACCCGGTTTGCAAGAAGAAGAATATTATCCCGAATCTTTGCAGCAACTCGTAGAGACAAAATGCCTCAGAAAAATTCCCTTAGATCCTTTTACAGCAAAATCAGATTGGAAAACCAAATCAAGCACAGACCCTTTCAATGCTAATGAAACAGACCAAAGAAACGTGTTTGATGTTTATTCTGCAACAGATCAGAAAGACAAAAAAGGGGTTCCTTACTCGGAATGGTAAGATTGTATCTTTTTTATACAATTAAGTTGGCATAGAATTTGCTTAGTTATTTCCGAATTGTTGTCGGAGGTAATTAAAATGAAAAAATCTATTGCATTGCTTATTCTTACAGCTTTGGTTTTTATAAATATCAATCAGGTCGGTGCCGCTATGAAGGATACTGATGTTATTTTCTCAGAAGTAAAGCAGTTTGTTGACGCAGACGGAAAAGTCGAAGTTAAGCTGGATTGGCTGAGACGTCCGGGCGAAATGGCTTTGACTGTAACTTACTACGGTTATTTGATTCAAGAGGGTATGGTTAACTTTTATATAAACGTTAACGGCGAAACGAGAGAATTTTTGACCATGAAGAAAGAGTTACATAACCGTGCTCAGCAAATTAAAATTATTTCTTTTCATCCGACGACAAATGACAACGGCGTGAACAGGCTGACTAAGTTACGCAAAGATACTGTTGTAGACAGCTTGTTATTTAAAAACGCTCCTTACTATTCCTGTTTCGGCGATGTAAACATAAGCTTTATATTTTTTGCTAACGGGCGTTGGGACGGGGATGGAACAAAAAATAATGAAAATTATAATTTTATAGTTAAGAGTAAAATTGAGGGCGAAGCGTTTCATTTTTAACTAAGCTGTTTTATTGAGAATCAGCGGCTTTTATGATATAATCCCCGAATGATAAACTCATTTGAATCTAATATAAAATCGCATAAGCAATTTATTCTGACTTTGTTTGCTCTCATAGTAGTGGGAGTTTTTTTATACCTTCCTAAAGTAGTTGATGAATTTGGGTGGTATAACTCATCTGAGTTCGTTCTGGCTGCTGCTACAAACGATATTCCTCACGCACCGGGGTATCCTTTGTATGTCGGTTTGGCCAAAATTGCGATTAAAGTTTTTAAAGAAGCCGGTCCTTCTTACGCGGTTAATTTGTTAACATCGGGAATCAGTATTCTTGGCGGAGTGCTTTTTTGTGTTTTGTTTGTGGCCAACGGATTTTCTCTTCCGGTAGCATTTTTGGCCGGAACTCTTCTTATGTGCGGCCGAAATTATACAGAACAATCATTGACGGCAGAGGTCTACACTCTTGAGATTTGTTTTATTCTGGCCGGGTTAATAGTGGGGAAAAAAATTCAGCAGGGCGTTTCAACCCCTTGGCTCGGTTTTGTCGCCGGGCTTGTCGGTATGCTCGGAGTCGGTCATAGGCCGACTTTTGGTCTTTACACCTTAACTTTAATTCTTTTTGTAATGGCTTCTAAAAATAAGTTTCGTCCCGACAAGAATTTTTATTCTGCTTTAATTTTTGGCGTTTTAATAGGGCTTTTGCCTACACTTCACCTTTATGCTTCTTTCGGCGAAGTCGATGGTATTTTGTTTGATCCCATGCTTGTAGGCAGTTTTTCTGATTTTCTGAAATTTTTTACAGGCACCATTTATAGTGGCGGGTTGTTTGTTTTTTCTTTCTCAGAGGTCTTTGCTAGATTTTTATATTTTATTTGGTTTGTGACCGTTGATTCAAGTAACTGGGTTATTGTCGGTTCTTTGGCATTGTTTTATTTTCAGCCGCATAAAGAGCACTTAACATTAGTTAAAGCGCTTTCTTGGATACTGTTTTTAAATTTGTTTTTAATTTTGAATTATAACGCTTTTGAAGCACACACCATGTTGTTGCCCTCTATTCTGGCGCTAACCGCATTCGCTGCCATGAGTGTTGATTTAATTAAATACAGATTTATTAAAGAATTGTGTTGTTTTACTGTTTCTTTATTTGTGATAATTTCAAGTTATACGTCTATTAAAGCTCCTAACAGCGAAACCAGAGACTATGTAAAACGTTCTATAAGTTCTTTGCCGAGCGGTTCAACGGTTATTTTAAGTAATGATGTTGAGTTCAAGCCATATTATTATTTAAGGCGTTTCAACAGGTTGCGCGAAGACATAGTAGTTGCCCTTGCCGACCGGGTCGTTGCTGATGATATGAGCCGTTTCGAAGATGCTTTAAGGAACGATCGGTTGTTTTCTTCGCTGATTTATCCTGAAAACAGTCGGGAAAATTTGATTAAGTCATATTCATTAGAGGCTTTTGGCTATTTTTACAAGATTATTGAATACGGCGGGGTTTCTGAAACTGCTTTTGTGCTGCCGAATAACGGTGTATTGTCGCCGGTATTCGAAATTTTGCCATCAGAGTTTCGAATAAATGAAGCAAGGCCCGGGGAATTTTTGTCTTATAGCTATCAACTTTGTGTTGATAAGGCTGATTTTAAGAAAACTTTGGTTTTAACAGTTTTGGTTGACGAAACAGGCGAGCTACAAGCAAGAGACGGCATATTGGTAGGTCACGATATACATTTCCCTGCAGACTTTACATGTGAAAAATATAACGAAGATTTTGTAAATTTGGACTTTAATCGCACGATAGTATTGCCTTATGATCTTAACGTCGGAAAATATAGGCTTTTGTCAATCGCGTGCATCGTAGATGATGCGGTTCTTAAAGAGTGGCTGAATTATATGCCCGACAGCGTTAACTTATTTAATTTAAATGGTTTTTTAGAGGTTTTTACCTTGAAATATGGGTTAAGTTGCAGAAAACTTGTGAAAAAATTAAGTTTTGCACAATTATTTAAAAACGCAAAAAATTCTTACTTTGTTCAAGAGCCATATTTGCTTGATGAATTTGTAATAAGAAAATAATATGCTTAAATATTTACAAAACGAGGTTTTTAAATCTCTTTCTCACAGAGAATACAGAAGGTATTTTTTTGCAAATATCGCCTCTTCTTTTGGCACATGGATGCAGAGGTTGGGGCTAGGCTGGCTTGTGTACAGACTTACTGAGAGCAGTCTTTGGCTTGGTATAATCACTTTTTCAAGCTGGTTCAGCACTTTTTTGCTTATGCCATATGCGGGTGCTGTTTTAGACACGCGCGGCAGGCGAAATATTATGCGTATTTCTCAGCTGGTAGCTATGAGCCAAGCATTGTTAATGGGTGTTCTGACCCTCACCGGCAATATTAATGTCTATTGGATACTTCTTTTAAGCACAATTTTAGGCATTGCAAACGCTTTCGATATGATAGGCCGAAATTCTTTGGTTAACGATATGTTTACAGATAAAAAATATTTGGCAAACGCAATTGCATTAAATTCAACCGGGTTTAATTTGTCGCGCATGGCAGGCCCGGCTCTTGCGGGCATTATAGTTGCTAAATACGGTGAAGGCGTTTGTTTCATTATTAACGCTATTTGTTTTTTGCCGTTTGCTTATATATTAACAATTATGAAACTGCCGGGCGAAAACGCGCTGAACGAGTCTGAGTTGTGTTCCAAAAAAAAGATATCAAACCGGGAGAAAATTATGGAAGGTGTCGCTTATGTGAGAAACCATTCGATTCTTTTTCCGGTATTGATTCTTTTGTGTATAGTAAGTTTTATGGGAATGTCGATTCATATGGTTTTATACCCGCTGATTGCAGATTTGGTGCTTAAAGGCGGTGCTGAAGCACTTGGTTGGTTAACCGGCGCTATGGGCTTCGGAGCGCTCTTGGGAGCGTTGATTCTGGCCTCGTTCAGAAAGGTGGACAGAATGCATCGATTGACTTGTTTTTCTTTTGGCTCCCTCGGAATTGTTTCAATGTTGATGGCTTACAGTCAAAATTTGTCTACTGCCCTGACGTGTTCGGCATTTTTCGGTGCATTCACCGTTTTGGGCTGGGGGGGAAGTAACACTCTTGTGCAAATGACCACTTCAAAAGATAAAATTAGCAGGGTTATGAGTTTAACAAATATGACATTTACCGGAATGTCACCGTTAGGAAGCTTATTTATGGGTTGGTTTTCGGCTTACACATCTTTAAAGTGCGCCATATTTTTGGGTGGTATCTCTTGCGTTTTGACCGGTACATATTGTTATTTGAAAATTTATAAGCAGACACCTGAAATAGCAAATAATTGATTATGTTGCCGAAAGCGTTGGCATATTGATATTCTTAGAGTATAATTTGAAGTAGGAGCATTTAAAAATGCCTGATTTTATAAAAGAAATAATGACTAAATATAAAATTGATGACAATAAGATTTTAATTATTGGCATCATCTTGTTGCTTATTCCTATACTTTTTTTGCTTTCATTTCAACTTAGAGAAAAAGGCATAAGAACCAGAGGAAGAATCGAAACAGAAGGCATAAGCAAGCAATCGGCTTTTAATCTTACCGCAAGAAGTATTTCGGGCAGTCCTTACGCCTCTTCATCCTCCGGAGGAGCCGGTTCGGGGTCGTCAGGCGGCGGTGTCCGGTCAGGTGGCGGTGCAACATCTTCGTCATATTCGTCATCATCTTCTTCCGGCTCCTCCCCATCTTATTCCCAATCCTCTGACTATTCAGGAAAGGGTACCGATACTCGAAGCAGCGGCTTGGGTGTTAAACCCAATGTAACAAAAATAGAAGAACAACTTGAGAATGTCATGAAAAGAATTCAGTCTGTACCCCGTGAAAGAAAATACCCGGCAGGGGCGTCACCCGAGCTTAGAGATCTAATAAATGCCGAGCATGATGAAACTTTCTTAGATGCGGTGTCCTCAATGGACCGATCAGACAGAAAGACGGCTGAAAAACAATTTATGGACCTAATTAAAAACGCCGCAGGAAACAAATTTAAAGAGCTGTATGGCTGGGGCGGTCTCATGGAAATTTATCAACTCGAGGAAGACAAAGAAAAATTCAGGCAGGCTTTTTCTGAATACGTTAAGAAGGCGCAAGAACTCAAACAGTTCTATGGCCCCCTTGCTGATAGCGTTGCCAGCGCTTATACAATGTTTAATCAACTTGAAAAAATAGACCCCGGCTTGCTTAAGCAGGCTTTAACAAAACACAATTTGTCCAACAAGACAAATTTAAAATACGAAGATATCATGGGTGCGTTCAAAGAAACTAAAAGCTGGTATCCCACTGATATTAAAATGTCCTCTGACCTCGAAAAAAAATTGACTCCTGGTAGGTGAAACAGATGAAAAATAATAATCGAAAAGCTAATGCGTTGATAATTGTTATTCTAATTCTGGCAGTAATTTTTATTGCAGGGATGTTTTTTGGGTTTCACACTACAGGTCAAACCCGAAACACCGAGAGGGCAATAGGCGGTGACCAGGCCGCTTCTCTTGCCGATGCCGGCTTAAATAGGGCAATGAAAGTGGTGTCAGCAGAAATCAACAGGTCCGAAGCCTTTGAACCGGGCTCGCCAAGCGACCGGCTTTCGGTGATATTGAGATATCCGTTGCCTGTAATAAGCGGCGACTCTAACAAGCTTAACCCTGAGTTGGGCGATGATCTGCCTCTTGATGTCAGCATTCTCGAAAAAGAAGGGCTGAAAAACAAGTTTGAGTATACAAAAGCACAATTGATAGCAGATGATAAAGACGGTATATTAGAAGGATTTGTCAAGTATGCCGGCTTTGAAAAAGTCAAAGACTGGGATCTAAATGTAACTGTCGAAATTGAAAGCGCTTATAAAATTACTCCTAAGTCTGTTGACGGTGAAGAATACCAAGTCCCCGGAATAGATGTGCCTTATGCGATAGCGCCCGCAGTTAAAAACTTCTTAGATAATATGGGTATTCCAAATATCATTTTCGAGTTTCCCAAAGAAATTAAAGTGTTAGACTTTACAATCCCCTTTAACTTGAATATACCGATAGTCGGAGACATTCAAATAGCAAAAATCGACCCTGTGCAGTTTATAGATTATTTTGTCAAGCCGGCCACAAAAGATACAGATGTTGCCGGTGCCTTTGACATGAGAAGCGAGGGTGTGGGGCTCGGTGATATATCAAGACTGCATAATCTTTTACACGCTTTATTTAATAATTTGCTTGATTGGCCTGATGTTTACCCAATAAAAATGTCATCACACGACGAAGGCGATTTTTTTACTTCAAAAGATAAGCTTTGGCCGTCTTCTGTTAAAGTTCCGTCAGACATGAGCAGATTTGTGGAAAAATACGGTACAATAAAGGTTACCTCTAAATCAGAAATAACATTTCTTAACGGAACAAAGTCATCGAGAAGAGTATCGGCAACCAAAGATTTTAAAGTGTCTGACATAATGCCAATGGCACCGATTCATAGCTTTTTTATTGCAAATACCGGTAATGAATGTATCAATTTTAATGATCGCGGCGGTCAAATCTATGTAAATAACAACGCAAGCCGTGTGTTTTCAAAAGACGAAATCAAAAAAAGAAAAGATCATTCCGGGCAGGTCAGGGTAAACTATTTGCCGGGCGATGCTTCAAACGGCGATACCTCAACAGATTGTCCGTTAGTTGTCAATTGCTCGTTAATCGGCGACACAGACGGACCAAAATTAGCTAATAATAATTTTGGCGATGGAATGCTCAATCTTGTTGCGGGAAACGATGCTCCTCTGATGCTTGGCAGCACAAGCTCAATGAGCGTAACAAATGCAAAATACAACATGGACTGGACTGTAAACGCAAATACAGTTAAAACAAAAAATGCCGAGGGTAAAAAGGTTCCCTCGGGAATAAAGCTCAAAGCCGGAGATTTTAACAGAGGTTTCCAAATGGATACCAAAGTTATTAAAAATATAGATAAGTTAAGTACAAAGCCAACTTATTTAGAAAACCGAGAAAAATACAAAAACGGCCCTCTAAAAAAACACCATGATTCGCAAAGACTCTGGAACCAAAAAGATTTCAGATTGGGCGGTATGGATGACAAACTAGATGGTTTGGCAAAATGGAAAAAGGAAAAAAAGATTCTTAACTTTTTGCCTGATGTTGAAGATACGAGCTCTAATATTTTTGGGTTTGGTGCAGCCATGATTAAGCGACCGTTTGGTTTTCCGGTACCTAACCTTGAAAAAGCCGGGATCACTTTTGGTTCGGGGGCAGATAAGAATTCTTTCTTAGAGTTTGAATTGCCCTACATGGGAACCACAAACTCGAACTATTGTCTGCCCACACTCGGCATAGGACAAAACAAAACGCATCTTTTCGGAACAAGCTCATGGAACCCAACTCTCACGAGAGACATTGAAGGCCCGGTTGCAAAAAGATACAGACAATGGCGAGTAACAATATTGGGATTGCTTGCAAGAGACCGACTGCCTCTGTTGCCTTTCCCGCCGCCTTGGTGCAACGTGCCTCCGATTCCTATTCCTTATTGGTGGGTAGACACAAAAATTACCAAGTATGATTATGATATTTTTTGCTTAAAAGCGTATGACGTAGAAAAGAATCAATCTGATACCACATTTTCTATTTATGATCCAAACATGATGGAAAACATGCCTGCAAACTGGTATACGAATGAGCAATATGCCAAAAAATCAAATTACTTCTATAAAGATTATCAAGGTTTTATAGACGATTTACCGAATCGTATGATTGATATCGATGGCAAAAAAGTATTGCAGCTTAACGGAGTAACATATATTTCAGGTTCGATCGGCGGCGAAGCTGCGGGGCAAGCCTTTAAGCCCGAAGGCTCTGATACTCTGTATGTAACCGGTAAAGGCATGATAGTGTGCTCGGGAAATATTATTTTAAACTGTAATATAAAATACGTTGAAGTTGGCGAAGAACCTACCGTATTTAGTTTGATAGCCCGAAACGGAGGGCTGGTTTTAGCTGAAAAAGGAGAGTATGTTATTCAGGGGTCTGTATATACTAACAGATGCATTTATTTAGGCAGCAATACGAAGCTGAATATTCAAGGGAACTGGGTTACAAATGAATATGCAAGAACAAGAATGATGGGTGATTTGTTAATTGATTATGTTTCATCATATTTAAGACCTTCTATGGGTTCGTTACACCCCGAAACGGGAAAATACGACCCTCGAAGATACAATCTTGCAATGGCGCAAAAGTGGAATAGCTGGAAGGTAGATTGAAATGATCAATAAACGTTTTGGGGTTACATTACTTGAAGTAGTTATAGCGGCGGCGATACTTGCCATAGCTTTTATTCCTATTGTTAATTTATTAAGCAGCAGCGCTACTACTACTGTTAAAGTCGGTAACTATGCCAAAGCTTCAGATTTGCTTGCCAAATTCATGGAAGAAGTAAAGCATGTGCCCATGAAAATATATGAAGAGAAAATTCCGCAGCTATTGGCCGGTGAGGAAAGTAAAATACCCGAGGAATTTTATCCTGATACTCTTAAAAGCTTTGCGGAACTAAAAAAAGATGATAAAGAATTTTGGCTTGATAATACTATAAAAGCAGAAGTTAATAAGTATAAGCAGATTGTTGAATTAGGTATCTCCGCTCAAATAACTTGGAAGGAAAAAGGCAATAAAGAAGCGACATCGCAGCCCGACAGGTCACTGAGGGATTACGCGCTTATTTTTAATTCAGAGGCAAAGCAAGACTGACGGAGCAAGAGGGGATAATATGAAGCATAAAAGAATCGGTTTTACTCTTGTAGAAATGATGATTGGAGTTTTGTTAGGCTCAACAATTCTTGGAGTTGCCTTCGGCATCTGGTCTCACTCGGTTAAGCAAGTCGCCAGGTACAGTTTGCGGCAAAGGCTTCAACAAGATGCCGACAGAATTTCGGACAGGCTTTCTGCCGACATTAAAGCGGCAAAAGCAGAGACATTTAAGGTCATTTCCGAAAAACCTCTAAAACTTGAGTTTACAAGATACGCGGATGAAGATGAAGCAGGAAAAGTTCTGTCGAAAGACAAGTTTTATAAAGTTACTTACACCCTCACAGGGAACATGTTAACCAGGGGAGCTGTATCAGGGAACATTCCGCTGTCAACTGCTGTTGATTCCATAGTGCTTAACAGAGATACGGTTTCTGAAAAAGAGCAGTCATACAAAGAGGCAAAAGTCGATATTGAACTTGTTTTGAAAGCGAAAACGCCGGGTTCCGGGCTTGAAGAAACTCTAATGAGGCATACCTCTGTAGTAATCAGGGAAGACTATTACAACAAACTGTCTACTAATAGGGGCGATATTTTTGCAATGTCCTCTGAAGATTTAGCCAAAATGGAGGTTAAGGACTCTGACAGCGCCTATATAAACGATGGAGCGCTTTCGCTGGACAGCCTTAAAAATTTGCCTGATGATCAATTAGCCGATTTACTGAAAGAACAAAAAGAAATTATAGATATTTCGAATGAAAACTTAAAAGATATAAATGATCAGATTAAGAAGGTAGATTCAAGTACGTATTTTTTCGGGTGGTTTGGCTCGGATGACGCTAAAGACCTTGATGACACCAGAGACGAATTAAAAAAATTGGAATGCTCTGACGATGCTTCGAAGTTGCCTGATGTTACAAGTAAAGAGAGACCTTCTGACCAAGCGGCTAAGTATGTTGAAAAACTTGAAGAGCAAATTAAAGACAGCCAAGATGAATTTGCTGAAAACAGTTTTGGAAGTGAAGGTAAAGATTTAAGTGAAAAGCTTAAAAGCGATGATCCCGAAACTAAAAGCAAAGCTGAGCTGCTTAAACGTGTATTAGAAATGAAAACAACTGACAGATCTATGAAGGATCAGGTTGAAAAGTTTGAAAAAGACGAAAAAGAGAAAAAAGAAAAAGCGGAAAAAAAGGGCGAAACATACACTGAACCCGACTCAAAAGATAAGGTCAGCTACGCAATAGATATGTTTAAAGAAGAATCTTCAGATTCGAATATAGAGGCAGAAGTTAAGGCTCAATACCCAAATGCTTCATCTGAAGAATTGGCGGGGTACATTTCTCAGCGTAAAACAGAGCGCGACGACTTTATTAAGTTGTATGAAAGCTGCAATCTCGGTTGGATGGATGACAGTAAGAATGAAGATAAGGTAAAAGACTATAATGCTCGTGTACAGCTTAAAAATCTTGCAGAAAATAAAAGAGATTTGTTTTTAATGAAGGAAATGGCATTAGATAACTCTAAACTTATTGAGGAAGCGAAGAACTCAAATAACGATCTTTCAACAGATTGATTAAAAACTTGTGCCGGCTGTTAAACGGCCGGCTTTTTTTTATCTATATGTCATCAGCCTAAAATAAAAACACCGTCGAGTTATCGACGGTGTTTTTATTAACTAAGAATTAGTAGCGAGGTCTGCGAGCCGGGCGATCTTCGCGGGGCTTTGCTTCATTAACTTTGAGAGCGCGACCGTTGATTTCTTTGTTGTTCAGTTCGTTGATTGCTTTTTCGGCGTCAGTTTTGCCGGGCATTTCAACAAAACCAAAACCTTTTGATCTGTTAGTTTCGCGTTCGATAATAACGTTAGCGCTGGTAACTTCACCGTAGGGTGAGAAAAGGTTTTCGAGTTCTGCATCGCGAACACTGTAAGGAAGGTTTCCAACATAAATTTTCATGAATAAATTCTCCTATGATATTTCACACTTACTCGCACCAGCCCGGAGAATTCTCCATTCAACCGTCCCGATCGTTCATAACTGCGTATGAATATATAATACCAGATTTGATGTAAATTTGCAAGCAAATTGTTAAAAGTTATTTATTATTTTTTAAAAAAAATTATTTGCCCGATTGTTGTTGTTTAAGCTGTTCATACAAGTCTTTGGCATTTTTGAATCTTGTGACTGCTTCATATACTTCTTTGGGATCAGAATTGGGGTTTTGCGATACGGCAACATAGGCTTTATAGGCTTTGGCATATTCATCGGCGGCATTTAATAAAGTCATTCCGGAGTTTATGTTGCTTATGGTTGTATCAATGCGCTGTTCAGAGGCTTTGTCAGAAGAAGCGTTGGTCGGAGAGGAGGCGTTGCTCGGAGAAGAGGCCGCCGGGGCTTGTAGGGTAATTCGAATTCCCTTATATTTGCTGTTATATGCTTTTAGTTCCGCCGCATAATTGCTTTGGGCGTCAAGCATTTCGGAAAAACGCTTATTTAGTTTTGTTGTTCCGTTTGTTGCAGCAATGTAAACGCCCTCTATTGAACCAACGGCGTCGTAAATTTTGGCAACTGTTGTACCGGCATTTATAATTGAAACCAGATTAAGTCCTTTAATTTTTTTTATGTCGTCTTGAATATTTAACAATGTCTGCATGCTTCGTCTGATTGTGTCATAATAGGTTGAAGCTTCAAAAGCGATCTGTGCGCATTTTAAAGAGTATTGGGCTTCTGCTTTTCCGAGTTTATATTCGCTTTTTAATCTTCCCCATTTAAAAATGTTGATGGGATTCTCTTTTATGGCACCCCAGGCGCGGCTAATGCCATTTCTTCTTGCTAAACTGTTAATTTTTCCTTCTGATAAAGTTTTTACTTGAACAGATTGCCCCATTACTGTCAATTCTTCTGTTTTATCGGTATAACGACTTAAATAGTCAAGGCTTGGTTCTGCAGCCTTGTAAAATTGCTCGGCTTTTGGAGCTAAATTGTTAAATTCTGTTACTAAGGTTGTTATAGCTGCAGCAATATTAAGTATTTTCAAATAGTTTTTGCTGTCGTTTTTATCTAACGCATTATATTCTTTTGCTAATGTGTCGGCACTTTGTGCGAAGCGCTCTATTGACTTGCGCTCTCGATAAATGCCTTTTACTTGATTGTTAATGTTGCGCGTGTGCTCAATATCCTTAAATGGAGAAAAGCCTGCTTCGGCAGATTCTACAAAAAACAGTAAAATAAATACTGAAATTAAGCATAATATAAAAGACTTTTTCATAATATCTCCTCCGGTAAATTTCAATTATGTACCCTTAATTATAGAGAAAAATCTGTTAAGCGTCAATAGTTTCGAGGCAACTGTGCGCATAATTGTAAAATGAAAAGTTTGTTTCACGTTATCTTCTAATTTAATCTAAATTAGGAGATAAAAGATGCCAGGAGTCCATTTAACGCTCGAAGAACGTAAGAGTATTCAGAGTGGTCTTGATTCATGTAAAACAAAAGCAGAGATAGCCGTTGGGATATCTAAAAGTGCCTCTACTGTGAGCAAGGAGATAAAAAGGTATAAAATCGCAAAGCCTTCTAGTTCCTATGGACGTGGCCCATGCGGTTTTTGTATTCATGTCAGGAACTGTAAGGATAAACGCAAAGGTCGATGTTCAAGCTATAAGGAGTTTTGTGAACGTCTGCAGCGCAAAGGTGTCTGCAATGGTTGTGATAAACGCTATGTTTGCCGACAAGGTAAATGCTATTACAATGCCGATTCCGCACATAAATCGTATCGATTCAAACTCTCAGATACACGGCAGGGGGTAAATCTAACAGAGACGGAAAAGAACTTTATAGCGCAGGTCTTGTCTCCATTGTTAAAGCAAGGACAATCTTTATACCAAATACGAACTAATCATCCGGAAATTAAATTGTCTGTAAAAACCCTCTATACCTATATTGAATCTGGGATATTCAAAGAATCTGGAATAAACAATTTTTCTCTTCGACGGCAGGTTTCTATGAAAGCCAGAAAGAAAACAAAACCCAGAAAAACTCCTGCCAACTATAAGCATCATACATATGACGACTACATAAAATTTAAAGAAGATAATCCTGATATACCAACAACAGAAATGGATACTCTCTACAACGAGCCAAGCGGACCTTATATTCAGACCTTTATGTTTCAAAATAGCAATTTAATGCTTGGCTTTCTGCATACAGAAAAGACGTCTGCCTCTATGGCTTCTGTTTTAGATCTGTTAGAAGAAAAATTAGGCAAAAAGGACTATGCTAAACTTTTTTCGCTTTTGCTCACAGATCGCGGAACCGAATTCGCAATACACAACTTATTCGAATACAACAAAAAAGCAAATAAGCTTCGCTCAAATATTTTTTATTGTAACCCTCAAAAACCATCGGAAAAGCCTCATGTAGAGACCAACCACAATTATGTCAGGGATATATTTCCAAATGCTATTTCATTTAAGGGAATTACACAAGAAGACGTAGATATTGCTATGGCACATATCAATTCAACTCCCAGAAAAAGTCTAAATGGGCGAACTCCATACGAAATGTTTAAGTATTTATTCGGTACAAAAACACTGGATAAACTTGCTGTTAAAAAAATTGAAAAAGACAAAGTCATATTGACTCCGCAGCTACTACCATTATTAGAAAAAAGATGCAGACTATCCAAAGCAGCATTAATGGCGAGTTACAAATAGAATCGAAAAGCAAAAAAAAACGTGAAACAAGTCTTTCACAAACTAAAAATCTCACGGATTCTGACGCTTTTTTATACTTATTTAATTCTTGTATTCGCTAAAATACTAGAATTTTTGAGCCAAAATAAAGGAAAAGATGCTCTTTTTTTGCTATTATAGATATTTTCGTGAAACAACTCTTACACAATGAACTTACTTTTACATCGAGAAACTACTTTTACATTTCACCACTGTGCGCACAATAGAAGAATTTTGGCATAAAAAAAGAGAGCGATATATAACCGCTCTCTCTGTAATATTACTACTTATAAAGAACGAATCAGAAACGTTCCCATAATGCGGCTGCAAGTTCTCTTGATTTGGCCATCATTTCTTCTTCTTCGCCTTCGCCCAAGAAAGTCAGCTTGCCGTCTTCCATAATGGTTTTGCCCTGGCAAATAGTGCTGTTTACTCTTGCGAAAGGCAATCCAAAGGTGAGGTGTCCGAGAGTGTTGTCGGCTGTAACCGGTGTCGGTGGAATGTAATCCCAGATTACCAAGTCAGGTGCTGCGCCTTCTTCAATGGTTCCGATTTTCTTTTTAAACATTTTAGACGCAAGTTTGGGGCCGTTTACTGTAAACATTTTCCAAATTTCGCCGTAAGCTTTGCGAGGATCGCGTGCTTGATGTTTATGTAATATGTTTGCTGTCCAAAGATCTACGAGAGGTGAAGCGGACATTCCGTCTGTTCCGAAGCTGACAGAAATTTTTTCAGCCATCATTTTTTCGAGTTTTGCGCAGCCAACCGCGTTATTCATGTTTGAGCGGGGATTATGAACAACGTTTGTGTTTGTCAAAGCTAAGGTGGAAATATCATGTTCGTCGCAATTTACGCAGTGTACGAAAATGTTTTCGGGGCCGGTGAGATTAAACTTATGAAGTCTGTCAACAACTGAGCGATAACCTCGGTTAATCGCATCAACGTTATCAGCCTGATCTTCTGCGACATGAATATGTACACCTGTTTTGAGTTCTTTGCTAAGATCTGAGGCTCTTTTTAATGATTCTTCGCTTAAGGTCATGCTTGCGTGCAGGCCTATCATAGCGGCCATGTCATGCTCATCGGACTTTAAACTTTTGATAAATGCGGCGTTTTCTTCAAAACCTTCATTGCATTTTTCCTGACCGTCTCTGTCTGAAATTTCATAGCACAAACTGCCTCTGACACCGCATTTTCTGTATGCATCTTTTAGTATCGAGAGAGAGCCTTTGATATAATTCGGGCTTGCGTGATGGTCGATTAAAGTTGTAACACCGTTTCTGACGCCTTCCATTAAAGGAATCATTGCAGTCAAATAAAGGTCTTCTTTGGTTAAAGCTTTGTCAAGACGCCACCACAAGCGTTCAAGAATTTGAGTGAAATTTTCGGGCGGAGCATCTTTTAAGCTTATGCCGCGCGAGAATGTCGAATAAAGATGCATATGAGTGTTAACAATCCCGGGGGTGACGAGTTTGCCGTTCAAGTTTTTCGCTTTTGCTTTAGGGAACCTGGCTTTTAATTCTTCGGTGGTGCCTATGGCATGAATTTTATCTTCGTCGTATGCTATAGCGCCGTCATTGATAACTCTGTGGTTGTCGCCAAAAGTGACAACTGTTGCATGTGTAATTAATTTCATTGCAAACCTCTTTCTGATTAGTTTCTAAAATCTATCATTACAACATCAAAAAAACAAGACTAAATAATGAACTCGATTCCGGAAATTTTTACCTGCGATTGAGCACCTATTCTTCGTATTATATTTGCGGCCAAAAAATTACCTATTTTTAGGCAGGTTTCTAAATCAAGTCCTTTGTGGAGGCCATAGAAAAAACCGGCTTGAAAATTGTCGCCTGCGCCGTTAGTGTCTTTTACATCTTCGACTTTATACGAAGAAACGCGGGTTGTGCCTTCTGAATTTATGGCTAACGAGCCTTTGCTTCCCAGCTTTACAACAACAAGTTTCGCGTAATCAAGCATCATTTTGTAGTTTTCGCCGCCGCACATGGCTTTTGCCTCGTCTTCGTTAGCAAATAAAATGTCGATGGGCTCGGCAAAAAGCTCTTCAATTTTTTCTCTTGAGCTGCCAACCACCAAGCTGTCAGCCAGATCGAACGAGATTTTTGTGCCTGAACGGCGTGCTATTTCGGCTGCGTGGCGCGTTGCTATGTTTATAGGATTGTCGCCTCTGAACTCATAAGCTGAAAAGTGTAAAAATTCCGAATCTTTAACAAGGCTGTGCAGAATCTCGTAAGGATACAGTTGCTTTGCGACACCAAAGTCTAAGCCAAAGGTGCGTTGTCCGTCGGGGCTGATAAGCGTGTAGCAGAGGCCCGAATTACCTTGCTTTATCGAAACATAGGTGTCTATGTCGTTTTCTCGCAAATTATTGATGTAGTCATAACCAAAGTCGTCAGAGCCTACGCAACCGATAAAAGCGCAGCGCATTCCTAAATTGCTGGCGCCGTAGATAGTGTTGGTGGGCGACCCGCCGGGACTGATGCGCGTTTTGCACGAATTAACGATTTCCGAAAGCTTTTTGAGGTTTTCTTCGTTTAGCGCAATACTGTTGCCTTTTGGCAGGCCTAACTTCTCGAGTAAATCGTCGTTAACCTGCGCTATGATGTCAGTTAAGGCATCTGATATGGCTGTAATTTGGTATTTTTTTTCGGAGCAATTCATTTCAAATCCGTTCTGCTACATCGCCGAGAGTATGTCAGGCCATTTTGAGTTTAGACAAAACTTGTGTGAAAAGTAGCTATGGTAAATTGGGTTGTTGCCGATGTAATCACTGTTATACACAGATTTTTGAGGGAAAGTGACAAATAAGCCTGTTGCGTCTCTGAAGCCATGTTCGTAAAACGTTTCTATCAGGTTATTCGAATATATGGTTTGGGCGGCGTCACAGAATTCCCATGAAAAAGCCATCTGGGGGTTATCTTCTGTGTCGTGGATTAAAGACATTAAGTGCCCTATGTCTCGGTAGTCGATGTTCTCAAAAGCCTGCAGAACATAGCGTTTCACCGAGGAATCATCGTTCAACTCGGCGACATTGTCAGCTAATTCCCCAAAGGCATGGGTGTAGTATTCATCGTTTATCAAAAAAGAATTTAAAATCCGATCGAATGCCTGAACGAAAGCAGGCAGTTCGTTGTTGTTTATCATGGTAATGGTCGCTGCCACGCGCTTATCGATGTAAGCGGATTTATAAGCGGCGCAAATTGCCGATCCGATCGCTTTGGGCGTTTTATCTGCAGGGGCGCATGTGAGCCAGGTGTTAATGGGAATGCCGTTTGCGGGCACTTTTGCCTGAGAAAAGATAGTGCGCTCGGCGCAGTCTTTCAGCTCGTAAGCGGCTTCAATACAGGCCATGTTGCAGGCGTCGAGTATAAGAAGGCCAAAAGGGCGCCTTGTTGATGCGAAAGTTTCGACAGAACCTTCTATTGCCCGCGCTATGTCTGTTAAACTGCCTTTTGCGCCGTATGGGGCGGATGGATCGTCGTCAGATAACAGCCAAGACCTGAGATTGTTGGCCGGGCGCCAGGCATCGGCATGGGAGCCGATATATAGGGTGTAGTGGGTGGCCGGGTAGGCGCGGCGGGAAATTTCGATAAAAGATTTTAGTTTTGCAGGGTCAGTAGAGTCAATTTTACCGATTTTATCGAGTTCAATAAGAGTGTTCGCGCTGAGTTTTGAAACGGAAGCGCCGGTTTCGTATAAATCTGAAAAGATCAAAACAGCAGTTTGGGGCTGTTCTCCGGCTTTCGCCAAGGCTTCGCACTGGGCGCGCATTTTTGAGTGTAAATTGTTGTCGCCGGCCATGTAAGCGAGTAAAACGTGCTTGTATAAGGTTTGCCCGCGACCGGCGTTGTAGATTTTATCAGCTGCTTCAATAAAAGCGATTTTTACTTCGGCGATCTGATCAAGTCTTTGAGATGCCAGCTTTTCGGGCCTTTGTTCTAAAACAAAAGCGATTGCTTCGGCTGTATTTAATAACTCTGAATCGCTGATTTCGGCGGGGTTTAAGACTTTGCCGTAATGATCGCGTAAATATCTGTAAATTAAAGATCGCGCGGTAGAATTTAAACTAATTTCTACGCTTTTATTGCTTAACAATTCTTCGCCGTTGTATAAAGCGGCTTCTAAAGTTAAGTTCGGTTGGTTTGTTTTTTTTGCAAAAATTACCGTTTGAGTGCGCGCAGAAATGGGGGAGAATGTGAAAGCGCCGTTAACATCCGGGACGACCGATTCGGTATTTTCGTCTTCAATAGTTATAGAAAACGCTGATTTTGAGATGCTGTTAGTGTTGTGTTCGGCAAGAGTGTAATGAAAGCCAATGTTCGAAAAAGAAAGAACCCCGCTGAGATTAAGAAAAACTTCATTATTGGCAGGCGCACTCGCAGGGCGATGCGAAGATGTAATACAACCGCACATCGCCATGCTTTGCAAAAACAGAATTATAAAAATTATGCCTTTTCTAATCAAGACTTTTCAATGTGGCTCAAACCACCCATATAAGGACGTAAGATTTCAGGAATGAAAATTCTGCCGCCTTCATCCTGGTAGTTTTCGATTATGGCGAGCCAAGTTCGGCCGATTGCTAACCCCGAGCCATTAAGGGTGTGGACCAATGAAGTCTTTGATTTGGCGTCTATTCCTTTGTAGCGAATCTGTGCTCTTCGTGCCTGATAATCTTCAAAATTGCTGCAAGAGCTGATTTCGCGGTAGCAATTTTGTGAGGGTAACCAAACTTCAATGTCATATGTTTTGGCGGAAGAAAAGCCCATGTCGCCTGAAGAAAGCGTTACTACTCGATAAGGCAAGTTGAGTAACTGCAAAATATGCTCGGCATCATTCAGAAGTTTTTCAAGCTCATCATAAGAGTTGTCAGGGTGAGCGAACTTAACCAATTCGACTTTGTCAAATTGATGTTGTCTGATTAAGCCTCTTGTGTCTCTGCCATAGCTTCCGGCTTCGCTTCGAAAACACGGAGTATAAGCGCAAAGCTTAATGGGCAGGTCTGCTTCTTTTAAGATTTCTTTTGCATAAAGATTTGTAACAGGTACTTCGGCTGTAGGAATTAAATAATAGTCGAAACCTTGAAGCTTAAAAAGGTCTTCTTCAAATTTGGGAAGTTGACCTGTGCCTCTAAGGGCTTCTGAGTTGACCAATACCGGCGGTTGCACTTCACGGTAACCGTGGCGAATTGTGTGGGTATCAAGCATAAAGTTGATTAAGGCTCTTTCGAGTTTTGCGCCGGCACCCGATAATACGGAAAACCTGGCGCCTGCAATTTTTGCAGCTCGGTCGAAGTCTAATATTTCTAAGTTAGCGCCCAGATCAACGTGATCTAAAACTTTAAAAGAAAATTCACGGGGAGTTCCCCATTTTCGTGTTTCGATATTTGCTTTTTCATCGGCGCCAACCGGAACGGTATCAGAGGGTGCGTTAGGTATACCCATCAGAAGCTCCGTAAGCTCAAGGTCAATTGCTTCGAGTGCTTTTTCGAATTCTTTGGTTTTGGCGCCCATTTCTTTCATTCCGGCGAAAAGATCTTCGCAGGGCTCTTTTGCAGCCTTTTTGCGTGCTATTTCTTTGTTGATCGTATTGCGTTCTGCTTGCAAAGACTCGGTTTTGCTGATTAAATCGCGTCTTTTTATGTCAAGAGCCTCGATAGGCTGTATCTTTTCTATATATACTTCATCCGAATGCTTTAAAAGCGCTTTTAATTTATCGTCTTGGTTGTCGGGGTTGCCCTCTTTGGCTAAAATTTCAATGTTTGTTGCGTGTTCTGCAGATGCAAGACCTCGTTTAATCATTGCAGCCTTAAAAGCTTGTGGATTGGTGCGTATCCATTTAATATCGAGCATTAAAAATGCCTCCGTTAGCAAAGTTGCAAATAAAATACTCCAATATTAGAATATTTGCAACAGATATGCACCAAAAATGATTTCAACGTTGATCTGCAAAGGGATCATATATTGCACTTACGCGTCTTATGTTGCCGTAACTTTTATAGTCATCAAGCAAAATTCTGCCGCCGGACATAATTCTGTTAACATTTTCGATGGTTTGCAGGTTGCCCTTGTTTTGGGTGTCCGCAAACATCGGCACGCCATCTTTCAGGCCGACATACATAAACCAGTGATGTGCGTTGGTTGAGGGGTTGTAGGCGGGGTCTTTGTCGTAGGCGGCTTTAACATGTATAAGCATGCCGGGTTTAAGGGTTCCGTTAAGCGCGGCATCTTTAAGGTCTAAAATGCGCGAGCCTCTGAGAGTTTTATCGGGTTTGTAGGCGTTGTGAGGGTAAATAGAGTTTCCGGCGCTTACGTTGGCTCCGGCCTTGTAAGCTATTGTTCCGGCATACTGCAAGCATTTGTCTTTGGTAGTAAACCATTTAGATTTCTTCGCTTCTTCAATCCCTTTAAGGATGCAGTCGGGGATGCCGGGGCCGTTTATGCCGTTTACACCGCTACCCGATTGTGTTTCTGAGTTTTGAGGGGAACTTTGGGTGGCCGTTTGTGTGTTTGTCTTTGTGTCGTTTTTGTCGTATGCGTAAGGATGGTATCCGTCATAAGCGGGTGTGTGTGGGGTGTCTACAAGAGAGACATGTAAATATGCCTTTTTGCCGTTATGGTTTATAATGTACCATTTATCTTCTCTGCCAAGTATTGTAACTTTAGTGCCGGGTTTATAAGTTGTCATTATTTCGCCCCAAGGCCCTTTACGAACATTTTGCGCGTATTGGCAGTTGATAGTTCCCTCACAGGGATAAAGGCTTTGTTCGGCTTTTTTTACTTCTGCTTTTTTTATTTCTGAGGGATCAATTTCAATGATTGGCGAAATTACATTGATGCTGACAGGGTTCCCTTGAAAAGGAGACTGAGCAGAAGCTGCGGTTAAACAAAAAAATGTGTAAAATAAAGCAGGAATCAGAACAAGCGAGAAATGTGTAAATTTACAATTCATCTCTAACTCCTAATTGTTGATATGTACATTAATAATTATACCAACTTGTGCAAATTAAAGTTTAATTTTTATTAAAAATATTAAAAAAAAATATTGACATTAAAAAGGTAAAATGATAAACTGAATTTCCTGCCTCGGCAGGGCGGTCTTTAAAAAGACCTAAGTTAATTGAGAATAAGATCAGAAGACTTTAAAATAT